>JBBDXH010000139.1:10503-22360 GCA_040902395.1 Dehalococcoidia bacterium
ACTGCGGTTTGGGCTCACCGGCTTCGGGTGGCACGTCGCCGCCGCAGGCGACGACCACGTCGGCGCCGTCTGCGACCGCCGCGCGCGCGAGCTCAGCCGCGTGGCCGGCACGCTCGCTATCGACGATCGTGACCGCCCAGCCCGCGCGTTCGATCACGCGCGCGGCGGCTCGCAGCTCGGCGGTCGCGACCGCACGCCGTGCGCGCGGGTTGCGCACGATCACGGCCCGCGCCGGAGCGCCGGGCGAGGAGCGCTGAGCGGTGGTCACCGGCCGATGCTCGGGGGCAACCCGCTCCGCGCCAGCGCCGGCGCGCGCTCATCGCAGGCGGTCACGGCTCGGCGCCGGTAGGTCATACGGGGGCCTCCGGTAGAATCGACCTCAGGCAGGACCACCCGCCGCGAGGAGGCCACGTGATCGATGTCGTCCGGTTCGACCACGTGAGCATGGCCGTCCCCGAGATCGATCCGCAGGTCGAACTGCTCGAATCCCTCTTCGGCTTCCGCTACGCCGGGCGCTTCGAGGAGGGCGGACTGATCGGCGCCAACCTCGACGTCCCGGGGCACTCCGGGATGAGCTGGGAGGTGATCGCGCCCGATGGACCGGACTCGTACCTGCGGCGCTTTCTCGATGGCCCGCAGGGCGCAGGCATTCACCATCTCGCGCTGCAGGTGCGCGATATCCAACAGGCGCTTGCGGCGATGCGCGCCGAGGGCGTCGAGCCGTGGGGCGCGGGCGACGACCTCGCTGCGGCCACGCGCACAGCCGGCGATGAGCCGGTTGGCGACGCGGTCCCCCTCGACGCGCATGGGGCGCGCGAGTCCGGGCGCGTGCGCGACGTCACGTACATCCACCCGCGGCGAGGGGGGCATGGCCTCCTCTTCCAGCTCTACGCGGGGCAGCCGTGGCACGTGCCCGAGCCGTTCGCGGACGACCGTGCCGACACCCTGGGCATCATCGCGATCAACCACCTCGCGCACGCGTCGCCGGATCGCATGGAGCTCGCGCGCTGGTACGCGCAGATCTTTGGTATGTCGCTGGTCTACCTGCAGGCCGACAGCGTGGTGCCGCCGGCGAGCGGCTTCCGCACCGCGGTTGTGGAGGCGTCCACGGGTCAGCTGCGCATCGAGGTGATCGCGCCGGCCGGGCCCGACTCGTTCGTTGCGCGCTTCCTCGAGCGTCGCGGCCCGTCCATTCATCACGTGACGTTCGAAGTCGAGGACTGGGAGCGCGCGGTCGCGGCGTGCGCGCACCACGGCGTGGCGCTCTTCGGCGAACGCGACGGCGAGACGCGAAGCGTGCCCTGGCGCGAGGCGTTCATCCACCCGCGCGATACCGGGGGGATGCTCGTGCAGTTCTTCTGGCAGGCCGAACCCGGCGTCTGGATCTAGCGAGCCTCGGCTCCGGCACGGGCGGAGCGGGCGCCGCAGCCGAGGCGCTCGCCGCGGACGACACGCGTTCAACCTCCCCTTGCGGTCCGAACAACACAGGCGGTCGCCCGCATCGAGGGTCGTGCTGCCGCGCGGGACGATGGAACGCGCCGTCGGCGCGCTCGACCGCGAGCACGTGCTGCACGGCGCGCTACCCGGGGCCGCGGTGCTGAGCGAACGCTCGCCGTCAGGAGCGCGCGCCGATCTTCTTTCGCTTGTGCTCGACGTAGTCGACGAGGATGTACTCGCCGAGCTTGTCGGGCGTGGTGTAGAAGACACGCCCGCCGTTGATCTTGGCGAGCTGGTTCACGAATTCCTTCAGGTAGTAGTTCCGGTCGAGCATGAAGGTGTTGATCGTGATGTCCTGCTGGGTCACGCGCTTCACGGCCTTCAGCGTCTCACGGATCGTGATCGGGCTGGGCGGATAGGCGAACTGCGAACGCCCGCGCTCGAGGTGGGCGGTCGGCTCCCCGTCGGAGATCATCAGGATCTGCCGCGTGCCGCCGCGATGCCGCGCGAGCAGGCGTTCGGCGAGCAGCAAGGCGTGGTGCATGTTCGTGCCGAGGACGGACTCGTCCCAGCGCACGTACGGCAGCTCGTGTGCCTTCAACTCACGCGCGTATGCCGAGAAGCCGATGATGTACAGGCTGTCCTTCGGGTACTGCGCACGGATGAGGTTCTGCAGCGCAAGCGCGACCTTCTTCGCCGCCTGGAATGAACCCCGCAGCGCCATCGACCATGAGAGGTCCACCATCAGCACGGTGGTTGTCTGGACCACCTGTTCGCTCCGATAGATCTCGAAGTCGTCCGGGCTGAGGTGTACCGGGAAGTGCCGCGGGCCTTCACGCTCGAGCGCGTTCATGATCGTCTTCTGCATGTGCAGGTGGAACGGATCGCCGAACTCGTAAGGCTTGGTGTCGTCGATGCGCTCGCCGTGGCGGCCGGACTCGGGCACGGGGTGGTTGCCGATGCCCTGGTTCTTGAGCTGGCGGTAGATCTCGGCGAGCGCCTTCTGGCCGATCATGCGCGTGCCGCGCGGGGTGAGCTCCCACTCGTCGCCTTCGCGCCGGATGTAGCCGGACTGCTCGAGCACCTCGAGCAGGTTCTTCAGCTCGTCGAACGTCTTCACGGCGTCATCGCCGAGCAGCTCGCGCAGCTCGTCCATGTCTACCTGGTCCAGTTCGCCCGTGTACTGCGCCCGCTCGATGTCGCGCTCGAGCTCGTCGATGCGCTTCATCTCCTGCATGACGTCCATCGCCTGCTGGAGATCGAGCTCCTCGTCGCCGCGGAAGGGGTACGAGGACGGTCGGTCGCGTGACGGGTTGAGATAGTCGAGATTCTGCGCCAGCTCGGACAGCTCGGCCTGGAGCTCGGCGTCGCCGAGCTTGTCGGCCAGCAGCCCCTGGAGCTGCTGGCGTTGATCCGACGGCATGGACTCCATCAGCGACTGCAGCGCCGCCATCTGGGACTGCATCTGGGCGAGCAGCTCGTCCAGCGACTGCGGCGGGTTCTCGCCGAACATGTCGCCGTACTGCTCCATAAACGAGTCGAAGTCCGGCTCGTGGCCGCGCATCTTCTGGGCGAGCATGTCGTTCAGGTCGCGGACCATGTCCTTCATGCGCTGGATGTCGCCCTCGGACATCTCGTCGACCATCTTCGAGACGTCGTTGAAGAAGGACTGCGCCATCGCCCGCTTGAGCTGGTCGAGCAGCTCCTGGAACTTGTGCTGTGCTTCGGGGTTGAGGAACTCGTAATCCTGCAGGGCCTTCATCTGGCCGGACGGGTCGACGGGCAGCTGATCGAGGTGTTCCTTCTTGCGCTCGGCAATGCGGCGCAGCATGTCCTGGAACTGCTGCTCGTCGCCGCCCGGCTGGTCTGACCTGCCTGCCTGCCCCTCGCCACCGTCGCTACCTTCGCCGCTCTCGCCCTGCGTGTCGGCGCGCGGCTGGCCCTGCGGGGCGCCTGCCTGCGACTGGCCGCGCTCGCCGCGCTGGCGTGAGCGCTGTCCCCGCTGGCGCTCACTGCGCTGGGCGCCTTCCGGGTCGCCGCCACCGCGCTGACCCTGCGGCTGCGCGCCGCCGTCGGTGTCCTCGCTACCGGCCTCGGCGGACGGTGGCTGCCCACCGGGCTGCTCGCCCTCGCCCTGCAGGTCGCGCTGCTGCGGTCCGGCCCGCTCGAGCCGCTCGTCGATGGTGCTGCGCTCGAGGTCGAGGATCTCGTCGAGCTGGCGACGAATGTCCTCCATCACCCCGCCCAGGTCGAACTGGTCGAGCTTCTGTCGCCGCTGCTGCCGCAACTGCTGAAGGAGGTCGCGCAGGCCCTGCATGCGACCGCCCTGCGGCGTGCGCATCCCGCGCTGCATGAGGTTCCGGAGCGCGTGCTGGAGGTCCCCGAAGTTCATCAGGTCATCCGAGAGCGCCTCGAGCACCTCACCGGCGTCGAGGCCCGGGATGTCCTGTGTGCCGTCCCACTCGCTGTAGCGATACCGGACCGCCATGGGTGCTCCCCGTTCCGGCGCCACCGACTCGTGGACGCGACCGCTAGCCGCGGTAGCGCGCCTGACCCGGGAGCGTGTCCTTGTTCAGCCGCTTGTTGAGATGGAGCCCCTCGAGGATGAACTCGATCGCTGAGGCCTGCACCGCCGGCCGGGCGTCGCCGTGAGTCACGCCGTCGACGATCGGCCGCAGCCCGTCGATCTGGCTGAGCAAGCGCTGGTACTGGCCGCTCTGGAGGGCCTCGCCGGTCTCGGCGGACAGCCCGCTCTTGAAGGCGTCTACGACGCCTTCGAGCGCCACGTCGGAGCAGGTGCGGTTGAACACCGCGACGACCGCGCCCTGGATCAGGCGCTCGAGGATCTGCTCGTCCTTGCCTTCCTCGACCGTCTCCAGTTCGACCTTGCCCTGGAGCGCCGGCATCACGAACGGCAGGTCGGACACGCGCGGGACGACTTCGGTTTCGCCGAGGCGGATCGAGCGCCGCAGGGCGTTCGCGAGCATCGCCTCGTAGTCGGCGACGGAGGCGCGAACGGAGACGCCCGATCGCTGGTTCACGTCCGGCGAGCGTCGCGCCAGCCGTGTGATCTCGGCCACGATCTCCTTCATGTATTCGGGCACGACGACGTCGAAGTCGTCGCTCTCGAAGACCGTTCCCTCCTGCTCCATGATCCGCATCTCGTGCTCGATCGTCCGCGGGTAGTGCGTCCGCACCTGGGAGCCGTAGCGGTCCTTGAGCGGCGTGATGATGCGGCCGCGGTTCGTGTAGTCCTCCGGGTTGGCCGTCGCGACAATCAGCACGTCGAGCGCCAGTCGCACCTTGTGACCGCGGATCTGGACGTCCCGCTCTTCCATGACGTTGAGCAGACCGACCTGGATGCGCTCCGCGAGGTCGGGCAGCTCATTGATCGCGAAGATGCCGCGATTGGTGTGCGGGATCAGGCCGAAATGGATCGTGAGCTCGTCCGACAGGTAGCGACCCTCGGCGACCTTGATCGGGTCCACCTCGCCGATCAGGTCGGCGATCGTGATGTCGGGCGTGGCGAGCTTCTCGCCGTACCGCTCGTCGCGGTGCATCCACTCGAGCGGCGCGTCATCGCCCATGCGATCGACGATCTCGCGTCCCTGGCTGCTGATCGGAGCGTACGGGTTCTCGGGGATTTCGCAGTCTGCGAGCACCGGCGTCCACTCGTCGAGCAGGTTCGTGAGGCTGCGGATGATCCGCGACTTCGCCTGGCCGCGCTCGCCGAGCAGGATCATGTCCTGGCCGGAGAGCACCGCGTTCTCGAGCTGCGGCACCACGGTGTCTTCGTAACCCACGATCCCCGGGAAGAGTTCCTCGCCCGCGCGTAGCTTGGCGATCAGGTTGTCGCGCATCTCCTGGCGGACGGTCTTCACGACATAGCCCATGGAGCGAAGCTGGCCCACCGACATCGGCCGTTCGCTGCTGATCGGTCGCTCTCGAACCAATGCTCAGCTCCTTATGGCGCGGCCCCTGTTCGGCACCCCTACCGTACAGGAGAGAAGGCGACGCTGTGCCGATGGGAAGCGCTTGGACGCGGCGACGGCACGGGCGGCCGGCGGCCGCCGAGTTCGCAGTATACGCGTCAGATTCCGAGCGCTCCCCATCGATTCTCGCCGGAATGCGCACGGCCGCGCCCGTGCGCGACGCGCGTCCGCTGTGGTCGCGTTGGGCGCCGCGACACTCGCTGCGCGCGACGCAACAGCGCCCCGTCCCTCAACGAAGGACGGGGCGCTGTGGGTGTGTCCCCGGTCCCGGCCGGTCAGGAGGCGGCGTCGGCTCCAACCATCGGGCTGATCAGGTCGGGCCGCCGTACCAGCTGCTCGACCGCGCGGCCCAGCATGGAGTCGCGGACGACGATCACGTCCGGCAGATCGAGGAGGTCGCCCAGTGACACGTTCAGCGCAGCGGTCACGCCGAGCAGCGTGGACAGGGGCAGATCCCGCTTCCCGTTCTCGTAATTCGACAGCGACGCCTGCGTGATGCCGGCGAGGCGAGAAACTTCCGCCTGCGAAAGCTCGCGCTTGAGCCGCCACTCGCGGATGCGCTGGCCGATCGCCCGGCGCTGCGGCAGGCGCTCACCATTGTTCGTGCTCATGAACTCTCCTCGTCTCCGGGATCCGTGGTCGCGGGCGGCTAGTCTTCGCCCGTCGCAGTTGGGGCCGAGAGTCAAATGTAATCAGATTGTGCCACAAGGCACAAGCGCATCATGTATGTGAATCGCTGGAGCGGGACGTGGCGGCCCCCGGACTGACCCGGCGACGAGTGCGGGCGGCGGCGCCTGCGGTTGGTGACTGCGGGCATCCAGCCGCGGGTCGGGCGCGGGTGAGCCTACGGCAGGATTTCGATCGTCGCGGTGGGGCCGACCAGCTGTTGCCACCGCCAGCCGGCGTCATTGGTGCGGAACCAGATGTCGCGATGCTGGCCGTCGATCAGGCTGCCCGTGTCTGCGCACTTGTACACGCGCTCGGTCGGGTCGCCGATGATGCGGAAGACCTGGCCGAGGTAGACGCTCGCGCAGGCGGCCGCGCCGGGGTAGACGGCGCTGCCATCGCGCATCAGGCCGCAGAAGCCGCCGCCGTCGCCGGTCGGAAAGTCCGCGGGTCCCTCTTCGCAGTAGTAGAAGCTGAGGGACACCGCGACGCGATCGCCGGCCGCGAGTGCGGGTGGCGCGAGTCGTAGTTCCTGTGCGCGAGCGCGCACCGGCGGCTCTGATGGCTCGAACGTTTGCCGCAAGGACGCCAGCGCCTCGACCTGTGCGGGTTCCGGGAGCTGTGCGCTCGCCGTTCGCGGAGCGACCAGACTGCGGGCGGCCGCGACACTGCTCGAGGCGGCGTGGTCGGCACGCCGCATCGCCTGCACCAACAGTTGCGCCGGCCTTTTCGACGGGATGATCCGGAGCTCGCCGGCCGACGCGCGGTCGCGGTGCGCGAGCACCTCGAAGCCGGCCACGCCCGTCGAGAGCGCAAGCATGAGACACATCAACGGCACGGCGAGGGACCACCCGACGATGCGGGCGGGTACCCCGCCGGATCTTCCCGCCACGGCCGCGGAGTATGTCAGACGATCGCGGCCGTGCCTAGCAGGGTTAGCCCGTGGCCAGGACGCGCGCCCGGGGGAACGACGGCTGCGCCAACGACACCGCCGCCGCGGCTCAGTCCAGCAGCCCCTCCGCGCGCAGGTCTCCGATGGCAGCGCGGAAGGCTGCGACGGTGTCCGCGACCTCGGCGGCGCCGTGCGCGGACGAGACCATGCCACCGTTCCCCATCAGGTCCACGCCGTGGTTGAAGAGCGCCCAGCGCAGCACGCGGAGGAGCGAGGGAGACACGCCCCTGGGTTCCTCGGGCGCGTTCCACTCGACCTCTGTCGGTCGGGGCGCGTCGTAGCCCAGGTTGATGTGCCACATGCTCGAGGTGCACCAGGCCGAGCCGGGGACGGACAACTCGGCGAAGAGGGCGTTCAACCCGCGAACGAGCGACGCGGTGGTCGCGTCGGCGGTGGCGCACTCATCGCCCTCCGCGATTAGCCGGAGCGCGGCCGACCCGGCAGCGGCCGCGGCGGGATTCGCGTTGTAGGTGCCCTGGTGGCTAATCCTGTGGTGCGCGTTCCACTCGTCATCCGAGTCGCGCAGCTCGAGCATGGAGAGGACGTCCGCGCGGCCGGTCACGCAGCCGCCCGGCAGGCCGCCGGCGAGGATCTTGGCGTGCGTCGACAGGTCGGGTGTGATCCCCCACCGCTCCTGGCAGCCGCCGGGCGCCATGCGGAAGCCGGTGATCACTTCGTCCATGATGAACAGCGTGCCGGTCTCGCTCGTGAGCGCGCGCGCCGCCGCGACGTAGTCACGCGAGAGCGGATGCGTGCCCCAGTGCGCTCCGGTCGGCTCGAGGATCACGGCGGCCACGTCGCGCGGCGCGAGCGCCTCGCGCAGCGCCTTCACGTCGCCGGCCGGGACGATCGTGAGGGCGTCGTAGAAGCCGCTCGGCACGCCCGGCGAGTACGGGTGCGGATCCTCGGCGCGCAGCCGCCCGACCACGAGGTCGTGCCAGCCGTGGAAGTGGTCTTCGAGCTTCACGACCCGGTCGCGGCCGCTGTACGCGCGCGCGAGCCGCAGGGCCATCATCGTGGCCTCGGTGCCGGAGGACGTGAACCGTACGCGCTCGGCGCACGGCACCATGGCGAGCACCCGCTCTCCCCATTCGACCTCGCCCTCGTGTGACGAGCCGAAGTGCGTGCCGCGCTCGAGCGCGACACGAATCGCGTCCATCACCTCCGGCCGGTTGTGGCCGAGCAGCAACGCGCCGTGTCCGCCGATGTAGTCGACGTACTCGTTGCCGTCGACGTCCCACTTGCGGGCGCCGCGGGCACGTGCGACGTAGATCGGCCACGGCGCGAACGCCCGCGCGTCGTGGGTCACGCCGGACGGAAAGACGCGGCTTGCGCGCTGCGCCAGCGGCCGGGAGCCGGCGTGCATCGCTTCGAACGTCTCGAGGATCTTGCTCACGGTCGCTCGCTTCCCCTGCCTCCGCCGTTACCCCGCCCGCACACGGAGCAGGGTACCGTCGGCGCGATTCGCGGGCAGGCGTCGATGACGCGCGCGCCGATCAGCGCCCGGCCCGCGGGTGCGAGCTTCGAACGCGCGCCGCGCGGCGCGTGCATGCGGCGAGAGGGACGAGCGTCATGGCGGACAAGCTCAGCGACGGCGAGATAGCGGCGGGCCTCGCGGCGCTGCCCGGCTGGGAGCGCGACGGCGACGCGATCGCGCGCCGGTTCGAGTTCGCGGACTTCGTCGCGGCGCTCGGTTTCATCACGCAGGTCGGTGCGCTCGCCGAGCGTGCCAACCACCACCCCGAAGTGACCAACGTGTACAACCGCGTCCGCATCGCGCTCTCTACGCACGACGCCGGCGGTATCACGCAGAAGGACCTCGACCTCGCCGCGGAAATCAGCGCGCGCGCCTGAACCGCCGCGCGCTTGCGCCCGTGCGCATGCCCGGCGGTTAGCCCTTCGCCGGCAGGCTCGCCGCGAACGCCACCCCACGGCCCACCCACCGCGTCAGCGCCGCGTCGCCGGCTACGCCTGCTCCGCCGACGACCAGCCAGCCGTTCATCGGCCGCCCGGTCATGTCGAAGCGCCGCGCGTGCGGCTCGCCGAGCAGCGCCTCGGTCTCCCCTGGTTCGACGCGGACGACGAGCTCGTCGCCGATCACGCCGCAGCACACGTTGCCGGCGAGCATGAACGAGAGCCCACCGAACATCTTGCGCTCGCTCACGTCGTCCCGATCCGCGACTACTCCGCGTACGCGTTCGACCAGCGTTTCGTTGAACGCCATCGGCCGCTCTTCGCTCAACCGGTCGCGTGGATGATGCGGCGCACCATCGGGCGCGCCGCACGCCGGCGAGCGACGACCGTGAAGCCGGCCGCGGTGAACATCGCGAGCGTGCCGTGCCACGCGTCGGCATCGCGGACGCGGCGCTCCGCCGGGTCGAGCGGGTAGCCCTCCACGATCTCCGCGCCGCGCTCAGCGGCGTACGCCACCGCTGCTTCGAGCAGCGCGCGTGCCAGGCCGGAACGCCGGTGCGGCTTCGCGATGAGGAAGCAGACGATCGACCACACCGGCGCGTCGTCGATGCGCTTCGTGACCGGCGAGCGGTCCAGCCGCCCGTAGTCACTGCGCGGCGCCACCGACACCCAGCCGGCGGGTTCGCCGTCGCGGTAGCCGAGCAGCCCGGGCACGCGACCGTCGTCGACGATCGCGTGGAGCGCGCTGCGATTGCCGGCGTTGCCGTTCTCCGCGAACGCGCGCGCGGTGAGCCGCAGCCACATGCACCAGCACCCGCCCTCGCCGCTCGGGCCGAACAGCTGCTCGAGGTCGGCCCAGCGCTCCGGGGTGACCGGGCGCACCTCCAATGTCGCCCTGCGCCGGGCGCTCACGGCGTGGGCGGCCGCAGGATGCGACCGGCCTCAACGTCGTCGAGGAACGCAAGCACGGCGTCGTTCCAGACCTCGGGGTGCTCGAAGTACGAGGAGTGCCCGGCGCCGGGGATGTCGACGAAGCGCGAGCCCGGCGTGAGCTCGTGCGAGATGCGGATGAGCTCGGCGGGGATCACGCGATCCCGCTCGCCCACGATCCACAGGATCGGGATGCCGCTCTCGCGCAGCCGCGTGGCGGTCGAGCCGCGGTAGTTCACCATGCGCCCGGTGGGCGCGAGGAAGTCGCGCGGCCGCTTCGGGTTGATGCCGCGGATCTGGCGATAGAGGAAGTGCATGTCGGGCGAGTCGCCGGCGTAATCCTCAGCCGTCGCGCGCGCCAGCAGCGAGCCGGTGAGCGTCCCGTCCTCCTCCAGCTCTTTGCGCCGCACCCGGTAACGGTCGTCGACGCACCCGCCGTTGGTGCCGGAGTAGATGAGCGACGCGATCATCGACGGCTCGCGTGCGAAGAGGCCGAAGGCGGTGCGGCCGCCCATCGAGTGCGCGACGAAGTGCACGCGCTCGACGTCGAGGTGCTTCAACAGCGCGCGCACGTCCGGGCCGAAGGCGATGCGCCCCGGCCCTTCCTCGACGTCGGGCGAGCGGCCGAACGCGCGGTGATCGAAGGTGATCACGCGATAGCGCTCCGCGAGCACGGGCACCTGCTGCCACCACGACATGGCGTTCCCGCCCGCGCCGTGCGCGAGCAGAATCGGCGCGCGATCCGTCATTTCCGGCCCGTGCACCTCGTAGTAGAGGTGGAAGCCGTCACCGAGGTCGAGGTGGGGCATTAAGTGCGCCTACCGCGCGGGGCATGCGGGACGGGCATGGCACTCACCACGGCCCGAGCATAGCGAATCGCGAGCGACGCGCGTGAGCGCGCCGAGCGGGCCGGGGCGTCAGCGCTCCCGCGGCTTCACCCGCGGGTACTCGCCCAGGTCCCACGGCTCGCCGGTCGCCGAAGCGATCACGTTGAGCATGTCCTCGATATCGCCGCGGACCTGATCGTCCGGGTCGAGTGTGAGCGCGGTGAGGAACTCTGCGCGCGCTGCGGCGTAGAAGGCGTTTGCGTCGCCGTCGACCGCCTGGTGCGGCCGCTTCGGCCGCGCCAGTTCGTTCGCGATGAACTCGCGGCACCAGCCGGACGTGTAGCGCACGGCGGGATCGCCCGGCAGCACGGCGACGGCGCGGTCGAGCGCAGCGACGCCGTCGGCGAAGCGGCGCTTGCGCGTGACGAGCGTGTTGCCGAGGTACGCGTGCGCCTCGCCGAACTCCGGCGAGTCTGCGATCGCCTGCTCGGCCTCGGCGAGCGCGCCGTCGACGTCGCCGTGCGTGTGCAGCGCCATGGCCTGCCGCAGCCGGTCGCGTGCGCGGTCGCTGACCTGAGGTGCCATGACGCGATCATAGGCGTCCGTCCCGCCTCGACCGGGACCTGTGGCCCGTGCGCCGGCGACCAGGCGGGCCACGGTGGATCAACAGCACCCCTTCGCGCGTCAGATTCCCGACGCATCCCCGAGCGCGTCGAGCCGCTCCCGCAAGGCGCGGGCCCCCTCCACGCTGGCGCCGAGCGCGCGCACGGCGTGCGCGAGCGCCGCGTCGGAGGTGACCACGGTCCACGCGCGCGGCGCCGCCGCGCTCTCAACGAACTCGACGATGCGGCGATCGGCGGCGTTCGGGCCGCAGCCGTCGCCGTAGAGCACACGCACGCCGCCGCCTTCGCCCTCGGGCAGCCCCGGGAGGGGCCGCCCGTCGAGCACGGCCACCACCTCGTCGCCGCGCTCGGCGGCGAGGCGGCGCAGGCGCGCGACGAGCCGCTGCGCTGCTGCCGGTCGGTCGCGCCACCAGCCGTCCGGGCGCGAGCCAATCACGTTCATCACGTCGACGATGAGGTGCACAGGGGCGAGTCGGAGGCGAGCGTCCCCCCGCGCTCGTCCACGTGGGACGAACG
>JBBDXH010000140.1:0-22305 GCA_040902395.1 Dehalococcoidia bacterium
ACGCCCTTGCCGCGGTTGATGTGACGCACGAAGGCCTCGACGCCGGAGTCGAAGTAGTACGAGCGCTCGGTCCGGTCCTCTCGTTCGTCGACGAACTTGATGAACACGCCCTTGGTCAGATACGCCATCTCGCGGAAGCGACCTGAGAGCATGTCGAAGTCATAGTCGAGCGTCTCGAAGAGCGTCGAGTCCGGGAGGAAGCGGATGATTGTGCCCGAGCCGGCCGGCTTCTCGCCGCGGACTTTCGCGAGCGGCCCGTTGGCGGCGCCGCGCACGTACGACTGGCGGTACATCGCTCCGCCCTGCTGGACCTCGACCTCGAGCTCCTCGGACAGGGCGTTGACGACAGAGGCGCCCACGCCGTGGAGGCCGCCGGAGACCTTGTAGCCGCCGCCGCCGAATTTGCCGCCGGCGTGCAGCACGGTGAGCACGGTTTCCACCGCGGACAGTCCGGTCTTCGCGTGCGTGTCGACGGGGATGCCGCGACCGTTGTCGTAGACGCGGACGTGGCCGTCGCGCTCGATCGTGATCTCGACGCGATCGCAGAAGCCCGCCATCGCCTCATCGATCGCGTTGTCCACGATCTCGTAGATGAGCTGATGCAGGCCCCGCTGATCGGTAGAGCCGATGTACATGCCCGGCCGGCGACGCACCGCTTCCAGGCCCTCGAGGACCTGGATGTTTGCGGCGGTATAGCTGCCTCCTGCGTTCCCGTTACCGGCGGTCCGGGAGGGCCTCGTTCGCGCCGTGCTGGTCATGAAACCTCGCTCACCTCAACGGCCCGTCGGACCGCCATAACATGTCTCGTCAGCGAAGACGCGTCGAACCCGCGCATCCCGTATCCCGATGCAAATCGCCGGCCGCGGAGGTGGGAGATGTTGCTGTGCCGTTCGGGACACCAGACAGCAGTAGTCAGGTTGCATCGCTCACCGAACACGTCACACATGATAGCACAGCTACCGTGTTCCGTCCGGTTAAACGAGGGCGTGCGTTGTTGATGAAACGGCGATGACGCCATGCACGTTCATTGCCGAGTGTAGCGCGGCGGTGAGCGTGATTGCGGGAATCTGTGATATCGCCGCTTCTCGGAAATACTCTCGATTTCGGTGAGGCTGTGCACCGAGGAACAGGTCGACGCGGACTCGCTTCGTAGAATGGCCGCATGACCGCGCGTGATGAGCTGATTGACATGCGCCCGATCGGCGTCGTGGCGAACGCCGGTGACGATGTCGCCCGCGTCGACTGGTCTGGGGCGCGGAGCGAGATCCACCTCGACGCCAGGTATGTGGACGCGCTGCTTGGGCTGGGCGACTACTCGCACATCCTGGTGATCGCCTGGCTCGATCGCATCCCCGAGGAATTGCGGGGCCGGCTGCGCGCGTACCCATCGGGCGACGAGCGATACCCCGTACAGGGCGCCTTCGCGTTGCGCGGCGGCGCACGGCCGAATCCGCTCTCGGTGACGGTGTGCCGGCTCCTCCGTGTCGATGGGACACGCCTGCGCGTGGAGGGGCTGGACCTCGTCGACCGGACGCCCGTGCTCGACATCAAGCCGTACATCGCGCACTACGACGCCGTGCCGCAGGCGACGCTGCCGCGTTGGGCCGGCGGATGAGCGCCGGCGGGCGGCTCCAGACCGGACCGACCGGGCGCGATGGTCGCCCGCCTTCGCCCGTGCGGCGCCCCCCCACCCGCCGGCGGCTGGACGCGGTCTATCGCGCGTTGCTCGCGCAGCACGGCGAACAGCAGTGGTGGCCCACCGCGTCCGAAGATGGCGAGGCGCAGCGGCTCGAGATCTGCCTGGGCGCGATCCTGACGCAGAACACGTCCTGGCGTGGGGCCGCGGCGGCGCTCGAGCGGCTGACGGCGGCCGACCGGCTCTCGTGTGAGGCGCTGCTCGCTTGCCCGCTCGACGTGCTGGGCGACCTCGTGCGCCCGTCCGGCCACTTCCGCGTGAAGGCGAGGAAGCTCCATGAGTTCGCGCGCGTGGTCGTTGAGCGGTACGGCGGCTCCGTGGACGCGCTGCTGGACGGCGACGGCGACGCCGATGCGATTCGCGAGCGGTTGCTCGGGATCTGGGGCATCGGCCCTGAGACCGCCGACGCGATCACGCTCTACGCGGCCCGTCGCCCGACCTTCGTCGTCGACGCGTACTCATACCGACTCTTCGAGCGCCTGGACCTTGCGCCCGGCGAGCGGAGGTACGAGACGTACCGGCGGTTCTTCACGGAGCGCGTGGGACCGGACGTGTGGCGCCTCAACGAGTGGCATGCGCTGATCGTGCGACATGGCCAGCAGGTCTGCCGACGCTCCGAGCCGCGGTGCGACGAGTGCGCGCTGCTCTCCGGCTGCCCGTTCGGACGGGCCGAGCTCGGGCTCGCCGCGCCTGGTGCCGGGCGGTGACCCGCGCGCAGGGGTTCGGCACCGCGGTTTTGACGGGCGTCATCCTGGGGATCGTGCTCGAGCCCACGGTCGGGCGGTGGATGTCAATCGTGATCGCCGTCGCTGTGGCGGCCGCGATCGACGGCGGCAGCCGCAGGCTCAGGGTTCGCCGTACCCGCGACCGCAGGAACGACGACTAGCGGCCGCCCGACCCCGGGTCATGGGGCCCGGTCGGCTGCGCGAAACTTATCAACGTGCTCTCGCCCCCGCCCGTACGCCGGCGACTCCAGTGAGGGTGGCGAGTACTGAAGTGGGGCGGTGGGTCAGCATTGCGTGGTGAGCGACGCAGGTACTTCCGCCTCGAGGTGTCGATCGCGCCGGCCTCGATCCGCCGGATCGACGCTCGCGGCCACGTGCTGGGCGCCATCGACGCACGCATCGCGCAGATCAGCGGCGGCGGCGCGCAGCTCAGCGTGCGCACGGGCCGGCTGCTCCCCGGTCACCGGCTTGCGCTCGAGTTCGTGCTCGCGGACGAGGCATTCGCTCTGGCCGGACACGTGGTGCGGACAGACGAGGGCACGGAAAGCGGCGCGGTGATCGGGGTCGCCTTCGACGAGCTGGACGCGAACGCGCGCCGGCGCCTCGTCGCATCGATGAACGAGCATCGTCGTCGCCACGAGCCGCAGTCACCGCGGGCCGCGCACCGGCTCCGCTGAACGGCGCCCTCTCCTTGCGGGCGTGACGGCGCCCGCCGACACTCCTCGGCATGGAACTCGGCATCATCGGGCTCGCGCGCTCCGGCAAGACCTCGCTCTTCAACGCAGTGACGCGGGGCCAGGCACAGGTTGGTGCGTACTCGTCGCGCACTGAGCCCAACGTCGGCGTGGTGCACGTACCGGATGAGCGCGTGGACGCGCTCGCGCGTGTCTTCAAGCCGAAGAAGATCACGTACGCCGAGATCCGCTGGGTCGACTTCCCGGTCGCCGGATTCGGCCCGGAGGGTCCCGGCGCCGCGTTCATCGCAGACCTCGCGCAGCTCGATGCGCTCGTCCACGTCGTACGCGCGTTCGAGGACGCGTCGGTCCCACACGACCAGGTCGCGATCGATCCGCACCGCGATCTCGAGACGCTCGAGCTCGAGCTGACATTCGCGGATCTCGCGCTGATCGAGCGCCGCGTCTCCCGTCTGGAGTCTGAGATGCGCTCGGTGAAGGCGGGCGAACGCGCGGCGCTCGAGCGCCAGCGCGCGTTGATGCAGCGCCTGCGCGAACATCTCGAGAGCGGGCGGGGCCTGCGCTCGCTCGAGCTCGACGAGAACGACGAGCGGGAGCTGCGCAACTACCTCTTCGTCACGCGCCGCCCGGAGCTGATCGTGGTGAACATCGGCGAGGCCGATCTCGGACGAGTGAACGAGCTCGAGGAGGAGTTCCGCTCGCGCTACGGGAGCGAGCACGTCGCCGTCGCGGCGCTGTGCGCGAAGCTCGAAGCGGAGCTGGCGCAGATGGAGCCGGCGGACGCGGCCGAGTTCCGCGCCGACCTCGGCCTGCCGCCCACCTCACCGCTCGCGCGCGCGATCGTCACCGCGTACGAGCTGCTCGGCGTGCACTCGTTTCTCACGGCGGGCGAGGACGAGTGCCGCGCGTGGACCGTGCGCGTGGGCGCGACCGCCCCAGAGGCAGCCGGCAAGATCCACAGCGACCTCGAGCGTGGATTCATCCGCGCGGAGGTGGCCGCGTGCGCCGACGTGGTCGCGGCCGGTTCGATGGCCGAACTCAAGCGCCGCGGGCAACTCCGGACGGAAGGGAAGAGCTACGTCGTTCAGGACGGCGACGTATTGAACATCCTCTTCAACGTCTGACCTGTCCCCTTCCCGCCGGCGATCGGTCGGTTCGACCACCGTCCGGTTCGCGTGCTGGGAGCGCGGGAATGCTGCGCTCCGCACGTGTGGGGCATGACTGCCGACCACCGTCAGTCCGTCGCCGAAGCCGATAGGGAGCGAAGCGCGCGGGACCCCCCTGACGGGAGGCGCGTTCGCCTGTGCGGTCGGGCGCGCCCGGGCGACGGTGGCTATCATGCCACCGTGAACGGCAACGCTTCGCTCCAGATCGTCGAAGCGATCGATGCGGCACTCGGCGGCGCCGAGCCGGTGGTCGTCGCGACCGTGACGTCCGCGGGTGAGGCGACCGCGGCACGGCCCGGCGAGAAACTGCTCGTCCGCCCAGACGGCTCGACGCTGGGTGAGATGACCGATCCCGCATTGCGCGCGGCCGTGGTGCAGGCCGCCGGCCAGGTCTTCGGCGCGTTCCCGCGCATCGTGCTGGAGACGCTCTACTTCGGTCGCGACGGCTCCGCAGTGACCCGGCGCTCACAGGCGAGCGCCGGCGATGCGCAGGTCATGGTGCAGCTCTTCGAAGCGCCGGCACGGCTGGTCGTCGTCGGCGGTGGGCACGTCGGGCTCTCCGTCGCGGAGATCGGCGAGCTGCTCGGCTTCGGTGTCACGGTCGTCGACGACCGTCCGGAGTTCGCCAGCGAGGAGCGCTTCCCGATGGCCGAATCGGTGCGCTGTGGCGAGATCGACGAAGCACTCGACGCGATGACGTTCGATCACAACACATACGTGGTGCTCGTCTCGCGCGGGCACAAGCAGGACGAGATCGCGTTGCGGCACGTCGTGGGACGGGGCGCCGGCTACGTGGGCATGATCGGCAGCAAACGCCGCACCGCGACGGTGCTCGAGCACCTTCGCGACGAGGGGTTCGATCCGGCGGTGCTGGAGCCGCTGGCAACGCCGATCGGCCTCGACATCGGTGCGGAGACGCCGGCCGAGATCGCGGTATCGATCTTCGCGGAGATCACGATGCTGCGGCGGGGTGGCACGGGCCGGCGCATGTCTGCCGACCGGCCGCGACTCGGCGCGGCCATCACGCGAACTTAATCGACGCGTGCTCTGCGTGTGCTAGAGTGGACGTGGTCGAACGGGCCGTTCGCGCGGGTGTGACCACCCACGAAACGCGAAGCCCCGGACGCACCACCTTGCGGCGGGTCCCGGGGCCAGCCTGTCGCAACCCGACACTGCCAGTTCCCTCTGGGGCATGGGGGCCGACGCGCATCGGCCCTCATGCTTTTCAGGGGTCCCGAAGCGCGGTCCCCTGAATGCTACTGATGTGTACGTCCCGACTCACGCTGTCGGATTCGTGGACGCGGCGTCGGACGATAGAATCGGTTCGTACCGGATCAGACGGCCGTGCCGGAGGAACACCATGGACCGAGCGCTATTCCAGGAAATCCGCGACGCCGCTCAGCGCGGCGAGGCGCGCGTGCTCGCCACGATCGCGACCGCTCGCGGCTCCACGCCGCGTAAGCCGGGCGCGTCGATGCTGCTTCGGCCCGACGGCACGTTCTCTGGAACGATCGGCGGCGGCTGCGGTGAAGCCGAGGTCTGGCAGGAAGCCATGGAGACGATGGCGGACGGTCAGCCGCGGACGGTCGTCGTGGATCTCACGGAGCCGACCGACGGCGATGACAAGATCTGCGGCGGCGTGATGGAGATCTTCGTCGAGCGCGTCTCGCCGTAGCGCGGGCCGGGGGTCGCCGCGCACACCGAGTGAGTCGCGATCGCGACGCACGTGCTCACCGTGAGATCCGGCTCGCGCGTTCCGCGCGTACCCCAACGGGACGCGTGCTAGGATGCATGTTCGGACGCTCGCGCGGAGGCTCCCGAGCCCTGGGCGAGCCGGGAAGGAAACCGCCGAATGCTGGGTAGCCTCGGTTGGCAGGAACTGCTGATCGTTCTCGTGATCCTCGCCCTGATCCTGGGCGCGTCGCGCGTCGCGGATCTCGGCGGCGCCCTGGGCAAGGGCATTCGCGAGTTCCGTAAAGAGGCGAGTGGCGACAAGCCAGACGGGAACGAGAAAGAGCAAACGGTTGCGCGATCCGCTGATGAGGCTGCGCGTGACGAGGCGCCACGTAGCGACCGCTGACCACGCCGTTCGGGACTGCCTCAAACGGGCGCCCCTCGCGTGGGGCGCCCGTTTTGCGCGCGGGTGTGGCACTGGCGCCTGCCCGGTCCGCGACGAGGGCTCTGCTATAGTCCCGCCGCGCGGCGGGGCGGGCCCGGCGCAGATGGAGGGAGCGCGCGTGGAGATCGTGACCGGACTGCATCAGCTCAAGACGCCGATGACCAGCCCGGCGCTCCCGTACGTGATGCCCTATGTCCTCGAAGGCCACGACGGCGTTTCGCTCTTTGATGCGGGCTTCGGCACTCCGGAGGCGACCGCGTCGCTCACGGCACAGCTCGCGGTACTGGGATACGAGCCGAAGCACATTCAGCGGCTGATCATCTCGCATGCCCATCCGGACCACCTCGGCATGGCGGCATGGATCAAGGAGCAGTCGCCCGGCGTCGAGCTCGTCATGCTCGAGCGGGAGTGGCAGTGGATCACCGAACGCTGGCTCGACAACGACGCGTGGACCCGACTTTCGGACGAATGGCTCGTCCTGCACGGCGTCCCGCTGACGGAGATCGACGAAGCGCAGGCGCAGGGTGCGGCGGGGCCGAACGCCCCGCGCGCGAGTGGCGCGGGGACGACCGGGGAGGGCGGCCCGCCGCCGCCCGTACGCCGCCCGCCGTTCCGCTTCGACACCGAGCCCGACGTGAAGCTCCAGGACGGCGAAGTGATCGAGTTCGACGAATGGCGGATCCAGGCGGTGTGGACGCCCGGCCATACGCCCGGCCACCTCTGCGCCTACGAGCTCAACCACCGGCTGATGTTCACGGGCGATCACGTGCTTCCGCACATCAGTCCCAACGTCTCGCTCCATGCGGATCAGGAAGGCACGAGTCCGCTCAGCGACTTTCGCGAATCGCTGCGCAAGGTCGCAGCGTTCGACGTCGACCGAGCGCTCCCGGCCCACGAGTTCACGATTCCCGACCTGCGCCGCCGCTGCGAGGTGCTGCTCCACCACCACGACGAGCGGCTCGACGAGGTGCGTCACGCCATCGGCGCCGGCATGGCGACGGCGCGCGAGATCTCCCAGCGCGTGAAGTGGAACACGGGTCCGTTCGACGACTTCAACATCTTTATGAAGCGCAGCGCGCTCGGCGAGACGCTCTCCCATCTCCGCCTGCTCCAGGAGGAGGAGCGGGTGCGGCGGGTGGAGGAGGGCGACCGGGTGGTCTGGACGCGGGTCTAGCGCGTCTCGCGGGCCGCGTTTCCCCGCCTGCCTTCGGCAGGCGACAATCGCACGATGCCGGATGCATCGCTCCGTGAACGCTCGGCAGTACTGATCGGCCGCGTTGCCGGCGCGGCGACGCGCCGCCTCGGGCGCGGCGGTGGCACGGCGCTCCCGGGGCTCGTGGCCTCGCGGATCGCACCCGGGCTGCTGTCGACGTTCGCACGTGCGCTCGCGGAAGGCGTCGTGACCATCACGGGCACGAACGGCAAGACGACGACCGCGCACCTGCTCACCGCGATCGCGCGCGCGGATGGGCGGGAGGTGGTGGCGAACGACTCCGGCTCGAACATGGAGCGCGGCCTCGTGAGCATGTTCGTGGACGCGAGGGGCAGCGATGGCGCGCATCGGCTCGGTGTGCTCGAGATCGACGAGGCCGAGCTCCCAAGGCTCTACTCGCGGCTGCGCCCGCGGGTCGCCGTGTTTCTCAATCTCTTCCGCGACCAGCTCGATCGCTACGGCGAGGTGGACTCGGTGGCCGAGGGCTGGGCGTCGGCGCTCGCGGCCGCCGCCGGTTCGACGGAAACGACGCTGGTGCTCAACGCCGACGACCCGTCGGTTGCGCGGCTCGCCGAGCACTCCGGCGGCCGGGTTGTCACCTTCGGGGTCGACGATCCGACCGCTGCGCTGCCCGGTCGCGAGCACGCGGCCGACGCGCGGTTCTGCGCGTGCGGCGCTCGCTTCGAGTACTCCGCGGTGCACATGGGTCATGTGGGGCACTGGCGGTGCCCGGCCTGCGGGGCGGCGCGCGCTGCGCCGGACGTCAGTGCGCGCCGCATCGTGCTCGAGGCGGACCGCACCGAGGTCGACTTCACGATCGCCGGTGAACCGTGCCGGCTCACGCTCCCGCTGGCGGGTCTGTACTCGGTGTACAACGCGCTCGCCGCTGCCGCCGCCGCGCACGCTCTCGGGATCGCGGCGGACGTGATCACGGCGAGCCTCGCACACGCCGCCCCCGCGTTCGGACGCCAGGAGGAATTCGCGCTCGACGGGCGGACGGTGCGCATGTGGCTTGCCAAGAACCCGACGGGGCTGAACGAGGTGCTGCGCGCGCTCGTGGCCGCGGGCCCTTCGCTGTGCCTGCTCGTGCTGCTGAACGACGGCATCCAGGACGGGCGTGACGTCTCGTGGATCTATGACGCCGACGTCGAGCGGCTCGCGCCGCTCGCGCCCTCGGTGGTGTGCTCGGGCGATCGCGCCGCCGATCTCGGCCTGCGTTTCGCGCTCGCCGGCATCGAGCCGGCGCTGGTCGAGCCGGACGCAGAGCGCGCGCTCGACGCCGCGCTCGCGCGGACGCCGGCCGGCGGTCGCCTGGAAATCGTCCCGACGTACACCGCGATGCTGCATATGCGCGCACTGCTCGCGCGTCGCACGGGCGTAGCCTCGTACTGGGAGGACGCGCGTACGTGACGGCCGAGCACCCGCCGATCCGCCTGCTCACGCTCTACGACGACGTCATGAACGTCTACGCGGATCGCGGCAACGCGATCGCGATTCAGGCCAGAGCCCGCGCACGCGGACTCGCCGTCGAGTCGTGCTCCGTGAGTCTGGGCGATCCGCTGCCGGACGCGGCGGATCTGCTGCTGATCGGGGGTGGTCAGGATCGCGAGCAGCGGCGGATCGCGGACGAGCTCGCCGGTCGCGGCGAGCGGCTCCGGGCGTGGGCCGACGACGGTGTCGCGATGCTCGCGGTATGCGGCGGTTTCCAACTCTTCGGGCACTGGTATCGCGACACCGCCGGGGACGAGCTCCCGGGCGCCGGCGTCTTCGACGTCACCACGGTGGCGCCCGGTCCCGGCTGGCCGCGCTGCATCGGCGACGTCCTCGCGCATGCCATCGACGACGGCATCGGTGAGGTCGTCGGTTTCGAGAATCACGGCGGCCGCACCTACCTCGGCGCGCGCGCGCGTCCGTTCGCCATGGTCGAGTTCGGCTACGGCAACAATGGGGCGGACGGGACGGAGGGTGCGGTCCGCGACCGCGCGATCGGGACGTACCTCCACGGCTCGGTCCTCCCCAAGAATCCCGCGCTGATCGATCATCTGCTCGCCGGCGCACTCAGCCACCGCGCCGGGAACGCCGTGCGGCTGGCGCCACTGCTCCCCGGCTATGCCGAACGAGCGCACGCCGCTGCCGCCGCGGTCGCACGCGCGCGTGCGCCGCGCTTCGACCGGTCTGCGCGGCCGGCCGTTTGACCCTACCCGACGCAGCCGGGGATGCTGCCGGGCGCGGGGTGGACGGGTCGAACGGCGTGCGCGTGTCCACTCGCGGCCTGCTCCGCGCGCTGCTGCTCGTGCCACTCGCGGCGCTCGCGGCCGGGTGCTTCGACCGCGGCGGCGAGGTGCGCGTCTTCGCGAACGGCACGGAGGTCGCGGGCCACGCTGTCACGGCCACGCCGCAGGCCGCGAGCACGGTCGCGACGCTGGCGTTCACCCCCACACCGTTCACCTCCGATCTCGACCCGGGCGACCTGACGGGCTTCGCCTTTCCGATCGCGGGCGGCTGCCTGCCGTCGCGGGACGAGGTCATGCCGAACGCCCCCCGGACGTACCGCGACGGCGTCCATGAAGGCGTGGACTTCTACGAAGGCGACGTCTGTACGCCGATCGCGCAGGGACTACCGGTGCTCGCCGTGCACGCCGGCGTGGTGATCCGCGCCGATCTCGACTACGTCGACATCACGCCGGAGGAGATCGAGGTACTCGCGGCGAAGACGAGTGCACAGGGCTCGAGTGACGCCGAGACGCTCGACGTCTACCGCGGACGTCAGGTGTGGATCGATCACGGGAACGGCGTGGTTTCGCGTTACGCGCACCTCTCATCGGTTGCGGACGGGATCGACGTCGGGGTCGAGGTCGCTGCGGGCGACGCCATCGGCGCCGTGGGCGAGTCGGGTACGCCGGAGTCCGTGACGGCGCCGGGAACCGAGCTGCATCTGCACCTGGAGGTGCGCATCGGGGACGGCTTCCTGGGCGAGGGGCTGGCGCCGGAGGCGGTGCGGCGACTCTACGAGCGTCTCTTCGGCGTGGCCGAAGGCAGCGATGCGCCGGCGCCGGCGCCGGAAGAGACGCCGCCGGCAACGGAGGAGACGCCGGCGACGTCGGACGAGGCGGCCCCGGCCGGCGGCACCAGTACAGGCGAGTGACCGCGCGGCCGTTGCTGTCTCGCCGTCAGACGCCGGGGTAGCATGAATCGCCCTCAGGCCCGCCACGACCGCAGCAGTGAGAGCGCGCCCATCATGCCCGTGCTCGCGATCGAAATCCCGTGGAGTCCGAACATCACGTCGATCGGCGGATTCCTGCTGACCTGGCACGGCCTGTTCACCGCGATTGGGATTCTCGCGGGCGTGCAGCTTGCGCTGAGGATGGGCGGGGTGATCGGCTACGACCCTGACGACGCCTACACGTTGGCGCTCGTCGGGGTGCCGAGCGGGATCGTCGGCGCGCGCGCGATGTTCGTGATCGAGAACTGGGACTTCTATGGCAACGACCTCGGACAGATCCTCGCGATCACCGAGGGCGGAATCTCGATCTGGGGCGCGATCCTGGGCGGCATCACGGGCTCCCTCTTGTTCGCCCTGTGGCGTGGGTACCCGATCGCACGCGGGCTCGACATTGCCGGGTTCGGTTTGCTGCTCGGCCAGGCCATCGGGCGCATCGGCGACCTGATCAACGGCGAACACCTCGCGCGCGCGACCGACCTGCCGTGGGGTGTGATCTACACGAACCCGAACTCGCCGGCGTTCGCGCACTCGCTGACCGTCGGGCCGCACCACCCCGCCACGACATACGAGTTGCTCGCCGACCTCGCGATCCTCGGGGTGATGTTCTGGCTCTTCCTCGGTCCGTTCCGGCGGAGGCCGGGTCTGACGTTCTTCGTCTATTTCATCGGATACGCCGTGATGCGGTTCCTCGTCACCTACCTCCGCGTGGACTCCGCGGACGTCGCGGGCGGTCTGCTCCGCGTGCCGCAGCTCGTATCGCTGCTGGTGGTGCTCGTGTCGCTGCCCGGCCTGTGGTTCGCGCTGAGGCTTCCACGCGAGCGCGACCCGGAGTCTGAGCCGTCGGGGCGCGTCCAGGTGCGAGCGCCGTAACGTGGCGCGAGCGGGCGCAGTCGCAGTCACGCTGTACGAGCGTCCCGGCTGCCACCTCTGCGAGGACGCGGTGACGGCCCTCGCGCCGATCGTGGACCGGCTCGGCGCGAGCCTGGAGCGAGTGAACGTCGAAGCCGACGCCGCCCTCGAGGCGCGCTTCGGGCCGGCGATCCCCGTCGTCGTCGTGGACGGCGTCGAGGTCGCGCGCGCGCCGATCGACCTCGATGCGGTGCGGGAGGCGATCCGTGCGGCGGTCGCTCGCGACACGACACCCGCCGCGAATTGACAGAAGTAGAGGCCGAATCTAGCCTCCGTTCACACGTTCTCCCCACGCGGGAGGCGGTTCATCAAGAGCGGTGGAGGGCTCGGCCCTGCGAAACCGCGGCAACCGGACACCCTTCGCCGGGGTGGACACGGTGCCAACTCCGACCCTTTCCCCGTGCGGAAGGGGCAGATGAACGAAAGGCGCCTACGCACATGCAGCTGCCTCACCGCCATTGCCTGCACGTCGGCCCGCGCGACCGGCGCACGATGGTGATGCGCTAGCCCGAGGGCGTTCCTTCCCGGGCGGGAGGGACCGGACCTCGGGCGTTTCGGCAGCCCCCCCAGCCCGTGCCGGCGGCGATGCGCGCCGGACAGTCGAGGACACACCCAATGACGTTCGATCGCGCGCTCCGCTGCAGGGAGTGCGGGCGGGAGTATCCGCTCGACCCCATCTATTCCTGCGAGTTCTGTTTCGGGCCTCTCGAAGTCGCCTACGACTACGAAGGCATCCGCGAGGCGGTCACCCGCGACAGCCTCGAACGTGGGCCCAACACCCTCTGGCGGTACGCCGACTTCCTGCCGTGCGACCCCGCCTACAAGGTGGACATCGGTACCGGATACACGCCACTGATCCGTGCCGATCGCCTCGCGAAGGCCGTTGGGCTCGACACGCTCTGGCTGAAGAACGACACCGTGAATCCATCGTGGTCGTTCAAGGACCGTGTGGTCAGCGTCGCCATCGCGCGCGCGCGCCAATTCGGCTTTTCGGCCATGGCATGCGCCAGCACCGGCAATCTCGCGAACTCGGTCGCAGCGCATTCGGCGGCGGCCGGCATGGAGTGCTTCGTCTTCATCCCGGACGATCTCGAGCAGGGCAAGGTGGTAGGTAGCGCCATCTACCGCCCCACGCTCGTCATGGTCGAAGGCTCATACGACGACGTGAACCGGCTCTGCAGCGAGCTCTCGACGCAATACCCGTGGGCATTCGTGAACATCAACGTGCGTCCCTACTACGCGGAGGGGTCTCGCACGCTGGGCTTCGAGGTCGCCGAGCAACTGGGGTGGCGGGCTCCCGATCACGTGGTTGCGCCGATGGCGTCCGGATCGCTCTACACGAAGATCTGGAAGGGCTTCCAGGAGTTCCACAAGGTCGGACTGATCGATGAGCCGCACACGCGCATGTCCGGCGCGCAGGCATCCGGCTGCTCGCCGATCGCGACCGCGTTCGCAGGTCACACGCTCAACTTCATCCCGCAGAAGCCGAACACCATTGCCCGATCGCTCGCGATCGGGAACCCGGCCGACGGCTACTATGCCTTGAAGCAGATGCAGGAGACGAACGGCGGCGCGGCGATGGCCACAGACGACGAGATCGTCGACGGCATCAAGCTGCTCGCCGAGACCGAGGGCATCTTCGCCGAGACGGCGGGTGGCGTGACCGTGGCGTGCCTCAAGCAGCTCGTGGCCTCCGGCTTCATTCGCCGGGACGAGGAGACGGTGGCGTTCATCACGGGCGCCGGCCTCAAGACGCTCGAGGCGGTGGTCGACGCAGTCGACGAGCCGTTGCGCGTGCCTGCGCGCAGCGAGCGCTTCGCGGAGGCGCTCGCTGCGCGGCGCGCCGCGCCCGTCGGCGCGACGGGAGGCCGCTAGTGGCGTCGAAGCACGTACGGCTCACGTTCACCCCGGAGCTGATCCAGGCGCCGGTGATCTACCAGATGGGTCACGAGTTCCAGGTGGTCACGAACGTCCGCATGGCGGACGTCGATCAGAGCGTCGGGTGGGTCGTGCTCGAGGTGACGGGCGAAGCGGACGAGATCGAGCGCTGCCTTGTCTGGGTGCGCGGCCAGGGCGTGCGCGTGGACGACGCCACGCTTGGCGACGTGGTCGAAGGCTGAGCACCGCGCCAGCGCGTCCCGCGAACACACGAAGAGGCACGGAGCGAACGATGGCCGTGAACGTCAAGATCCCCACGCCGCTGCGCAACCTGACGAACAACCAGGACCACGTCTCCGCCCAGGGCGAGACGCTGAGCGACGTGGTCCAGGCGCTCGAGGGGAGTTTCCCCGGGATGCGTGAGCGCATCCTCGACGACGGCGGCGAGATCCGTCGCTTCGTGAACGTGTACATCAACGGCGAGGACGTGCGCTTCCTCCAGGGCCTCGCGACGCCGCTGGGCGAGGGCGACGAGATCTCGATCGTCCCCGCGGTCGCCGGCGGCGGCCGCGGCGCGCGCCGGCGTCGGGCGCTCAGTCGTCCGCCGTCCGGCGCAGCAGGTCCGTGGTGAGCCGCAGCTCGCCGAGGTGGACGCCCGCGTGCTGGAGCGCCGACACGATCGCTTCGCGCCGTGAGAGGGCGCGCGGTGCGCCTTCGCCGTAGAGCGCCTGCGAGGGCGTGAGCCGCTCGTCCAGCCGAGCCGGGTCGAGCTGCGCGAGCGCGGCGCTGCACTCGTCGGCGAGCACCCGCAGCTCGCGCGCCAGCGCCGCCGCCGGGACGCCGTGCGTGGCGAACTCGCGCGTGCGGTCGCGGTCGGCGGGGAGCGCGCAGCCGATGCCGAGCACCCATGCTCGGACGGCCCCGCCGACGTGCGCGGCGATCGTGGCGGGGCTGTTCGTCTCGCCGGCCAGCCGGCGATCGAGGTCGCCGGACGGAAGCGCCTCGACGAGGCTCGCGAGTTCGTCCAGCGCCCAGCCGAGCTTGAGGGCATAGATCGCGCGTGCGCCCGGTTCGCTCATCGATCACCTCGCGTCGGGGTGGCCCATCCAGGGTCCGTGCACGGCCCTGATCGGGTGGTCTGATACAATCTCGACCAGATTAGTCGTGAATCCCGGGATGCGTGTCATGCTCCTCAGCACAAAGGGCGATTACGGCGTTCGCGCGCTGATCGATCTCGCGAAGCACGCGGGCGAGGGCCCCGTGCAACGCGCGGACATCGCGCGGCGGCGACAGCTCCCCGAGTCCTACCTCGATCACCTGCTCGCGCAGTTGCGCCGAGACGGCTTCATCCGGAGCACACGCGGTCCCGGCGGTGGACATGAGCTCACGCGGCCGCCCGAGCAGATCACGTTGCTCGCGGTGCTCGAGTGTCTCGAGGGCTCGCTCGCGCCGCTGGGATGTGTCGCCGACGCCAACCGGGGGGGCGAGTCGCTCTGTGGACAATCGTGGGTGTGGCAGGAGCTATACGACGACATGCGCAGGCGGCTCGGCCGGATCACAATCGCCGACCTCGTTGCGCATGAGCGCGAACACGAGCAAGCGGCGGTCGCCAACTACACCATCTGACACCCGGCGCCGTCTCGTACGGCAGGCGGTCGAAGAGAGCGAGTCGCGTCGCCCATGACGCCAGAGGCCGACATCTCCATGCTCACCACCGCGCACCCCGGCATCGCGGACTCCGTGCTCGACCTGATCGGCCGGACCCCGCTGGTGCGACTGCACCGGATCGCGGCTTCCGCGGGAGGCGCGGAACTGCTCGGCAAGTACGAAGTCTTCAACCCGGGGGGCTCCGTGAAAGACCGCATCGCCCGGGCGATGATTGAAGCAGCCGAGGCGGCCGGCGCACTCGCCCCCGGCGCCACCCTCGTGGAGCCGACGTCCGGCAACACCGGCGTCGGCCTGGCGATGGTCTGCGCGCGCAAGGGCTACCGGCTGGTGCTCACGATGCCCGAGGACATGAGCGTGGAGCGCCGCCGCCTGCTCGAGCGGTTCGGCGCCGACCTGATCCTCACGCCGGCGATCGAGGGCATGACGGGCGCCGTGCACGCCGCGCGAGAGCTCGTCGAGAAGCACGGCTACTTCATGCCGCAGCAGTTCGACAATCCCGCCAACCCTGAGGTGCATCGACTGACGACCGGGCCCGAGATCCTCGAGGCAACCGGTGGCGAGGTGGACGCCTTCGTCGCCGGAGTCGGGACCGGCGGTACGATCACCGGCGTCGGGGAAGCGCTACGGGCCGTGCTCCCCGATGTGCTGATCGTGGCCGTGGAGCCGGCGCGTGCGCCGGTGCTCCAGGGTGGGCGCGCCGGGCTGCACGGGATCCAGGGCATCGGCGCCTCGTTCGTTCCGAGCGTGCTGAACCGCGAAATCTACGACGAGGTGATGAGCGTCCAGGACGACGACGCTTTCCAGATGACGAAGCGGCTCGCGCGCGAAGAGGGCCTGCTGCTCGGTGTCTCGTCCGGCGCAAACGTGTGGGCGTCTGCGCAGATCGCGCGCCGCCTGGGCGCCGGAAAGCGCGTCGTGACCATGCTCTGCGACACCGGTGAGCGCTACCTGAGCGTCACACTGTGAGCGTCGGGACCGCCGTTCCGGTGACGCGGGTGAGTTGACTACAGATCGTAGGGGCGAGGCGCGGCATGCTGCCGCGGGTCTCGTCCCAGCACGAGAGGACCGTCGGATGCCGATCAGCGTCTACATCCCCTCGCCGTTTCGCCGCCTGACGGCGAATCGCGAGTACGTCTCGGTCGAAGGCACGAGCATCGCCGAGGTGCTCGACGCGCTCGATACGCAGTACCCGGGCTTCGCGAACCTGGTGTACGACCGCGAGCACAAGGTGCCGACGCACATCAACATCTACCTGAACAACCAGGAGATACACGATCTCCAGGGCACGGCGACATCCGTGCGCGACGGTGACCAGGTCGCCGTGATCCCGGCGCTTGCCGGCGGCGCCGACGGCGGCGCCGGGAGCGTACGCGGCAACGGCGCCGCGCCGCCTTCGAACGCGCTCACGCCGGATGAGGTGATGCGCTACTCGCGGCACATCATCATGGGTCAGGTGGGGCCGCAGGGGCAGCGCAAGCTGCGCAATGCGAAGGTGCTCGTGATCGGAGCGGGCGGGCTCGGCGGACCGGTCGCGCTCTACCTCGCGCTCGCCGGCGTCGGGACGATCGGGATCGTCGAGTTCGACGTCGTCGATCTCTCCAACCTGCAGCGCCAGATCCTGCACCAGACGGCGGACATCGGCCGGCCGAAGCTCCAGTCCGCGAAGGAGAAGCTGCAGGCGCACAACCCGCACGTGCAGGTGGTCGAGCACAAGATGCCGATCACGTCGGACAACGCGATGGCGATCATCCCGAACTACGACATCGTGGTGAACGGAGCCGACAACTTCGCGACCCGCTACCTCGTGAACGACGCCGCGTACCTCGCAGGCAAGACGCTCGTCGACGGCGCAATCCTGCTGTTCGATGGGCAGGCCACGGTCTACGAGCCCGGCCGCGGCTGCTACCGCTGCCTCTACCCGGCTCCGCCGCCCCCCGGGCTCGTGCCGTCGTGCGCCGAGGCCGGCGTGCTCGGTGCGATCACCGGCATCGTCGGTTCGATCCAGGCGACCGAGGTGTTCAAGCAGATCCTGGGCATCGGCGAGCCGCTGGTGAACAGGCTGCTGCTGATTGATGCGCTGTCGATGGAGTTCCGCACGATGAAGATTCGACGCGATCCGAAGTGCCCGCTGTGCGGCGACGAGCCCACCCTGACGGAGCTCATCGACTACGACGCGTTCTGCGGCTCGCCGCCGCTCGAGGTCCCGATCGCGACCGAGGCGTAGACCGTCACCCACGCAGCCAACGGTCCTGCGCACCGCGCACGGCCGACGAGGAAGGATCATCGATGGCAGTGAAGGTGCACGTCACCTCGGTCATCCAGAAAGCCGTGGACGGGCAGCGGGAATTCGACAGCGACGGCGCGACCGTCGCCGAGCTGCTCTCCAACATCGACCGGCAGTACCCGGGCTTCGCGGAGCAGATCATGGGCACCGATGGGGTGCTCCATCGCTTCGTCAACATCTACCTGAATGACGAGGACGTGCGCTTCCTCGGAGGGCAGGACACGCCGCTCTCCGACGGCGACACCGTGTCGATCCTGCCCGCGCTCGCGGGCGGCGCGCGTTAGCCGATCGGGCCGCACGATGCGCTACGGCAGCCTGCTCGACCTGGTCGGCCAGACACCGCTCGTGGAGATCTCGCAGCTGTCGCCGAACCCGCGCGTGCAGCTGTTCGCGAAGCTCGAGGGCCAGAACCCCACGGGTTCGGTCAAGGACCGTATCGCCAAGTTCATGATCGAAGCGGCAGAGCGTCGCGGCGAGCTGTCCCCGGGGCAGGTGATCTGCGAGCCGACGTCCGGAAACACCGGCATCGCGCTCGCGCTGATCGCGCTGATCCGCGGCTACCGGATGAAGGTGGTGATGCCGGACGCCGTGAGCCACGAGCGCACCGAGCTGCTCGAGGCCTATGGCGCGGAGATCATCTACTCGCCGGGCGAACTCGGATCGAATGGCTCCGTCGCGCGCGCGCAGGAGCTGCGTGCGGAGCACCCGGACTGGTACTTCCCCTTCCAGTACGAGAACGACGAGAACCCGCGGGCCCACTACGAGACGACCGCGCCTGAGATCATCGCCGACCTCCCGGGGGTGAGCGCGTTCATCGCGGGGCTGGGTACCGGTGGAACGTTGACGGGCGTCGGGCGGCGACTCAAAGAGCACAATCCCGCGATCCGCATCATCGCGGCGGCGCCGCACCCCGGCGACATGGTGCAGGGCCTGCGCAGCATGGAGGAGGGCTACATCCCTCCGGTGTTCGACGAGCGCGTGCTCGACGGCCGCATCGTGGTGGACTCGGAGACATCCTTCCGGATGACGAAAGAGCTCACACAGCGGACGGGCATCTTCGCCGGCGTCTCGGCCGGCGCCGTCGTGCGGGCGGCACAGCGCACCGCGGAGCGGATGGAGAGCGGGCAGATCGTGTGTCTGCTGGCGGACGGGGGCTGGAAGTACCTCTCGACCGGGCTCTGGAGCCGCGACTACGAGGCCATCGTCGAGGACGTCAAGGAGAAGCTCTGGTGGTAAGCCGCCCGCGCGTGCGCACCACCGCTGCCCGATTCGCGCGCGCGGCAGCGCCGTTCATGCCGTAGCCGTTCCGAGCACGCGTGCGGGGCGCACCACCGGCTCCGCGGGGTCATCGCCGCGGGCAAGGGACCGCGGGCGGCCGGCTCACGAACGCCAGGGGAGCAGGAAGATGCCGGATAGACTCGTCAGTTGCGACTGGGTGGCAGCACACCGCACCGACCCGGATGTGCGCCTGATCGAGGTGGACGTCGACACCGAGGCGTACGGCGAAGGCCACATCGAGGGCGCGCTCGCGTGGAGCTGGACGACGCAGCTGCAGGATCTGCACGTCCGCGACGTCCTCGGCAAAGCCGACTTCGAGGCGCTGATGTCGCGTTCGGGGATCGCTAACGACACGCGGGTTGTCCTCTACGGGGACAACAACAACTGGTTCGCGGCGTACGCGTTGTGGCTGCTGGAGCTCTACGGCCATGAGCGCTGCGCGCTCATGGACGGCGGCCGCGTGAAGTGGCTGGTCGACAGCCGTCCGACGACCGCCGCCGTTCCGGTCGTCACGCCTACGGCCTACCGCGCGGCGGAGCCCGCGCAGGACATTCGCGCGCGGCGTGACGCGGTGCTCGCCGCGGTCGGCGGACCGACGCGGCTGGTGGACGTGCGCAGCCCGGCAGAGTTCGCGGGCAGCGTGATCGCGCCGCCGGGCATGGGCGAGACCGCTCAGCGTGGGGGGCACATCCCGGGCGCGCAGAGCGTGCCGTGGGCGCGCGCGGTGAACGAGGACGGCACGTTCCGGCCGATCGAAGAGCTGCGCACGCTCTACAGCGCGGCGGGTATCGACGGCGACGGTGAGACCATCGTGTACTGCCGCATCGGCGAGCGGTCGTCGCATACGTGGTTCGTGCTTCGGCACCTGCTCGGCTACACGAACGTGCGGAACTACGACGGCTCGTGGACGGAATACGGCTCGCTCGTGGGCGTGCCGATCGAGCTCTCGGAGGGGTCATGACGTCCGGCGTCGAGGTGATCCAGCAGAGCCTCCTCCGCCGCGCCCTCGCGGCGCGGGACGGTGGGCGGCTACACGTGCGCTTTCACGCCTCGGTCGTCGACCGCTATCGCGCACTGGCGAACGCCGGCGTGATGCGCACGCGCACCGTGGGTCGGATCGCGATCCCCGGGCGCTGGTCGTTGGACTTCGGCATCGTCGAGGGCGCCGGGGAGGCCGCGGGCGCCGGCCCCGTCGAGGTCCACGTGCCCTTCCAGGATCTCGTCGAACGCTTGCCGGACAGCGAGTGGGAGCACTGGATCGGCCACCTCGTCGCTTCGCCGGCGAGCGTCGCGTTCGTCCAGATGCGAATGACACCAACGGCGTGCATCGACGACGGAGAGACGCAGGACTGGGCGTGATCGCCACGCGTCCGGCGCGGCCTACGCCCCACGCCGTGCCTGCCATCGGCTGAAGGGACGGCGGGATGCCGGAGATCGCCCGCGCGATCGTCGACGAGATGATCGCGCACGCGCGCGAGGAGCTGCCGAACGAGTGCTGCGGCATGGTGCACGCGCGCGACGGCGTTCCCGTCGCCGTGCATCGCGTCACCAACGACGCGGCCAGCCCCTACCGCTACGAGATGAACCCGCTGCAGATGATGCGGCTCGAGAGCGCGCGCGATCAGAAGCGGCGGCGGCGCGTGCCAAGAGGCCAGCCCGGAGCCGGGCGGTTCGCCCCCGGCTCGTACCAGGAGACACTCTTCGCGATCTACCATTCGCACGTGGCGTCCGAGGCCCGGCCGTCGCCGACCGACGTGCGCATGGCCTTCTTCCCGCCCGGCGAATTCGGGCGCGAGCCGATGTTCCCGGACACGTACTACATCGTGATCTCGCTGGCTTCCGAGCCGCCGAGCGTGCGCGCATTCCACGTGCGTACCGGCGGCGTGGTCGAGGAAGAGCCGATCGCGATCGTCGAAGCCTGACGGCTGCGACGCTACGCTCCCGCGCATGCCCGAGACGCTCGCCCCCTCCCCGCTGCGCATCGGCGGCACCGAGTTCATCTGGGGCCGCCGGACGTTCGTCATGGGCGTGATCAACGCGACCCCGGATTCGTTCTCCGGCGACGGCATCGTCGACCCGACCGCGGCGGCCTGGCGCGCACGGGAGATGGTCGAAGCCGGCGCGGATCTCATTGACATCGGCGCGGAGTCCACGCGGCCGGGCGCGGAGCCCGTGAACGCGGAATCGGAGTGGCGACGCCTCGGTCCGGCGCTCACGGCCGTGCGGCGCGTCGTCGACGTGCCGATCAGCGTCGATACGTCGAAGCCCGAGATCGCAAGACAGGCGTTCGCCGCCGGCGCAGATGCGCTCAACGACGTGCGCGGCTTGCGCGGCGACCCGGAGCTGCTCGCCGTGCTCGCAGCATCCGGGAAGCCGGCGTTTGTCATGCACAACCAGCGCGGCCGTGAGTTCGGCGGCGACGTGATTCGCGATGTGCGTGCCGGGCTCGCGGCCGCGATCGCCCTCGCCGAGCGCGCCGGCGTGCCGCGCGACCGCCTGGTGGTCGACCCCGGCTTCGGCTTTGGCTGGGGCCCCGTGCAGAACCTGGAGCTCGTGCGCCGGCTCGGGGAACTGCGTGCGCTCGGCCGGCCGCTCCTGATCGGAGCGTCGCGGAAGTCAACGATCGGCTACGTGCTCGATCGGCCGGAGCACGCGCGGCAGTGGGGAACGGCCGCCACGATCGCGCTCGCGATTGCCGGCGGCGTCGACATCGTTCGGGTGCACGACGTCGACGCGATGTCGCAGGTCGCGCGCATGAGCGACGCGATCGTTAGCGGCTGGCTGCCCGACGACGAGCAGACGCGCGAAGGCGGCACGCATGACGCCCGAGCGTGAACGGGCGCGCCGGGTGTACCTCGGGCTCGGCAGCAACATCGGCGACCGCGAGGATCAGCTGCGCAGGGCGCTCGACGCGCTGCGTGCCGGAGGCGTCGCGATCGAGGCTGTCTCGGCCATCTACGACACGGCGCCGTGGGGCGTCAGCGCGCAGCCGCGCTTCGCGAACATCGTCGCGATCGGGCGCACGCGCATGGAGCCCTTCGCACTGCTCGGGCTCGCGAAGGTGACGGAGGCCGCGGCCGGCCGTGACCCCGCAGGCGAGCGCTGGTCCGCGCGTCCGCTCGACATCGACATTCTGCTGATCGAGGGCGAGGTGGTGGACAGCGAGCCGCTGAGCGTGCCGCATGTGCGCATGCACGAACGTGGCTTCGTGCTCGTGCCGCTCGTCGAGGTCGCGCCGCGGGCCCGTCACCCGCTCTTCGGCCTCACCGCGCGCGAAATGCTCGAGGAACTCCCGGCGATCGAACGCGAGGGCATCGAGTTGATCGAGCCGGCGGGGTGGTACGCGCTGGACTGAGCGGCCCCCCCCCGGGGGGGGGGTGGCGGCGATGGCCGCCCCGGTTCAACCCCCCCCCAGGGTCCGACGGCGACGCGGGCGGAAAGTCGACCGGGT
>JBBDXH010000141.1:0-22281 GCA_040902395.1 Dehalococcoidia bacterium
TCATCGCGATGGAGACCGGCGCGTCGGTGAAGGACGTGAGCGCCTGGGTGCTCGGCGGCCACACCGAGGCGACGATGGTCCCGATCGTCTCGAACGCCACCGTCGGCGGCGTCCCGCTGACGCAGCTGCTCGCCGCCGACCGCGTGCAGGCCGTGGTCGCGCGCACGCAGCGCGGCGGCGCCGAGATCGTGGAGCTGCTGAAGACCGGCAGCGCGTTCGTCGCGCCGGCCGCAGCGACGATCGAGATGGTCGACTCGATCCTGCTCGACGAGCAGCGCATCCTGCCGTGCTGCGTGCGGCTGGATGGCGAGTACGGGATCCGCGACGCGTACGTCGGCGCTCCGGTGCTGCTCGGCGCGGGCGGCATCGAGATCGTCTACGACATCCCGCTCGCCGCCGATGAGCTGGCCGCCATGCGCAAGGCCGGCGACGCCGTGAAAGAGCTGGTCGCGGCGACGCCGGCGGGCTAGCCCGCGACGCCTCGACCGCCGGAGCCGAGATCAGGAGGACCGCCGTGGTCGCCACCGCGATGCGCATCGAGTCCGACAGCATGGGGACGATCGATGTCCCCGCGGATCGCTACTGGGGCGCGCAGACGCAACGCTCCTTCGACAACTTCAAGATCGGCACCGAGCGCATGCCGCGGCCGCTGATCCGCGGGCTCGCGATCGTGAAGTACTGCTCGGCCGAGGTGAACGAGGCGCTCGGCAAGCTGGACCCGAAGCTCACGAGCGCGATCAGGCAGGCCACGCAGGAGGTGATCGACGGCACGCTCGACGAGCACTTCCCGCTGGTCGTGTGGCAGACCGGCTCCGGCACGCAGACGAACATGAACGCGAACGAGGTGATCTCGAATCGCGCGATCGAGCTGCTCGGCGGCGAGATGGGCTCGAAGAAGCCCGTTCACCCGAACGACCACGTGAACATGTCGCAGTCCTCGAACGACACCTTCCCGGGCGCGATGAGCATCGCGACCGCCGAGCAGGTCGTGCACGACCTCGCGCCGGCGCTGCGCTACCTGCACGAGGCGCTCGCGGCGAAGGCGAAGGCCTTCGAGCGCATCGTCAAGATCGGTCGCACGCACCTGATGGACGCGGTGCCCCTGACGCTCGGCCAGGAGTTCTCCGGCTACGCCAAGCAGATCGAGTACGCCGTTGTCCGCGTCGAGAGCGCGCTGCCGCGGCTGTATGAGCTGGCGCTCGGCGGCACCGCGGTCGGGACCGGGCTGAACAGCCACCCCGAGTTCGCAGTGCGCGTCGCGGAGCGGATCGCCGCGTACACCGGGCTGCCGTTCGTGACGGCGGCCAACAAGTTCGAGTCGCTCGCGGCCCACGACGCGCAGGTCGAGCTGTCGGGTCAGCTGAAGACTGTCGCGGTGTCGATGATGAAGATCGCGAACGACGTGCGGCTGCTCGGCTCCGGCCCGCGCGCCGGCTTCGGCGAGTTGATGCTCCCCGAGAACGAGCCGGGCTCGTCGATCATGCCCGGCAAGGTGAACCCCACGCAGTCCGAGGCCGTGACGATGGTCTGCGCGCAGGTGCTCGGCAACGACGTCACCGTGGGCATCGGCGGCGCGACCGGTCATTTCGAACTCAACGTCTTCAAGCCGGTGATCGCCTACAACAACCTCCAGAGCATCCGGCTGCTCGCGGACGCCGCGCGGTCGTTCACAGATCACTGCGTCTCCGGCATCGAGGCGAACGAGGCGCGCATCCGCGAGCTGATGGAGTCGTCGCTGATGCTCGTCACGGCGCTCAACCCGCACATCGGCTACGACAACGCCGCGAAGATCGCGAAGAAGGCCCACGCCGAGGGCAGCACGCTCAAGGAGTCCGGGGTCGCGCTCGGTCTGCTCACGGCCGAGCAGTTCGACGAGTGGGTACGGCCCGAGGAGATGACGCACCCGTAGCGCCCTCACCCCCGTTCGCCATCGGCCAGGCCGGTTCCTTCGCGCCGCGAAGTCCCGGCTCCCCTGGGCCGGGGGGAACGGGGTGAGGGGTCCAGCCCTATCCGCGCCCGGTGAGCTTCCTTGCGAGCGCGCGGATCGGGTCGTGAAACTCGTCCACGCGGCGCTCCTTGAGCGGGATGATCGCGTTGTCCGTGATGTGGATGCCCTCGGGGCAGACGTCCGTGCAGCACTTCGTGATGTTGCAGTAATCCAGCCCGAAGCCGTGGTCGACCGTGTCGCGCTTCGCGTTCTCGTCCAGCGGGTGCATGGCGATCTCGGCGAGCCGCACGAAGAAGCGCGGTCCGGCGAAGGCGTCCATGTTCTCGGGGTGGTCACGGATCACGTGGCAGACATCCTGGCAGATGAAGCACTCGATGCACTTGCGGAACTCTTGCCCGCGGTCGATGTCGATCTGCGCCATGCGGCGGTTGCCGTCGGCGTCCGCGGGCGCGAGCTTCAGCGCGGGGATGGTCTCGGCCTTGCGGTAATTCCACGCCACGTCCGTCACCAGGTCACGAATGATCGGGAACGTCTTCAGCGGAGCGATCGTGATCGTCTCCCCTTCCGGGTACTGCTCCATGCGCTGCATGCACTGGAGCCGCGGCTTCCCGTTGATCTCCGCGCTGCACGAGCCGCACTTCCCCGCCTTGCAGTTCCAGCGCACCGCGAGGTCACCGGTCTGCGTCGCCTGGAGTCGGTGCACGACATCGAGGATGACCATGCCCGCTTCGTAATCGACGTCGTACTCGACGTACTCGCCGTTGTCGTCGCCGCGCCAGACGCGCAGGTGTGCGGTCGGCATCGCTAGCCCCCCTCGAACAGCCGCTTGAGCTCGTCCGGCATCTCCGGGAGGGGCTCCTGGGTGACCGTGAGCTCGCCGTCCGGGGCGCGCCGGCCGACGACGTTCACCTTGCCAAACTCGGCGCTCGGCCCGGGGAAGTCTTCGCGAGTGTGGCCGCCACGGCTTTCCTTGCGCTCGAGCGCGGCGAGCGTGACGTCTTCAGCGACCGTGAGCATGTGCTCGAGATCGAGCGCGAGATGCCAGCCGGGGTTGTACTCGCGGCCGCCCTGGACGCCCACGTGCTGTGCCCGCTCGCGCAGTTCCCCGATGCCCGCGACGGCGGCGAGCATGTCCGCCTCGTTGCGGATAATGCCGACGTTCGCCTGCATCAGATCCTGGAGCGCCTTGTGGAGCGTGTACGCGTTCTCGTTGCCGGAGCCATCGAACGGGGCGAGGACGCGACGCGCGTCGTCGGAGACGGCCGCCTGATCGAGCGCCGGCATCGACTCGAGGCCCCGGGCGTACTGCCCGGCGCCCATGCCGGCACGCCGTCCGAAGACCACGAGGTCGGAGAGCGAATTGCCGCCGAGACGGTTCGAGCCGTGCATCCCACCGGCGACCTCTCCCGCCGCGAACAGGCCCGGCACGTTCGACGCGGCCGTCTCCGCGTCCACCCGCACGCCGCCCATCGCGTAGTGGCACGTCGGGCCGACTTCCATGGACTCCTTCGTGATGTCGACGCCGGCCAGTTCCATGAACTGGTGGTACATGGACGGCAGGCGGCGCTGGATGTAGGCGGCGTCGCGACGCGAGGCGATGTCGAGGAAGACGCCGCCGTGCGGACTGCCGCGGCCGGCGCGCACTTCCGCGGTGATCGCGCGGGCGACCTCGTCGCGCGGGAGCAGGTCCGGCGTACGGCGGTTGCCCTCGTGGTTCTCGTACCAGGCGTCGGCTTCCGCCTCCGTGTCCGCCGTCTCGGCGGCGAACATCGCAGGGATGTAGCGAAACATGAAGCGCTCGCCGGTGTTGTTGCGGAGCGTGCCGCCGTCGCCGCGCACGCCCTCGGTGATCAGCAGGCCGCTCACGCTCGGCGGCCAGACCATGCCCGTGGGGTGAAACTGCACGCATTCCATGTCGATCATCTCGGCGCCCGCGTACATCGCCAGCGCGTGGCCGTCGCCGGTGCCCTCCCACGAGTTCGAGGTGATCGACCAGATCTTGCCGAGGCCACCCGTGGCGAGCACGACGGCCTTCGCGCGGAAGAGCACGAGCTCACCGCTCTGGCGCCAGTAGCCGAGCGCGCCGGCGATGCGATCGTTGTCCTTGACCAGGCGGTTGATCGTGCACTCCGGGAACACGTCCACGCCGAGCGCGACCAGCCGCTGCTGGAGCGTGCGGATCATCTCGAGGCCGGTCCGGTCGCCGACGTGCGCCAGGCGCGCGAAGCGGTGGCCGCCGAAGTCACGCTGCAGGATCCGCCCGTCGTCGGTGCGGTCGAAGAGCGAGCCCCACTCTTCGAGCTCGCGCACCCGGTCGGGGGCCTCCTGCGCGTGCAACTGGGCCATGCGCCAGTTGTTCAGCATCTTCCCGCCGCGCATGGTGTCGCGGAAGTGGACCTGCCAGTTGTCCTCCGGGTAGATGTTGCCGAGCGCGGCGGCGATGCCGCCCTCCGCCATCACCGTGTGCGCCTTGCCCAGCAGCGACTTGCAGACGACGCCGGTGCGCAGGCCCATGCCCGCGGACTCGATGGCGGCGCGCAGCCCCGCGCCGCCGGCGCCGATCACGAGCACGTCGTATTCGTGGGTCTCGTACTCCGCCATGCGCTCTCCTCGGAGGTGCCCGTGATGTCCTACGCCGGACGCGACGACTAGATCGGGCCCGACCAGGTGTGCGGGTCGGTGATCACGCCCGTGGCCACGAGGTGGATGTAGACGTCGGTCAGCCCCACGAAGATCAGGCTCGTCCACGCCCACAGCTTGTGGTGCTCGTTGGCGACCGTGAAGACCTCCCACAGGCGCCGCCGCAGGCGCCGGAAGGGCGTACGCGAGAACTGGTTCAGGCCACCCGCCACCCAGTGCCGCAGCGAATGGCAGCCGATCGTGTACATCATCAGGAAGAACGCGTTGAGCGTCAGCACCACCGAGCCGAGGCCGATGCCGAAGCCCTCGCCCGGCAGGTGAAACGACTTGATCGCGCCGATCCAGAGCACCGGGACGAAGAGCAGCGCGACATACATGAACCAGCGGTGGGCGTTCTGGAGGATGAACGGGAAGACGCTCTCGCCCTTGTAGCTCCCGGCGGGCTCGCGCACGGCACAGGCGGGCGGGCTGAGGAAGTACGCGCGGTAGTACGCGCGTCGGTAGTAGTAGCAGGTGGTGCGGAAGCCGAGGGGCGCCCACAGGATGAAGGCAGCGGGCGACAGCCAGCCCGGCAGCCAACCCGGGTGGATGAGCGGCTCGAAGAAGGGCGACAGGTAGACGCCGTGCTCGGTCTCAAACGCCCAGTGCTCACCGAGCAGCAGCGCGGAGAACGTGGAGTACAGCACGAACAGGCCGAGCCCGGAACCGACGAGCAGCGGCTCGAGCCACCAGCGGTCGGTGCGTTGCGTGTCCCCGTACCGCCGCTCGATCGCCGAAGATGCCTGTGCCATCTACGTCGCCTGCCCCCTCGCGCACGTGTCGCGGGCGCGTCCAGCTGCCGGATGCGCCCCACTGGCCTGACTATTCGCCGGCGTCGCGTCACGGTCAAATCACACGAGCCGCTCGCGGATCGCCCCCTGAGTCGCCTGCCGCACCGCGCCGGCACAACCCTCGCCGGAGCGCTCGAGGCGGACGCTACCGCCGTGTGCGCTCGTAGAGCATCAGCGCCACCAGTGTCTTGGCGTCCTCGATCTCACCGCGGTCGATCGCGGCGTGGATCTCGGCGACCGTCATACGCACCGGCGGGGACAGATACTCGTCGTCGTCCGCGGGCAGCGGATCCGCGTGCAGGCCGGTCGCGAGGAAGTAGGTGATGTACTCCGTGCAGAAGCCCGGAGCCATCCACGTACCGCCGAGCCGCACGAGCGTCGCGGCCGAGTAGCCGGTCTCTTCGCGAATCTCACGGGCGGCCGTCTCCTCGGGCGACTCGTCGCCGTCGCGCGTCCCCGCCGGGATCTCGAGCAGTTCCCGGCGGGCGGGATGGCGGTACTGGCGCACGAGCAACCAGCGGCCGTCGTCACCGACGACGACGAGCGCGACGGCGCCGGGGTGTATCACCACCGCGCGTTCGGCCTCGAACCCGTCGGGAAAGCGGATGACGTCGCGGGAGACATCGAACACGTGGCTCTCGAACTCGACCGTCGACCTGACGAGCTCCGGGCCGGCGGCGTCGCTCATCGCCGAGCGCGAGCGCTCAGGCGTTCGTCCCCGTGGCGGGCGCGGGTGCGAGATCGATCACCAGCGCGATCTCTTCGCAGCCGGGGAACTTCGGGCAGCGATAGCACTCGTTCCACACCTTGCGCGGCAGCGTCATGACGTCCGCCTGCCGCCAGCCGAGGCGCTCGAAGAACTGCGGCCGGTAGGTGAGCGCGAACAGCCCGGCGAGCCCGAGTTCGCGGCCCTCCTGGTGACAGGCCTCCACGATCGCGCGCCCGTAGCCGCGGCCCTGCTTGTCCTCGACCGTTGCGAGCGACTTCACCTCCGCGAGATCCGCCCACGTGATGTGCAGCGCACCGCACGCGACGACCGCGTCGCCCTCACGCACCACGAAGAAGTCGCGGAGGTGCTCGTACGTCTCGCCGAGCGTGCGCGGCAGCATCTGCCCCTGCGCCGCCCAGAAGTTCACGAGGCGATGGATGCCCTCGGCGTCACGCACCGTCGCGCGCACGACCCCGGAGGAACCCACCAGGCTGGATCTGGTGGTCGATGGACCGGTCATGAGATGGACAGCATAGGGCCGCTCGGGTCTATTGCGGAGAGCGATCGACCGTCGCCGGGTCGGCGTCGCCGATCACGTGATCTACGCGCAGCCAGCCGAGGCGCTGCGCGAGGTTCGCATAGAACTGGTTCGGCCCGCCGAGTCGCACGAAGCGCACCGTGCGCGCGGATCGCGAGACCTCGACGAGCGCGCCGGTCTCGACCGGGCGCTCGTGGCGACCGTCCACGGTCAGCATCGCCGACTCCCCGCGTGCGACGAAGAGGCGGATCTGCACGCCCGCCGGCAGCACGAGCGCGTTCGCGCGCGTGAGGTGCGGCGCCACGGGGACGAGCACCAGCTCGTCCGAGGTCGGATGCAGGATCGGCCCGCCCGCGGAGAGCGAGTATCCGGTCGAGCCGGTCGCCGTCGAGACGACGACGGCGTCGCCCCGGTATTCGGCGACGAGCACGCCGTCGAGCCGGGCACCTACGGAGACGCTCCGGCCGATGGTGCGCCGGCCGATCACGACGTCGTTCAGCGCGTGCATCTCCTCGCCGTCGGCGTTGACGACGCGCGCCATGGTGCGCGCTTCGATGCGCGCGCCGCCGGTGAGCACGATCTCGAGCGCGGGCACGGCCTCCGCCTCGGTGGTTTCCGTCAGGAAGCCGAGCCGGCCCATGCGTACGCCGAAGATCGGCGGCCCGCCGGCCGACGCGAACTCGGCGGCGTGGAGCACCGTGCCGTCGCCGCCGACACAGATCAGCAGATCGGACACCGCGAGCTGGTCCGCGAAGGCGGCTGCCTCGGCGCCGTGGGCCGGGTCGGGCAGCGGGCCGAGCCACACGCCCGCTCCGGCCGCGCGTGTCTGCTCCGCGAGCCGCGCCGTCAGCTCGGCTGCGCCGGGCACGGTGTGGCGAAAGCAGATCGTGACGTTCCGTGGGACCGGGAGGTGGTCGTCGCTCATCACGCCTCGCCGGCAGCGGCCGGCGGCACGCGCAGCCAGAGGAAGAACTCGCGATTGCCGGCCGGCCCGACGAGCGGCGAGCGCACGACGCCACGCACGCGCAGCCCGTGGGCGACGGCCCACAGCGCGACGCGCGCCACGCACGACGCGTGCACGTTCGGATCGCGCACCACGCCTCCCGCCTCGACCTGCTCGCGACCGGCTTCGAATTGCGGCTTCACCAGCACGAGCAGCTCACCGCCCGACCGCACGGACGCCAGCACGGCGGGAAGCACCGTCGTCACCGAGATGAAGGAGACGTCCATCACCACGAGATCGACGGGCGAGTCGAGCGGCGCGAGCGCTCGCGCGTTCGTGCGTTCGCGCACCGTCACGCGCGGGTCTTCACGGAGCGACGGCACGAGCTGTCCATAGCCCACGTCCACCGCGGTGACGTGCGCGGCGCCTGCCTGGAGCAGGCAATCCGTGAATCCACCGGTCGACGCGCCGACGTCGAGGCAACGCGCGCCGGTGACGCGCACACCTGTGCGCGCCAGCGCCCCGGCGAGCTTCTCGCCGCCCCGACTCACGTACGGCGGCGGCGTCCTCACCTCGATCGCGGCATCGAGCGCGACGGGCGCGGCGGCACGGAGCGCGGGCTCTCCGTCGACGAGCACCTCGCGCGCCAGGATCAGCGCCCGCGCGCGCTCGCGGCTGGCGACGAGCCCGCGCTCGACGAGCAGCAGGTCGAGGCGCCGGCGCTTCGCGTTCCGTTGCGTATCGATCGCGGTCATAGCAGCGGAGAATAACACCGGGTCGCCTTGGCGCCCGCGCGCGGCGGCGCGCCATGACGCGCGGCCGGACCACGCGCCGCCACTATGCGCCCGCTCGCTCCAGCGCGCGGTCGAGGAACGCGGCCAGGCGAGCGCCGGCGACCGCCGGCGTGATCTCGGTGAGCCCCAGGTCGTGGTAGCCCGCGAGCCACGTGGCGTACGTGGCGAGCGCACGATGACCGCGGAAGAGGTCGAAGAACCACAGCTGCTCCAACCGGCGTCCGCCGGCCGCGTGGTAGGCGTCTTCGAATGCTGCCGCCAGGTCGGGCCCATGCATCATCGCGAGGTCGAGCCGGAGCTGTGCCACGTCGGCGCGCGGATCGCCGATCTCCCCCGTCTGCCAGTCGACCACGCCGCTCACACGCCCGCGGTACCAGAGCACGTTCGCGGGAAAGTAGTCGTCGTGCACGAGCGCCGGGCGGTCCGTCTCGATCTCGCCGATGCGCGCGACGAGCAGCGCGAAGGCACGTTCCCCGCGCGCGTCGCCGATCAGATCAGGACGAAGCCCTCGCGCAAGCTCTGCTGCCATCCCGGGGCGCAGGTTGCTGCCGAGGTGCGACAGATCGGCGTTCGCCGGCGTGATCGCGTGGATCGCGACGAGCGGCTCCGCGAGACCCGCCAGCCAGCCGGCAGGATCGTCGCCGGCGCGCATGCGCGGCCGCCCCGGGAGTCGCGAGATCAGCATCGCCGGCGCACCGAAGTGCGTGCCGATCGCGTCGAGCCAGACCGGCCTCGGCGCCGCGATCGCTCGTTCGGCGAGCACGGCGAGGGTTCGGAACTCACCGCGCGCGGTCGCGGGATCGCTGTGGAACCGACCGCTCACATAGCGGCGAAGGACGAGCCGCTCGAGCGCGCCTCCAGGCGCTCGCACGCTGACGGAATGCACGCGTGACGTGATCCCCCCGCGCAGCCGCCGGATCGACGTTGGACGGGCGCCCGGCCAGAGTCGTTGTACGAGCCGAGTGAGGTCCGCGCGAAACGGCTCGCGGAGCGCGGCGGGCGATTGAGACCACGGCGCGGCGTTGTGCGATGCCGGGGCTGCTGTTGCTACGGGGTCCGTCACGCGCGGGAGCATAGGCCCGGCCGCACCTGCCGGCCCGCCGCCGCCGATCCGCGGCGTCACCGCCGCCCCCGCAGCCCAACGGGCGCCGCGTACGGGGCGACTATGGCGACGCGGTCGCGCCGCCGGGGGGCTCCGCGACCGGCAGCACGATGGCCTCCGCCACGCCTTTCCCATCGACCCGGGACACCATGAGGCGCGTGCCCTCGTACGTGACGGTGTCGCCCATACGCGGCGGCCGCTCGAGCATCGCGAGCACCAGGCCGCTGACCGTCTCGATGTCGTCGTGCGTCACTGAGCGCCGCAGGCGCTCACCCAGCTCGGCGAGGCGGACTGTACCTGCCACGTGCAGCCGCCCGGCGGCATCCTCGAAGATCTCGCCGTTTGCATCGCTCTCGTCCACGCGGCCGAGGATCTCCGCGCTCACGTCGTCCGGGGTGATGATGCCTGCCGTCCCGCCGTGTTCGTCCAGCACCACCGCGAACTGCACCAGCTGATCGCGCATGCGCTTGACCACGGTGTCGAGCGGCGTCGACGAGGGCACGAACGGGACCGGCCGCACGGAGGCAGTGAGCGACGCGCCGCTCGTCACGAGTGCGACCAGCTCCCGCACGTGCACCACGCCCACGATGTCGTCCAGATCCTCCCGGTACACCGGATAGCGCGTGTGCGTCTGCTCACGGAGCAGCACCGCGATCTCATCCGCCGGCGTGCCCACGCGGATGCCCTGCACCTGGACGCGGGGCACCATGACGTCTTCCGCCGTGAGTGCGCCGAGGTCGAACAGCTTGCGCAGCACCCGCACCGATCCACGATCGATCAGGCCACCCTGGAGGCTTTCTTCGACGACGAACTCGAGCTCCTCCGCCGAGTAATACCGCTCCTGGCTCCCCTGCGAACGGTCGATGCCCAGCAGGCGCAGCAGCGCGTTGCCGACCGCGTTCAGCACGAGCACGAGCGGGAACAGCAGCCGGCGCACCCACAGCATGACCGGCGTGACGCCCAGGGCTGTGCCCTCTGCGTGCTGGAGCGCGAGCGACTTCGGCACCATCTCGCCGATCACGATGTGGAAGTACGTGAGCACGGCGATCGCCGTGACCGAGGCGACCGTGTGCGCGGCAACCCAGGTCGGGACGCTCTCCCACAGCTCGATCCGCGCGGCAATCCAGTGGGCGAGCATGTGCTCGCCATACATGCCAAGCCCGAGCGACGCGAAGGTGATGCCGAGTTGCGCCGTCGCGATATAGCGATCCTGGTCGCGCGGGTTGCTCAGCATGTCCACGATCACCCGCGCCACGCGATGCCCCTCCGCGGCACGCCGCCCGAGCGTGGCGCGCGGCGCGCCGACAATCGCGAACTCCGCCGCCACGAAGAGGCCGTTCAGAGCGATCAACGCGAGCACCACCACGATGGGGATCAAGGCGCTCATCAGTGCTCTGCTCCGATGGCGGCCGCCTCCGCGAGCGGGCGCGCGAGCAGGGTCCGTACGGCGAGGTGGTCCACGGCTTCGACCTGGACCTCGACGCCCGAGATCACCACGCGATCGCCGGGGCGTGGGATCTGCCCGAGCCACTCCGAGACGATGCCGCCAATCGTGTCACTCTCCCCCTCCCAGAGCACGCCGAGCCACTCATGCGCCTCGTCCACGCGCATGCGGCCCGGGAGGCGAATGCGGCCGTCGGGAAGGCGTTCCGGCGCGATCTCTCCGCCGTGCAGCGCATCGCTGTCGCCGAGCACCTCGACCAGCAGGTCCTCCAGCGTGACCAGCCCGGCCACCCCGCCGTGCTCGTCGACGACGACGGCCTGCTCGGAGCGCTGGCGGCGGAGTTCGGATACCAGCCGCTCGACGCGCATCGATTCGGGGACATTCGCGATCGGCCGCATGCAGTCGCGCGCTCGCAGGTGACCCTCGCCGGTCGCGATGCGGCGCGCCACTTCCTTGGCGTGCAGGAGGCCCGTGATCTGGTCGATGGTCCGTTCGTAGACCGGAAGCCGCGTAAAGGCGGACGAGGCGAGCACATCCTGGACCGCATGCAACGGCATCTGCGCCTCGATGCCCACGATGTCGAGCCGCGGGACCATCAGCCGTCTCACCGGCAGGACGCTGAGACGCAGCGCGCGCCCGAACCGCTCCTGCTCCTCCCCGGAGAGCAGCCCGCCGTCTCGGCTCTCGGCGATCAGCAGGGAGATCTCGTCCGGCGAGTGGATGTGGCGGTGCCCGTGCGCCGGCGCGCGCAACAGCCGCAAGATCGCGATGCCACTCCCGTTCAGCACGGCGATCAGCGGCCGGAACAGCCACAGCGATGCGCGCATCGGGAGCGAGGTGTAGAGCACCGTCTGCGTCGGGAACTGGAGCGCGAGCGACTTCGGGACGAGCTCGCCGACCACCACCTGCGTCGCAGTCAGGAGCACGAGCGTGACGACGGCCGCGAGCCCGAGCGCCGCGGTGCCGCCGATATCCCCATAGTCCCTCAGGCCGGCCGCGAGCACCGGTGTCAGCGACGCCTGTCCGTACGCGCCGAGGACCAGGCTGGAGAGCGTGATGCCGATCTGGCAGCCCGCGACGTAGCGGTCGAGGCCGGCGCCGTGCTCGAGGATCGCGAGCATCCACCTGGCGGCGCGGCTTCCGCTCTCCGCCGACTGACGAAGCCGGGTCCGCCGCGCTGAGACCGCAGCGAACTCTGCCGCCACGTACAGCGCGTTCAGCGCAACCAGTGCCGCGAGCACGGCGATCGCCGTGATCATCGCGGCAAGCCGGTATGGCTCCCGGTGTCGCTCTCGGTGCGAGAGATCACCATTTCGCTGTCGAAGATAGTGGCCGCACGCCTCCGCCGGGAGGTGAAGGAGCGGATTCCGCGGGGCCGCGTGTCCCTCGCCGGCCCGCGAGCTCCGGCTACCTGGTCGCCTCGCCCGGAACCGCCCACGTGATCTCGGACTCGCCGGTGGCGTCATACGCCGACACGCCGACCGCCCCGCCTGGGCGGCACGGCTGGAGCGGCCCGAACATCCGCTCGGTCGGACCGACGTCGATCGGCTCGCTCAGAGCGCCGGCGCAGTCCTTCTGGTGCACGCGGAAGCCCTCGACCTCACCCGTGTACTCCCACTGGATGGAGACGCGGCCGGTCTCGCCCTCACCGGGGGTGACGGTCGCCGAAGTGTCCGGCAGCACACCGCGCAGCGTGGCGTTCGTCGGGGCGGGCGGACCCGGCGCTGCGGTCGGCGAAGGCGTCGAGGGCGCGGTCGCGGTGGGCGCGGTCGTGGCGGTCTGCGTCGGCGTCGGGGCCGCGGTGGCGCTCTCCGCCGGCGGTGCCGTGGGCTTCCGCGGCTCCTCGCTCGATGTGCAACCGGCGAACAGCATCGCCGCGATCACCCCGCTGTAGACGAGCGCGAGCCTGGTCCATATGTCGATGCGCATGAGGATGATCTCCGATCACTCGCTCCGTCGCGCTTCCCGCCGGGGCGGTCACGGGACCCACCGACACCCAAGCCCGGGACGGCGTCCGAGCAACAACGCGGCGTCGGGGGCTTCTCTGCGAACAGAGATCGTAACGGCGGTAGCTTCCGGGACGTGCGCTCTGTTGCGAGCTCGTCGCGAGGTACGTGAGCCAGGCAGGCCCGCGCGCCGGCGGCCGCGGGACGTGTGATTCGGCGGCGGCGTCCGGCTCCGCGCAGGACAGCAGCGAGCCCGCCACGTCCGCGTCGACGGGCGCAGGCGCGGTCGGGGACGTCGCGGACCTGGCGGGCACGTGGACGCCCGTCGCCGACGGCGCGTCGTTCGTGGGCTGCCGCGTGCGGGAGGAGCTCGCCAGCATCGGCGCGACGACGGCCGTCGGGCGCACCGTTGCCGTGAGCGGCACGCTGGCATTCGATGGATCGGCGATCGCGGCGGCCGCCGTCGAGGCCGATGTCACGGCGCGCGAGAGCGACGAGGATGGTCGTCGTCGCTTCGACGATCATCGCCTTCGCGGACTACGGCATCGAGACTCCGCAGTCGATGGCCGTGCTCTCAGTGGACGACCAGTCGACGATCGAGCTGCAGCTCGTCTTCGCGCAATCTGACCGCCGTCGGGATTCGAACGGAGACGGCGATCATGGACAACGACGACGCACCGGTTGGACGCGTGCTCACACGGCGCGAGGCGCTGGGACTGTTCGGCGGGCTGGGCGTGGTCGCGCTCGTGGGGGCGTGCTCCGGCGACGACACGCCTCCCGCCGCGCCTTCGCGGGCCGGCGCGAGGGTTGCGACCACCGGGGCGACCGCGACCACCGGCGGAACGACCGCGTCGCCGGCCGCGACCGCCGCGACAGCAGCCGCGCCAACGCTCGCGACCACGACGGCGCTTCCCGCCCGCGTGGTGGTGCCGGCGCTCACCGAGGGGCCGTACTTCGTCGGCGAGCGCCTCGAGCGCTCGGACATCCGCGTCGACGAGGACGGCAGCGTGAAGGACGGCGTACCGCTCGCGCTGACGTTCAACGTGTCGCAGATCGGGGCGGCAGGGTGCGTGCCGCTCGTCGCCGCGATGGTGGACATCTGGCAGTGCGACGCGCTCGGCGTCTACTCGGGTGTCTCGGATCCCGGCTTCACGACCGCCGGCGAAACGTTCACCGCGGCTACCAGTTCACGGGCGCAGCCGGCCGCGCGCGCTGCGTCACGATCTACCCGGGGTGGTACCCCGGCCGCACGGTGCACGTCCACTTCAAGATCCGCGCGAACGAGACGGCCGGGCGCGCCCTCGAGTTCACCTCGCAGCTTTTCTTCGACGACGCGCTATCGGACGAGGTGTTCACCCGGGAGCCGTACTCGACGAAGGGTGAGCGGAGTACGCGCAACGCGAACGACTGGATCTACAACCGGGCCGGCGACCAATGTTGCTGACGCTCGCGCCGGACGGCGACGGCTACGCCGCGACGTTCGACGTCGGACTGCAGGTGACGTGACGGTGCCCCGCCGGAGTTCGGGGTGCCGCGGGACCACGCCGGTCGCGCCCGGCTGCGGGCCGAGGTGAGGAGGCCGCCTTGAAACGCGATCCACGGCTTGTCCGGCTCTCGCGGGAACACACCCATGCCCTGCTGCTCGCTCAGCGCATCCGGCGCGCGCTGCCGACCGCCGACGATGACGACGTGAGCGCCCTGTACACGACCGTAGTGGCGTTCTGGTCGGCCGGGCTGCTGCCGCACTTCGGGGCGGAGAGCGAGTGCCTGCTGGCGCGGCTCGTCCGGCACGTGCCCGAGGACGACGCGCGTGTGCTCCGGCTGCAGCGCGACCACCTCCACATCGAGGCGCAGATCGCCGCCATGCGCGATGCCCGCGATGCCGGCGCGCGCCGCGCCGCGCTCGCCGAGTTCGCGGCGGCGATGCCGCTGCATGTCCGCTGGGAGGAGGAGACGCTCTTCCCGGCCACGGAGTCGCTGCTCAGCGAGGACGAGCTGGACGCGCTCGGTGACGACCTCGCGGAGCGCCTGCCGGAGATGCCCGCACCGTTCGTCGAGCCGCTGCCGCCGGGCGACCGTTGAGGCGCGCGCGGCACGGGTCCGGGGGGAGGACGCAAAACGCGCCCGTCCTCTGAAGAGGACGAGCGCGTTGGTGGGGTGCGATCGGTGTCGGTCAGGCCGACTCGGGCACCGCCTCGTGGTCCCCGTTGATCACCTGGCCAGACTCCGTGATCAGGAGCGGCCGCGTGCGGTTCTTCACCGAGTCGCCGGTGACCACGCACTTGCGGACCTCCGGGCGGGACGGCGCCTCGAACATCACATCGAGCAGCAGGTCCTCGACCACGGTGCGCAGGCCACGGGCGCCCGTCTTCTGTCCGATCGCCTCTTCGGCGATCGCCTGCAGGGCGTCGTCCGTGAAGACCAGCTCGATGTCGTCCAGGGCGAACAGCCGCTGGAACTGGCGCGCGATCGCGTTCTTCGGCTGCGTCAGGATCGCCATCATCATCTCGACGTCCAGCGGGTCGAGCGTGGACACGACCGGCAGACGCCCGACGAACTCCGGGATGAGCCCGAACTGGAGGAGATCGTCGTGCGAGACGTCGCGCAGGATGTGCGCCTTCTCGATCTCGATCTCGGCGCGCGTGCGTGGGTCTGCCTTGAAGCCCAGCGTGCGCATACCGCGCCCGGTGCGCTTGGCGACGATGCGCTCGAGCCCTTCGAAGGCGCCGCCGCACAGGAAGAGGATGTTCGACGTGTCAATCTGGATGAAGTCCTGGTGCGGGTGCTTGCGGCCGCCCTGCGGCGGGACGCTCGCCACCGAGCCCTCGATGATCTTGAGCAGCGCCTGCTGCACGCCCTCGCCGGACACGTCGCGCGTGATCGACGGGTTGTCGCTCTTGCGCGCAATCTTGTCGATCTCGTCGATGTAGACGATGCCGTGCTCGGCCTTCTGGATGTCGAAGTCCGCCGACTGGATGAGGTGGAGCAGGATGTTCTCCACGTCCTCGCCGACGTAGCCGGCCTCCGTGAGCGCGGTCGCGTCAGCGATCGAGAACGGCACGTCGAGGACACGCGCGAGTGTGCGCGCGAACTCGGTCTTTCCGGTTCCCGTCGGGCCGATCAGCAGGATGTTGGACTTCTCGAGCTCGACGTCGGCGTGGGCCGGCGCCTCGATGCGCTTGTAGTGGTTGTAGACGGCCACCGAGAGCACGCGCTTCGTGTGGTCCTGGCCGACGATGTACTCATCGAGCTGGTGGACGAGCTCTTGCGGCGTGCGCACGGTGCCGCTCGCGGACTTGCCGGCGGTCTTGGCGCCGGTCTGGGTCTCCTCGTTGATGATCTCCTGGCACAGCTCGACGCACTCGTCACAGATGTAGACGGCACCCGGACCGGCGATCAGGCGCTTCACCTGATCCTGGTTCTTCCCGCAGAACGAGCAGTTATATTGGACCCGGCTACCACCGCGCGTCGTGCTGCTCGCCATCGATCCCTCGTCTCTCCGCCAGTCGCCCGCCGTATGGCGAGGCTCAGGCCGGCTTCATCAAGATTTCGTCGACGAGACCGTAGTCCCTGGCCTCTTCCGCGGTCAGGTAGATATCCCGGTCGGTGTCCTGCTTGATCTTCTCGAGCGTCTGCCCGGTGGCGTCGGCGAGGATCTTGCGGATCTTCTCGTTGTTGCGGATCAGCTCGCGCGCCTGGATCTCGACGTCGGCGGCCTGACCGCTTCCGCCGCCGAGCGCCTGGTGCATGTGCACGGTGGTGTTCGGCAGCGCGTAGCGCTTGCCCTTCTGACCGGCCGTGAGCAGCACCGTGCCCATGGAGGCGGTGACTCCCACGGCAATCGTCGACACATCCGCGCGGATCAGGTTCATCGTGTCGAAGATCGCCAGTCCCGCGTAGATCATGCCGCCGGGCGAGTTGATGTAGAGCGAGACGTCCCGCTCGGGATCCTCGCGGTCGAGGAAGAGCAGCTGCGCGACGATCGAGTTCGCTACCTGATCATCGATCGGTGTGCCCAGGAACACGATCCGCTCTTTCAGCAGGAGCGAGTAGATGTCGTAGGCACGCTCGCCGCGCGGACCCGCCTCTACAACCATCGGAATGATGTTGCTCGGCGTGAAGAACGCGGGCGAGAAGTCTTCGACACGGGGTGGGCGATACGTCACGGGTGCACCCGCTTCCAGGCGTTGACGGTTTGCTGGCTAGTCGGCGTCCGCGCCGGCGTCGGCCGGCTCGGTCGCCTGGGGCTGGTCGGGTGCGGCCTCGGCGGCCGGTGGCTCGTCGCGGTCGCCCGCGCGCGCTCCGCGCCGCCGGCGCGAACCGCGTCGCGCCGACGCGGCAGCGTCCGGGTCTTCCTCTGCCTGCGAGCAGATCTCCTCGAGCCGGTCGAGCGCGCGCTGCGTGATCAGCTGGTTGCGGATCGAGTCGCGGCTGTCCGTGGTGTCGAAGAGCTGGCGTGCCGCGTTCGCCCGCGTCTCGTCGGCGTCCTCGCCGGTGAGCTGCGCGACCAGGCGGTCGACCTCGGCCTGGACGTCCGCGTCGGAGACCTCGAGCTTCTCGGCGAGCACCAGCTCGCCGAGCGCGAGCGCGCGCCGGACGGCCAGGTCGGCGGTCTCGCGCAGCCCGTCGCGCACCTCATCGAGCGTGCTGCCGATGGCTTCGAGCCAGCGGTCGAGCCCCTCCTGGGTGTGCGATGCGTGATTCGACTCACGGTCGATCTGGCGGTCGATCTCCCGTTCGACGAGCACCTCCGGATAGTCGAGCTCCGCGGTGGCGACGAGCAGGTCGACGATCTCGTCCTGATAGGCGGCGCGCGTCCGACGTTGGAGTTCCGTGCGCAGGTCCGTGCGCACCCGTTCCTCGAGCGCGGCCGCGTTCTCGAAGCCTTCGTCGAGCGACTGCGCGAACTCGTCGTCGAGCTCCGGCAGGATCTCGCCCTTCACCTCGTGCACGGTGATCCGATACGAGGCTTTCTTACCGGCGAGTTCGGGCCCGGCGTAGTCCGCGGGCAGGTCGAATGCGATGTCGTACGGGCCGCCGCGCGCGAGGCCGATCATGCGCTCGGCGAAGCCGGGCAACGACACCACCCCATCCTCGCGCAGCGCGAACTCCGCGTCGTGCTCTTCGTGTGGCTCGATCTGGCCTTCGACGGAAACCGTCACGTCGGCGCGGATGTGGTCGTTCCACTGCGCCGGGCGGTCGACGGGCTCGAGCGTCGCATAGCGGCGCCGGATGTTCGTGAGCGTTTCCTGCACCTGCTCGTCAGTCAGATCAACCGTCTGCTTCGGTGCGCGAAGCGCGGTGTATTCCTTGAGGTCGATCTGTGGGCGCACGGGGACTGTGGCCGAGACGACGAGTGGCTCGGTCGACTTCAAGTCGAATTCGGGCTGAGCGATCGCATCGATCTTTTCGGACTCGAGCGCCTCGTTATATACGCTGGGAATGAGCTCCTCGAGCGCTTCCTGCAACAGCGCACCGCGACCCACATGCCGCTCGAGGATGTTGCGCGGGGCCTTGCCCGGGCGAAAACCGGGGATGCGCACGCGCGCGGAAAGCCGGCGTGCGGCCTTGTCCATGGACGCTTCAACGCGGTCGGCTTCGACCTCGATCTCGAGTGAGATCAGTGAGCGCGGCAGCCGTTCGGCAGTGATAGCCAAGTCTGTGCACCCTCTACTGAAAACGCCCGTCGGGCGCTCACGACTTCGAACAGATCTGACCTTGCCGCGAGCCGAAGTATAGCATGCACCCCCCTTCGGCCTGCCCTCGGGGAAACCCCTCACAGACGGACGTGATTTGCCGTTCACGACTGCCGGGGCATGCTGCGTCACACCTGAACGGACGCCTTGAACGGGGGTGCCTGGACGCGTGGAGGCGCCGTCAGCGGTGCGCGAAGGCGTCGTTGATGGCGTCGCCGAGCAGGACGAAGGCGTACAGCAGGAGCGTCACGATCACGCCCGGGACGAGCAACACGTGCGGGTGCGACTGGAAGGTGCGCGCCCCGGAGCCGTCGAAGAGCATCGCGCCGAACGACGGCACCGGCGGCTGGACGCCCACGCCGAACCAGGTCAGCACGATCTCGGAACCGGCGATCGCACCGAGACCGCTCGAGATCTGCAGCACGATCAGGAAGGCGACGTTCGGCAAGATGTGTCGCACGACGACACGCCCGCCGGGCGCGCCGAGTCCCTCCGCTGCCATGATGAAGTCGCGTTCGCGCAGCTGGAAGACGAGCGCACGGATCAGGCGAGCGGTGCCGATCCACGAGAAGAGTGAGAGCCCGGCGAACACGATCAGGTACGACGGGAAGCCCGAGGCCACGAGCCCGCTCAGGGGCGTGTGATTCTCCAGCCAGCGGGCGGCTTCGATCGCGCGCGGCGCAAGGCCGGCGTTGATCAGGATCAGCATCGGAATGCCGGGCAACGAGGAGACGACCTCACCGACCCGCATGATCGCGTTGTCGATCCAGCCCCCGCGATAGCCGGCGAGCATCCCGAGTCCGTTGCCGATCAGGATCGAGCCGGTGAGCAGCACGGCTGCGGTCACGATCAGCGTGGTGCGCGCCGAATACATGGCGCGGCTGAGCATGTCCCGGCCGAGCCGGTCGGTGCCGAGCCAGTGATCGCGCGTCGGTCCCTCGAGTGCGCGGTCGAGGTTCTGCTCGGTGTACGCATACGGCGCGACCAGCGGCGCGGACAGGCCGGCGCCGTAGATCACCGCGATGATGGCGAGCGAGATGAGCGCGAGCCGCTTGCGGCGGAGCCGCGTCCACAGCTCCCGCCACTGGCCGCGACCGGCGTGTACGTCCCGCTCGGCGGAGCGCTCGATCGAGGCGGTCGCCATCAGCGCGACGCCTGGACGCGAACCCGCGGATCGATGAAGCCGTACGTGAGCTCGACGAGCAGGTTCGCGATCACGAACACGGTCGCGATGATCACGGTCGACGCCATGATCGTGTCGTAGTCGCGGCTGCGCGCCGCTTCGAACAGGAAGCTCCCGATGCCCGGGATGCCGAGCAGCGTCTCCACGAAGAACGCGCCCTCGATCACGCTCGCGAGCGCGAGGCCGACCGACGTGACGATCGGCAACAGCGAGTTCGGGAGGATGTGGCGGAAGAGCACCGTGGCTTCGGGCAGCCCCTTTGCCCGCGCGGTGCGGATGTAGTCCTCGCGCGTCACCTCCAGCGCCGTGACGCGCACCAGCCGCGCCACGCCCGCGAACCCACCGATCGTGTAGGCCAGCAGCGGCAGATAGAGGTGCGGATCCGGGATCGGAATCGCGATCACGCCGCCGACCCAGTAGACGTCGAGCAGCCCGCCCCAGCCGCCTACGGGCAGGATGCGGAACTGGAGCGCGAACAGCCACAGCAACGGCGGGATCAGGACGAGCACGGGGATCGCCTGGAGGAAGAGCAACGAGCTGACAATAAACGGGTCGGCCCATGTCCCGTTCAAACGCGCCGCGATCAGCCCCAGCGGGATGCCGACGGCGAAGACGATGGCCAGCGCCACGATGCCGAGCTGCGCGGAGATCCACATCTTCGGGAAGATCAGCTCGGACACCGTGAAGGTCCGCTGCAGGATCGATTCGCCGAAGTCGCCGCGGGCCGCGGCGGAGACCCAGCGCCAGTACTGCACCGGCAGCGAGTCGTCGAGGCCCTTCTCCGCGCGGATACGCGCGAGCACCTCGGGATCGCGGTACTGACCGGCGGCCACCGTGACCGGATCGCCGGGTCCGAAGCGCATGATCACGAACGACAGGAATGAGACTGCGAACAGGACGATCGGCAGCCATAGCAGCCGGCGGATGACGTAGGCCGTCAACGCTCGTCCCCCCGCCCAGCCCGCTCAGCCCGCGCGCCGCTGCCTGCTGCTCCGGCTAGTCGACCACCTCGACGAACCGGAGCCGCGGGATCACCATCGGCGGCGCGAACCAGCCCTGTACGCGCGTCGAGACCACGACGTGACTCTGGGAGAAGTAGAGCGGGATCCACACCGCGTCCTGAACGATCATCTTCTCCGCCTGCTGGTACAGCGCGAGCCGCCGCTCCGGATCGCCCGCAACGCGCGCCTCGTCGAGCAGCTTGTCGACGTCGGGATTGGAGTAGGCGACGTCGTTGAGCTGTGAATCGCCGTGGAACTTGAGATCGAGGATGTCTTCGGGGTCGGGGTAGTCCATGATCCAGCCGCCGTTGAACATCTGGAGGCGCCCCGCGTCCTGGTCGTCCAGGAACGTGGCGAAGTCCGTCTGCTGGATCTCGATCGTCACGCCGAGCTCTTGCTTCCATTGCTCGATGAAGGCCTGCGTATCGATGCCGGCCTGAGCGCCGCCGCCGACCTCGGTCATCGTGATCGGCGGGAGCGCCTCTGCCGAGCCGTACCTCGACGCGGCGAGCGCGGCACGCGCCGCGTCCGGATCGAAGGGGTACGTCTTGTCGTCGGGCGTGTAGCCCGGCAGTTGGGGCGGCATGATGCCCGTCGCCGTCAACACCATGTCGTTGAACGTGACCTCCGCCACCTTCTTGCGGTCGATGGCGAGCGCGAGTGCGCGGCGCACGTTGACATCGTCGAACGGCGGCACGTTCGTGTTGAACGCGATGTAGAAGACCGAGAACTCCGGCGACGACTGGTAGAGGGCGCTCAGATCGCTGCTCGGGTCGCGCGCGCGCTCGATGTCGTTCACGCTGATCGATGCCACGTCCAGCTCGCCGTTCTCGAAGCGCGTGAGCGCGGAACCGCCCGAGAGCAGGTAGTCGACCTCCTGCACCTTCGGCGCACCGAGGTGATAGCGCTCGTTCGCGATGAGCACGATGCGCTCGCCCAGTCGCCACTCCTTCAGCCGGTACGGGCCGGTGCCGTTCGGCTGTCGCGTCCAGTTGCGCGGGTTCGCGTCGATCTGCTGCCGGTCGACCACGAATGCCGTGGGATACGTGAGCTTCGCGAGGAAGTAGGGCTTCGGCGCGTCGAGCGTGAAGCGGACCGTGCGCTCGTCGATCACCTCGATGCCGGAGATGCCCTCCGCGAGGCCGAAGAAGTGCTCGCGTGTGCCGACGATGTCACCGAGATACGGCAACGCCAGCGGCGAAGCGAGCTGTGACGACGCCGCGCGCTCAATCGAGTACTTCACGTCATCGGCCGTGACGGGGCGGCCGCTGTGAAAGAAGGCATCCGAGCGGATGCGGAAGGTGTACTGGAGGCCGTCCGGGCTGACCTCGAACGACTCGGCGAGGTCGGGCTCAATGTTCAGCTCGGGGGTGATGGTGACCAGGCCGCCGAAGATCTCGACGATGTACTCGGCCGATCCGGCGTCGCCTGCGAGCGCCGGATCGAGCGTGAACGGATCGGTGTTGGGCACGCGGAGTACCCCGCTGGTAGCGGCCCTACTGCCGCC
>JBBDXH010000142.1:0-3171 GCA_040902395.1 Dehalococcoidia bacterium
CCTCGCGCGCGGGATGAGCGGCACGATGCACGCGGTCGATTCCGGGGCGTCGGGGATGCGCCGCATCTGCCGCATCGTGACGGTGGCGCTGTCGCTGTCGCTGCCCTTCGGCGCCTACGAGGTCGCCGGCCTGTCCGTCGTCAACGTCGCCATCATCTCGAGCCTCGTCTTCACGTACGTGTACCTCGCGTTCCACGGCACGGTGCGGCGCCACAACGCGCTCCCCTTGTGGATCGCGGCGTTCTTCCTCGCGCTCAACGTCGTCGCCACGTTCGAGGCCGTGAACCCGATTCCGCACATCAGTTTCATGGTGACGCTCACGGGCGCGGTGGCAGTGTTCACGATGAGCGTGATCTTCGCGGACGACCGCAAGATGCTCGATTACGTGTGCCGGGGGCTCTTCGTGTCCGCGCTCGTGGCCACCGCGGGAGCGGCGGTACAGGGGACACTCGGCGGGGCAGGGATCTTCCCAAGCCAGATCGACCGCTCGCGGATCGGTGACATTCCGAGGGTGGTGGGTTTCATCGTGACCCACGGGCTCTACGCGCAGCTCGTCGCGGGCGGCGCCTTGATCGCCTTTTCCGGCGTGCTGCCCACGCGAGGCCCGCGCGTGTTCTCGCGGAAGGTCGCGCTGCTGGCCCTGGTGGTGAGCGTGGTCGGCATCGTGTTCTCGCAGTCGCGCAGCCAGATGCTCGGCACGGCCGCCGGGTTCGCCGTGTTCGCGCTGCTGAGCACGCTGTACCTTCGAGGGTGGCGCCGGGGGCTGCTGATGACGGTGATCGTGCTCGGCGCCATCGGGCTCTCGATCGTCATCGTGCCGCTCGCGATGACGCTCATCGCGATGAGCCCGATCAACGTCGTGCGCCGGTTCGAAGGGTACGACGTCGCGATCGACCTCATCCGCCGCTATCCGGTGACCGGAGTCGGGCGCTATGCCTTCATCGAGATGGTCGGCGGCGACCACGTGCTGCACAACACGTTCCTCTCGGTGGGGGTCTCCACCGGCATCCCGGGAATGGTCGTGCTATTCGTGCTGATGGCCACGGCGACGATCAGGGGATTCCGCGGCGTGCTGCGGCGCGACGACGTCACGCCGGTGGCGATCGGTCTCCTCTCGGCCTTCACGGCCATCTTCGTGGTGGCGAACCTCTACGACGGACTGAACGCCCCCATCTACTGGGTCGTGATGGCGCTGTTGATGAACATCCCGTTCATCCCAGAGGCCCGCACGGCGGTCCCCGGCCGGCAGCCGGCCGCTGCCCGCGCCACCGCGCCGCCCACGACACCCGTGCCCGAGCTTTCCAGGAGTGAGGTGTGACATGAGCGAGGCAACGATGACTCCCCGACCGACGGCCGAGACGCGGCCGGACGACGAGGTCCCGCTGCTGGAATACCTCGTGGTCTTGTGGCGGTTCCGATGGCTCGTCGGCGGATTCTGCCTCGTCTTCACGGTCTCGGCGATGGCGTATCTGAGCCTCGCGGCGCCGTTCAGCTACCTCGCGACGGCGACGATCCTCTCACCGAGGGAAACCGGCCCCGGCGGCATGCTCGGCGGCCTGCTCGGCGGCGGCGACGCGGCGTCCGGGCTGTCGAGCCTGTCGGGGTCGGTGAGCGCGGCGCCCAACCGCGATCAGTTCGTAGGGGTGATGCGCAGCCGCCGGATCTCCATGGCTGCGGTCGAGAAATTCGACCTGCGGAAGCGGTACGAGCTGCCGTTGATGGACGACGCGGTCAAGGAGCTCACGACGAAGCGGATGGACATCTCGATCACGCGCGAGGGCGTGATCGCCGTCGCGGTCGAGGACGGGGATCCCTACATCGCCGCCGCCATCGCGAACTTCTTCGTGAACGAGCTCGATCGGGTCGTCACCGCCTACAACACGTCGGAAGCCGGGCGGACGCGCGGCTTCATGACCGAGCAGCTCGGCAAGGCGCGCACCAGCCTGGCCCAGGCGGAGCAGCAGCTCCGGCGCTTTCAGGAAAGGAACCAGGCCATCCTGCTTCAGGACCAGACGCGGGGCGCGATCGACGCGGCGGCCCGTCTGAAAGCCGAGGTCATCGCCGCCGACGTCCAGCTCCAGGTGATGCGGACCTGGTTGACCGACGCGAGTCCCGACGTGCAGTCGCAGCTCCGGAAGATCGACGAGATGAAGCGCTACCTCGCCGATCTCCAGTACGGCGACGAGGCGCCGCGCCGGGGCGTCAACGCCACCGCCGGGCGCGACCAGGATTTCCACGTGCCGTTTGCGAAGGTTCCCGGGGTCGGGCTCGAGCTGATCCGCCTCACCCGCGAGATGAAAGTCCAGGAGGCCGTCGTGCAGCTCCTGATCCAGCAGTTCGAGCAGGCCAAGCTCACGGAGGCGAAGGACCTCCCCACCGTCCGCGTGCTCGACGCCGCCGCCCCTTCGGACAAGCACTCGAAGCCGAAGTTCCTGCTGTTCACGATCCTCACCTTCGTGGGCAGCGCCTTCCTCGGGACGTTGCTGCCCTTCGCGGTCGAGTACGCGCGGCGGATTAGCCGCGCGTGGCCCGACGCCGAGGCGGTGCGCGCCCGATGATCCACACGCACGCCGGCGTGACGCCGACGTTCATCGTGGTGGGGGCCCAGCGGGCGGGGACCGATTCCCTCTACGGCTACCTGCGCGCGCATCCGGACGCGGTCATGGCGGAGCCGAAGGAGCCGCACTACTTCGCGCGGGTGCCGGAGGCGATGAGCTGGGCGCGCTATCAGCGCTGTTTCCGGACCCGGCCGGCGCACGCCGTCGGGGAGGCATCGACCAGCTATCTGCCGGTGGCGCGCGCGCCGGAGCGCATCCGGGCCGAGCTCGGAGCCGATGTGCGGCTCGTCTTCATGCTGCGCGAGCCGGTGGAGCGCCTGTACTCGGCGTTCCTGAACACGAAGCGCGCCCGCCCGGTGGGCGACGCGCGTGACTTCGACGAGGCCGTGCCGTGGCGGAGCGGGAGTCTGCCCGAGATGGTGCGCGAGGAGCAACGCCGTCTGCGCGACGGCATCGACCGGCGGCGCGTCGACGTCGGCCCCTTCGCCGATTTCGGGGACGACCGCGACTGGAACTACCGGTACGTGGCCAACAGCCTGTACCGGCCGCAGATCGAGCGCTACCTCCGCCTGTTCCCGCGCGAGCAGTGTCTGTTCCTGACCACGGACGATCT
>JBBDXH010000143.1:0-12607 GCA_040902395.1 Dehalococcoidia bacterium
GAGCGTCACGCGGCGCTGGCCCCACGGCATCGCGATCAGCGTGATCGAAGAGCAGGCGTGGGGCTACTGGCAGTCGGCCGGGCGACGGGTGGAGATCGACGAGGACGGGCACGTGCTCGAACGCGCACGCCCGGCGGCGGCGAACGCGCCCACGATCATCGAGATCGGAGGGTCGATCGAGTTCGCGAACCACGTCACGGATACGGACACCGTGCACCTGGTGGCGCAGCTCGCGACGGACGGCACGTTCGAGCGGCTGAACGTGCGACCCATGGGCTTCGTCTTCCGCCGCGACCGCGGGCTCACCGTGCTGGTGGACGGCGGACCGGACGTCGTGTTCGGCGATTCGAGCAACTACGGGTTCAAGGTCGCGACGTGGGCCGCGCTCGTGCGCGAGCTCGCACAGGACGCCCACACCCCGCCGCGCGAGATCGATCTCCGCTTTGGCCGGCGGGTGGTGGTGCGATGACGGCGCGCGACGTGCACGCCACCGGCGCTGCGTGCGTCGGGCGAGCAGGGATGCCTGCCCCACAGCCCGCCGCGCGAGATCGATCTCCGCTTTCGCCGGCGGGTGGTGGTGCGATGACGGCGCGCGACGTGCACGCCACCGGCGCTGCGTGCCTCGGGCGAGCACTGATGTGGGGCAGGCGTTCCAGCCTGCCCTGCCCGAAGGGCCGGGTCTGATGGCGAACCCCAGCATCGCCGCCATCGACGTCGGCACGACGAAGGTCTGCACGATCGTTGCCGAGGTCGCGTCGCAGCGAGAGCTGCGCATCCTCGGCGTCGGCGTGGGTCCGTCGGCCGGCCTGTCGAAGGGCATGGTGGACAACATCCACGCCGCGATCGAGGCGATCGCCTCCTCGGTCGAACGCGCCGAACGCGCGTCCGGAACGCGCATCCTCTCCGCGCACGTCGGCATCGCCGGGCCGCACGTCTCCTCGATGAACTCGCGGGGCATCGTCGCGATCGCGGATCCGCGCAATCCGATCACCGAGGGCGACATCCATCGCGCGCTCGAGAGCGCGCGCATCGTGAACGTGCCGAACAACCGCGAAGTGATCCACGTCGTGCCTCGCTACTACGTCGTCGACGGCCAGGATCACGTCGTCGACCCGCTGGGCATGTTCGGTTCACGGCTCGACGTCGAGACCCACGTCGTGACGTCCTCGACCGCCGCGATGAGCAACCTCGTGCAGTGCGTCGAGGGCGCGGGCGTGCGCGTCGAGTCGCTCGTGCTCGCGCCGCTCGCCTCGGCCGAGGCGGTCGTCGATGCCGAGGAGCTGCAGCAGGGCGCTGCGCTGATCGACATCGGCGGTGGCACGACGGATCTCTGCGTCTACGTGAACGGCGCCGTGGTGCACACCGCGGTGCTGCCGGTCGGCGGCACGCACATGACCCGCGACCTGGTGGTCGCGCTGCGCGTGCCCCAGCCGGCCGCCGAGCGCGCGAAGCGCGAGTACGGCCACGCCATCCCTTCGCTCGTCGACGAGGCCGAGGAGGTCGAGGTCGATGCGTTCGGGTCGGACGGTCACAAGATGGTCAGCCGCCGGCTGATGGCGGAGGTGCTGCAGGCGCGGACCGAGGAGCTGCTGGAGCTGGTGCTCGCCGAGATCCGCCGCGGCGCCGACCCCGAGATGCTCTCCGCGGGCGTCGTGATCACCGGCGGCGCTGCCGGCCTGCCGGGCATCGACATCCTCGCGGAGGAGGTGCTCTCGCTCCCCGCCCGCGTCGGCCGGCCCCGGCACCTCGCCGGGCTCTCGGACATCCTGCACGACCCGGCATACGCCACGTCCGTCGGCCTGCTCCGCTGGTCGCTCAAGGAGCAGGCGATCCTGTTCCGTTCCACGCCCGGTCCCATCGCCCCCCTGGGCGGTCTGCTCAAGCGCGTCGCCCACCTGATGCGCGTGGTCCTTCCGCAATGACCTCCCCACGCTTCCACCGCGCCGCTCCGGATCGCCGGAGCCTGGGATCGAAGGAGCCGGAAATGCAGCAGTCACACAACTCGCCACGCGAGAAGGGTCGTCGGGCGGAAGAGCCGCCGCGCGACCCGATGGGGCCGGGCACGCTCTTCGATTACCTCCAGGCGGCACGCCTGGCGGAGCGGCGCGCGGCGGCCGATGCCGCGGAGCGCGCGCCCGTCGCCGCGCCGCGCGCGAACGCGTCGGCGCGCGCCGACGAGCGCCGTGCGCCGGTCGAGCGCATGGATGCCGCAGGCGAACCGCTCGATCTCTCCGCTGAGCCGCCACCGCCGTCGAGCGCATCGGAGTTCGACGCTCCGCTCGCCGCGGAGGCGGGCCTCCCCGGCGGCACGGGCCCACGCCGAGCGCGGCCGCTCGACGACGACGAGGCGGCGCCCCCGGAGGCGCGAGCACGGCCGCCGGCCGTGGCCGCTCCCCCGGCGGCGGAGGCGGAGGGCACGCCGGAGGCGCCCGAGGCGCGCGACCGCTCCGCCGCGCCCGCGCGGACACGGAACGCGGTCAGCCGGCGTCACGAGCCGCGCGAACACCGGGAGCGAGACACCGCCCCCGCGGCGGCGGAGCAACCAGAGGGCAGCACTGCGCGGGAGACGCCGATCGACCGGCCGGCGGCGGCGTACTCGCGCGGGACTGGCCAGCGGGGCGCACGCCCGCGACAGGGAAACACGGAAGGTGCCGAGATGATCCACGACTTCGATGGCCTGCCCCCGATCAAGGTCGTGGGCGTGGGTGGTGGCGGTTCGAACGCCGTCAACCGCATGATCAGCGCGCGGCTGCCGGGCGTGCAGTACGTCGCCGTCAACACCGACATGCAGGCGCTCGAACACTGCCAGTCGGAGATCAAGGTCCGCATCGGCGACCGCCTGACGCGCGGACTCGGCGCCGGGAGCGATCCGCTGCGTGGACAGCGCGCCGCCGAGGAATCGCGCGAGGCGCTCGCCGATGCCCTCCAGGGCGCCGAGATGGTGTTCGTCACCGCCTGCCTCGGCGGCGGCACGGGCACCGGCGCCGCGCCGATCGTCGCCGAGGTCGCCCGCGAGCTCGGCGCGCTCACGATCGGCGTCGTCACGAAGCCCTTCAGCTTCGAGGGCGCGAAGCGCCGTCAGCAGGCTGAGGAGGGCGTGCGCGACCTCCAGGACAAGGTCGACACGCTGATCGTGATCCCGAACGACCGCCTGCTCCAGATGGGACAGGACGACATCTCGATCGAGGACGCCTTCAGGACCGCGGACGACGTCCTTCGCCAGGGCATCCAGGGCATCAGCGAGTTGATCACTGTGCCCGGCATGGTCAACCTCGACTTCGCCGATGTACGCAAGATCATGTCGGACGCCGGCCCGGCACTGATGGCGATCGGCACCGGCAGGGGCGAGCACCGCGCCGTCGAGGCCGCTCGGCAGGCGATCGCGAGTCCGCTGCTCGAGGTCGACATCACCGGCGCGACGGGCGTGCTCTTCAACGTCACGGGACCGAAGAGCCTCGGCCTGCGCGAACTGGACCAGGCGGCACGCGTGATCGCCGAGGTCGTCGACCCGGAGGCCGAGATCATCTTCGGCACGAGCATCGACGACTCCCTGACCGACGAGGTGCGCATCACCGTGATCGCGACGGGCTTCAGCAGCGCACCGCGTATGAGCATTCGCCAGGTGCTGAACGGACGCGAGGAGCCCAAGCCGATCAAGCTCGGCGAGATCCGCGGGGATCTGACGGCGGACGCCCTCACAGAGGCGGACCTGCCGACGTTCCTGCGCCGCACCTTCCCGACGCGGTAACCAGCGCCGCGCTGCTCATCGGCGACTGCTCTCTCCTCACTGAGGAGAGGGCGGTCGCGTGCCGCACCGCGCACATCGCGTCCGAGCAGCGCCGCACACGCGAGCGACCGCGCGCTCAGCCGGCACGCGAAAGGGCCGCGTGCGGCCGGTCCACTGCCCCGTCGGTCCACTTGGACAAACGGAGCACAAGCCTGTGCACACCCGCCGCCGTCCCGCCTCGGCCCCATGCTCTACTGCCACTCTCCCCTCGGAGCCCGCGACCCACCCACCGTCTCCCCCGTCTCGAGGATGTCGTCCCTTATGAAGTGCCCGTTCTGTGGCCGCACCGCGACCAAGGTCCTCGACTCCCGCGCCACGGACGGAGGGATCCGGCGGCGCCGTTCGTGCACCGAGTGCGAGGAGCGCTTCACGACCTACGAGCAGGTCCAGCGCGCGGTGGTGATGGTCGTGAAGAAAGACGGGCGTCGCGAGGAATTCCAGCGCGAGAAGCTGCTCAATGGCCTGCGCGTCGCTGCGCGCAAGCGAGCACTCCCGAGCGGCGCGGTCGAGGCGATCGTCGACGACATCGAGCAGCATCTGCTCGGCTCCAGCCGCAGCGAGGTGCCCAGCCGCGTGATCGGCGAGATGGCGATCACGCGCCTCAAGCCCCTCGACCCGATCGCGTACATCCGCTTCGCGTCCGTTTACCACCAGTTCGTCTCGCTCGAGCAGATGCTCGAAGAACTGCAGCGCATCGCCCTGAGCCCCACCATGCCGCCTCCGGAGCAGGCGCCGCTGTTCGAGGATGAGCTCTCCGACCTGCTCGCACCCGCACTCCCGACCCCGATCGACAACAGCACGTTCGACGACGACGAACCCGCCGAGGCTCGCGAGCACCGGGCCCCGATCTCGATCAGCGCCTCCCGACCGATCTTCCAGCCGAACTGACGCGACCGCCCCGCGGGCCACGCCAGAACGAACGCGCCGCCGGCGTCCGCTCCCTCGCGGACTTCGGCGGCGTTCCTGTGCACCCTCGCCCGGTGCACCCGCTCGCCCGCAACGCACCCGGTCGCGCCGTACGATGGGTCGGCGCGCTGCGGCCCGTCGAGCCTCACCACGCGCGTCTTCGGAACGTATGTTCTGATATGCTGCCGGCCTCGCCACCCCTCCCCCAATGCGAAGGCATGGTCATGGTCGCCACGGATCACATCAGTACGAGCCCGGTCGCACTCACCGCCAACGCGCGCACCGTGCTCGAGCGCCGCTACCTGCTCAAGGACGACACCGGCGCCGTGATCGAGACGCCCGAGCAGCTCTTCGCGCGCGTCGCCGCCGCGATTGCGGCCGTCGAGCCCGACGCGTCCGCACGCGGCGACTGGGCGCAGCGCTTCTACGACGAGATGGCCGCGCTGCGCTTCCTTCCGAACTCTCCGACGCTGATGAACGCCGGCACCGGCCGGGGCACGCTCGCGGCCTGCTTCGTGCTCCCGGTGGACGACACGCTCGAGTCCATTATGTCGACAGCGCAGGCGACGGCGATGGTGCAGAAGTACGGCGGCGGCACGGGCTTCTCCTTCTCGCGGCTGCGCGGTCGCGGTGAGCCGATCGCCTCGACACACGGCTCGGCGTGCGGCCCGGTCTCCGTGCTTCGCCACTATGACGACGTGTCGCGGCTGGTCACGCAGGGCGGCAAGCGCGACGGCGCGAACATGGGCGTCCTCCGCGCGGATCACCCGGACATCCGCGAGTTCATCCACGCCAAGGACGACGGCGTCACCGCCACGCGCTTCAACCTCTCGGTCGGCGTGACCGACGAGTTCCTCGCCGCCGCCGAGCGCGGCGACGAGGTCACGCTCCGCGACCCCCGCGACGGGTCGCCGCGCGGCAGCGTCGACGCCCGCGGGCTGCTCGACGAGATCGCGCGTGCTGCGTGGCGAACCGGCGACCCCGGGCTCGTCTTCCTCGACGCGATCAACCGCGCCAACCCCACGCCCGCGCTCGGCGCGATCGAGGCGACGAACCCGTGCGGCGAGGTGCCACTGCTGCCGTGGGAGGCGTGCACGCTCGGCTCGATCCACATCGCCAGCTTCTGGTCGCAGGCCGCCGGCGACGTCGACTGGGACGGCCTGCGCGCCACGGCGCGCATCGCGACGCGCTTCCTCGACAACGTCGTCGAAGCGAACGTCTTCCCGGTCCCCGCGATCGCGGAGGCGGTGCTCGGCAACCGCAAGATCGGACTCGGCATGATGGGCTTCGCCGACCTGCTCATCGCCGCCGGCATGCCATACGAGAGCGACGAGGCGCTCGCGCTCGCCGCGCGTCTCGCGTCCGAGATCGGCCGCGCCGCGGACGAGACCTCCGCCGCGCTCGGCGCGGAGAAGGGCGCCTTCCCGAACTGGACGCACTCGGTCTACGCGCCGGACGGCCCGCGTTACCGCAACGCCACGCGCACCTGCATCGCGCCCACCGGCACGATTGCGATCATCGCCGGCGCGTCGTCCGGCATCGAGCCGCTGTTCTCGCTCGCGCACTACCGGCGCATGAGCGACGGCACGGTGCTGCCCGAGGTGAGCGAGACCTTCCGGGAGGCCGCGCGCGACTCGGGGTTCTCGGCCGAATCCGAGCTCGAGTCGCTGTTCGAGGATCTCGCGCACGGCGCGCTGCTCGCGGACCGGCAGGAGGTGCCGGAGACACTCCGCCACCGCTTCGCGACGGCGCATGAGATCGCGCCCTCGTGGCACGTGCGCATGCAGGCCGCCTTCCAGGCACGTACGGACCTGGCGGTGTCGAAGACGGTGAACCTGCCGCGCTCCGCGACCGTCGAAGATGTGCGCGCGGTGTACCTGCTCGCGCACGAGCTCGGCTGCAAGGGAATCACGATCTACCGCGACGGCTCGCGCGCAATGCAGGTGCTCTCGCACGCGGTGACCGAGGATGCCGCCGCGGTCGGGCGCGCCACGGAGCCGTATCGCCGCCACCTCCCCGACGAGCGTCACTCGATCACGCACAAGTTCCGCGTCGGCGAGCAGGAGGGCTACATCACGGTCGGCCTCTTCGAGGACGGCACGGTGGGCGAGGTCTTCATCAAGATCGCGAAGGAGGGCTCGACGGTCTCCGGCCTCACCGACGCGGTGGCGCTGCTCACCTCGATCTCGCTGCAGTACGGCGTCGGCCTGGACAAGCTGGCGGCGAAGCTCGAGCAGACACGCTTCGAGCCGTACGGCGTGACGCCCAACCCGCAGATCCCGTTCGCGACGAGCATCCTCGACTACGTGTTCCGGTGGCTGCGCCTCCATTTTGGCGTGGAGGCGACGCCCGGGCCCGACGGCGCCGCGCCGCTCGCGATACCCGTCGTGTCCGGACTCACCTGCCCGGATTGCGGGCAGCAGCTCCACTACCTCGAACACTGCCTCACCTGCCGGGCGTGCGGCTACACGAAGTGCGGGTAGCGGGCGGAGGAGCGTGCTCGGCACCCTGTCGGGTGCCGCTTGCGGTACACCGGCTTCGAAGCGAAGCGGATGGGGATGGGGACGGGGACGCGCCCTGGTGCACTGCGCCGCTCCGCGCCCCCCTCGTTGACGCAAGCGGCACCCGACAGGGTGCCGAGCACACGATCCGCGGGAGCCCCGCGAGCCACTCGGGGCTGGCCTACTGGTCCTGTCAGAAGTCGTCCATGGCGGCTCTCGGACTCTATCTCGGTCAGTGAACGCGAGCGGTGTCTCAGCGCGACCCGCGCCCGCCCGCGCGGCGAAACGCGGGCCTGCATCGCCCGGCGCGCCCTCGCCTTCACTCGGGACGAGCGGCAAGAACAGGGCGGGCTACGCCACGCGCGCGATCCACTCCCGCAGCAGCCGCTGCGCCTCGGCGTGGCCGGTGATGCCGTGTCCGGCACCTTCGATCTCGTGGAACTCCGCGTGCGCGATACCGGCCGCCAGGTCCCGGCCGTACGCGATCGGCACGGTGCGGTCGGCGTTGCCGTGCACGATGAACACGGGGAGCTGGAGCTCACCGAGACGGTCCGTGAAGTCGATGCCCTCGTACGCGCCGCGGTTGCACCATGCCGAGCGAGTATGTGAAGAGCTGATCGTCCGAGACGACCGAGAGGGCGTCCGCCAGGGCGCGAGTGCGTTCCTCCGCACCGGGCGCCGCGGGCGGTGGGGCGCGGAACTCGCCCTGCCGGCGCGCGAACAGCGCGTCGTCGCCGTCCCGCTTCGCCTCGTGCACGAGGTCGAGGCGTTCGCGCACGAGGCGCAGCCGCGCCTCGACGTCGGCCGGCAGCGGCCGGCCCTCGCGATACGGCGTGAGTGACATCAGCGCCGGGCCGGTGTTCGGCAGCGCAAGCGCCTGCACGCGTTCCGGCCGCGTGAGCGCGAACTGGAGCGCGACCGGCCCGCCGGCGGATGACCCGATCACGATCGCCCGCTCGATGCCGAGGTAGTCGAGCAACGCTCCCGCGTCGGCGGCGATGTCCGCGAGCAGGAAGTGGTCGAGGCGGTATGCGCTCTGACCGGCCGAGCGCCGGTCACAGGTGATCAGGCGGACGCGATCGCGCAGGTCGTGGAGCGCCACCGCGATCGCACTCGGCGACGGCGCGAGCGTGGTCGCGGCTCCGCCGTAGCCACCGTGGATAAAGAGCGCCGGCGTCCCGCGCGGATCGCCATGCTCCTCGTAACAGCTATCGACACCGTTCACCGTCGCACGGGGCATGGGCACGCTCCGGATGGTCTCGAGGTCGGCACGCCCCACCGCAGCCGGTCGGCACGGTGCGCGGCGTGCGCCGGCGGACCACCGCCCGCCGTGGGTGCTCGGGGAATCCGGGCATGCGGATCGTGACTCCACATGCCGAGTATCACGACATCGGCAGACGGCCGACCGTCCCTGCGCAGGCCTGAGTGATGGCTCGCGAGGAACCCATACGGTCACGGACGACCGCTCCGCTACGCTATACACGCCACGACTCACATGTGAGGCCGGAACACTGTGACAACGGAACTCGGAGACGAGCGCGCGTCCGCCGCCTGGGCGCTACTCACGAATCACGGGGCGGTCCTGCTGTACGTGGCCGAGCACCCGGACGCGACCGTTCGCCAGGTCGGGGACGGGGTCGGCATCACGGAACGTGCCGCGGCACGGATTCTCCGCGACCTGCGCGAAGCAAGCTATCTGCACGCCACGCGCATCGGCCGCCGGAACTCGTACGTGATCGACCGATCGCAGCCGCTGCGCCACCGGGCAGCGGGCAGCGCGCGGGTGTCTGACCTGCTCTCGGGGCTGCTCCGTGAGCACGAGGCGCCGGCGCCTCGGTCGAGCACCGCCGCGGGGCTGCACGCGCGTCCGATCACGCGCAACGGCGCGTCGGCCGAGGACGGCATCCCCGCGTAGGTGGGCGGTGTGAACGGTCCTCGCGTCCGAGCGGTCATGCCGCACGCTCGTTCGAGCACCGCGACGCCCGGCTCGCCGATGCGTTCGCTCAGCGACGCGCTCGCGAGCAGCCGCAGCTCACGAAGGCCGGCAGCCGGCTAACGGCTCCAACTCATCACGTGCTCGGGGTCGAGCGTGAGCACCACGCGCTGCTCGGCGCGCAGGCCGCGCAGCAGCTCCGCGTGGTCGGCCTGCGTCTGTGGCTGACGGCCGCGGTACTTCGCCTGTAGCTGCCCCGCGAGCGCGATCAGCTCCGCATCGGAGTCGCTGAAGCGCGCGGTGCCTTCGACGACCACCGTGCGGAAGCGAGACGCATCGTCGATCACGAGCGAGATCGCCGGGCGACGTTCGATCAGCCGGGACTTCGAGCGCGTGCGCGTGATCGAGATGCGAAAGCGCCCGTTCTCGTAGATGAACCAGACCGGCGTGGCGTGCGGCGGACGGCCGTCGGCGCGCGCGACGGAGAGGATCGCGTTGCGCGGTTCGGCCAGGAACGCATTGAACTCGGCGGGGATAGTGGTCGGCCGCGAAGTCGCCATCAACGGTCCTTTCGACAGAAACCCGCGGCATCCTAGCATCGCCCCCGGGGGGCACCCCCGCGCGGTCGCGTCCGCGACGGAGATACACTGCGAGCCATGTACGGCTACGAACCGCCCGGCCGGGATGAGCAGGGCAGCTGGCGCGAGGTCCTGCTCGTCATGCGCGTGGTCTTCGGCGCGCTCCTGCCGATCATCGGCGCCCTCATCGGTGCGATCCTGCTGCTCGGGCTGACGATCGCGCTGTTCGTGCGCTTCCCGCCGCTCGCGCTGATTCCCCTCGCCGTGATCGCCGGCGCGGTCTACCTGTTGCTGCGCCGCGATCGGCGCCGGCATGAGGACGAGCGCCGCCGCATCTTCGGTCGCTGACTCGGCTCGCAACGTGCCGCCCCGAGGGAGCCGCCCGCGCAAGCGGCCCACCGGGTAAACTGCCAGATCCATGAAGACCGACGTCAGACAGATCGCCCGCGCGCGCCTGCTCAAAGAGCGCGGGGCGACGATCAAGGACTGGGGCGGCCGCATCCCCATCGCCTTCGTGTACCCGAACTCGTACTACATCGGCATGTCGAACCTCGCGCTCCAGACCATGTACGCGATGTTCAACGCGTATCCGGAGCTGGTGTGCGAGCGAGGGTTCTACGACCCGCCGGGGCCGGGCGAGCGCCACCCCATGCCGGTCGTCTCGATTGAGTCGCAGCGCCCGCTCGGCGACTTCGCGGTGCTCGCGTTCACGCTGTCTTACGAGTTCGACTACTTCAACATGGTGCAGTGCCTGAAGAGCGCGGGCATCCCGCTCTACTCGCACGAACGCGACGAGCGCTACCCGCTGGTCATCGCCGGCGGCGCGTGCATGCTCACCAATCCCGCCGGCGTCGCCCCGTTCCTCGACGCGATCGTGATCGGCGAGGGCGAAGTGATCGTGCCGGACCTCGTCGCTGCATGGCAGGACGGCCTGTACGGCTCGCGCGACGAGCTGCTCGAGGATCTCGCGTCGATCCCCGGGATCTACGTGCCCACGCGCCCGCCGGTCTACGGCGCGATCGAGCGGCAGTACGTGCATGACCTCGCCGGCACCGAGGCGTACTCCACCGTGCTCACGACCGACACCGAGCTCTCCGACATGACGCTCATCGAGTGCGCGCGCGGATGCGGGCGTGGGTGTCGATTCTGCATCGCCGGTTACGTCTTCCGCCCGCCGCGCTACCGCCCGGTGGACGAGCTGATGGCGGTGATCGAGCACTCGCTCGAGCACACCGACAAGGTCGGCCTGCTCGGCGCGGCGGTCGCGGATCACCCCGAGCTGGCCGAGCTCGCCACCCGTGCCAGCGCCGCCGGCGCGAGGATCTCGATCTCCTCACTGCGCGTCGACAACCTCGACCCCGCGGTGCTCTCGGCGCTCGCAGCGGGGGGCACGAAGACCGTCACCGTCGCCCCCGAGGCCGGTTCCGAGCGCATGCGCCAGGCGATCAACAAGGGCGTGGACGAGGAGCAGATCCTCCGCGGTGCGTCGCTCGTGGGAGAGTCCGGCGCGCGGCGCTTCAAGCTCTACTTCATGGTCGGCCTCCCCGAGGAGGAGGACGACGATGTCTATGCCATGGCGGCGCTCGGCAATCGCATCAAGGAGCGGCTCGACGCCGCCGGGCAGGGCACGCGCCTCGTGATGGCGGTCTCGCCGCTCGTGCCGAAGCCGTGGACCGCCTACCAGTTCGAGCAGCAGTTCGACATCGCCACCGTCAAACGACGCCAGGGCATCCTCAAGCAGCACCTCGGCTCCGGCATCGAGTTCCGCAGCGACTCGCCGTGGACGGCCCGCGTGGACGACGTGCTGTCGCGCGCGGACGAGCGTCTCGCGCCGATGCTCGCCGCGATGGACGACAACTCGCTCGGCTCATTCAAGCGCGCGATCGCAGAGGCCGGCCTCGACGAAGGCCTGCCCTGGGAGGGCGAGAGCCCGCCCTGGCACATCGTGGATGTCGGCATGACGCAGCGCTTCCTGCTGCGCGAGATGGACAAGCACCGCCGCGTGAAGGCGACGATCGCGTGCCCGCCGCCCGAGGTGGGCTGCAAGCTCTGCGGCGTCTGCTAGGGCGCCCGCGCGACGCAGGGTCCCGCTCCAGGGGCGTGCCATGACGACCGACCCCGCCCCCCGCCTGTACGACGAGCTCGCCTCGTGGTTCCACCTGCTGACCGCGCCCGCCGACTATGCGGACGAGGCCGCGTTCTACCTCGCATCGTTCGCGGCCGCGCTCGGGCGCCCGCCGGCGACGTGGCTCGAGCTCGGCTCCGGCGGCGGGAACATGGCGTCGCACTACAAGACGCACGTACGCGCGACGCTGGTGGACGTGGCGCCGGGGATGCTCGCAGTCAGCCGCGGGCTCAACCCGGAGTGCGAGCACGTCGCGGGCGACATGCGCGACGTGCGCCTGGGGCGCACCTTCGACGCCGTCTTCGTGCATGACGCGGTCTGCTACATGACGACCGAGCGCGATCTGCGGGCTGCGATCGAGACCGCGTTCGTGCACACGCGCCCGGGCGGCGCGGCGATCTTCGTGCCGGACGACACTCGCGAGAGCTTCCGCGCCGGAACCGATTGTGGCGGGCACGATGGCACGGGCGGCGACCGCCGCGCGCTCCGCTACCTCGAGTGGAGCTCGGATCCCGACCCCAGCGACAGCTGGTACCGGGTTGACTACGCCTACCTGCTGCGCGATGGCGACGCCCCGCCGCGCGTCGAGTACGACGAGCACCGCTGCGGACTCTTCGCGCAGGCGGACTGGCTGGCGTGGATGGAACAGGCCGGCTTCCGCGCAGCGGCGCACCCCGCAGACGTCCCGGATGCGCCCGACGGCTACACGATGTTCGTCGGCGTGCGGCCGGTCCCCTGACCTGCTCCCGCCCGTCGGCCGCCGGGGGCCCCCCCCCC
>JBBDXH010000143.1:12617-21883 GCA_040902395.1 Dehalococcoidia bacterium
CTTCGCCGCCCGTGGCTGCGCTGCCGGTGCTTCGCCGTGCGTGGCTGCGCCGTGCGTGGCTGCGCCGCGCGTGGCTGCGCCGCGCGCGATCGGTGATCTAGGCTGCTCGCCATGACGACCACCGACACGCTCGCAGGCCGGCTTGCCGCCGTCCGTGCGCGCATCGCCGCGGCGTGCGAGCGGACCGGCCGAGATCCGGCGGAGGTGGCGCTCGTGGGCGTATCGAAGACGCAGCCGCTCGCGGCCGTGCGCGAGGCGCTCGCCGCGGGGCTGGTCGACCTTGGCGAGAACCGCGCGCAGGAACTCGTGCCGAAGGCCGAGGCGGCGACCGCCGCCGGGCTGAAGCCGCGCTGGCACTTCATCGGCCACCTGCAACGAAACAAGGCGCGCAGCGTCCTGCCGCATGTCTACGTGCTCCACTCGCTCGACTCGGCCGGGTTGATCGCCGAGATCGAACGCCGTCTCCCGGCACTCGTGAGCGCCGGTGCGGCTCCCCGGCTGCGCTGCTACCTTGAGGTGAACGTGGCCGGTGAGGCGCAGAAGAGCGGCGTCGCGCCCGACGGCCTCGCGGCCCTGTTACGCGCCGCGTCCGCCAGTCCGGTGCTCGAGGTCGCCGGCCTGATGACCGTCGCACCGCTCGTGCCCGCTCCCGACGACGCCCGCCCGATCTTCCGCGCACTGCGGGAGCTGGCGCGGACGCACGGACTGGCCGGGCTCTCGATGGGGATGACTGACGACTTCGAAGTGGCGATCGAAGAAGGCGCGACGGTGGTGCGGGTTGGGCGCGCGATCTTCGGCGAACGGCGCAGCTGACCACGGCGAGGACGGGCGACGATGCGAATCGCGATCATCGGCGGCGGGTTCATGGGCGAGGCGTTCCTGCGCGGAGTGCTCCGCTCGGCGCTCGCCGCGCCGGCCGAGGTCGCGGTGGCCGAGCTCGTCGAGGCGAAGCGCCTGCAGCTGCGTGAGCACAACGTGCGCGTGACCGACGACGCAGAAAGCGCCTGCATCGGCGCCGAGATCGTGCTGTTCGCCGTCAAGCCCCAGGACTTCCCCGACGCCGCGCACGCGCTCCAGGGCAAGTTCGCGCCAAGCGCCGTGCTGGTCTCGATCGCTGCCGGCGTTCGGCTCGAGGACGTCAAGCGGCACAGCGGCCACCGCGCCTGCGTGCGCGTGATGCCCAACCTGCCCGCTGCGATTGGCGAGGGCGCCGCCGTCTATCTCCCGTCACCGGAGGTCACGGTCGCCCAGCTCGCGCTCGTGCGTCGACTGCTCGACGCCGTCGCCACGGCGGTGGTCGAGGTCGAGGACGACGACTCCGTCGACCTCGCCACCGCGCTGCACGGCTCGGGGCCGGCTTACGTCTACCTGCTGATCGAGGCGATGATCGATGCGGCGGTGCGCATCGGCATGAAGCGCGCGGACGCGCAGGCGCTGGTGCTCGCGACCGTGGCGGGGTCCGCGCGCTACGCGATCGAGACCGGACGCCACCCGGCGGAGCTGCGCAACGCGGTCACGTCTCCGGGCGGCACGACCGCCGCGGCGCTGGCCGAGCTGGAGAGTTCCGGCATGCGCGCCGCGATCGACGAGGCAATCGAGGCGGCGTACCTTCGCGCCGTGGAACTGGGGGAGTAGCGCGTGGACACACTGATCCAGGTCGTCCAGCTCCTGATTCAGGTCCTGATCTTCGCGATCTTCGCCCGCGCCATCCTGACCTGGTTTCCGATCGACAAGAACGGCCCCATCTTCAAGGCGCTCGATTTCATCACCGAGCCCGTCCTCGATCCGCTGCGACGCGTGATCCCGGCTATGGGCGCCGTCGACATCAGCCCGATGGTGGCCATCCTGCTGCTCGTCGTCATCCAGGCCGTGCTCTCCCGGGGCGCATAGCCGCTCATCCGCCGCACGGCGACCGCTCGCCGCGCCGCCGGTCGCGCTGTGGAATGCGTCCCCGCGGCCGGTCGTGGCGCCACGCTCGACGAAATTCTCGTCGGCGCCCCTATCGCCTCGTGCGCGGATATGGTGGAAGGGTGCCTGATCGGCCGGGAGCGGTCCCGCCGCACCTCGCACAGCCCGACCCGACGTGCGCGGCGTCCCGGCGAGCGCGCGCCTCCGGGCAGGAGGAAGCGTGATAAAGACACGCCCGCGAGACGCCGAGTCCCTCCGACTCGCGGCACTCCATGCGCTCGAGCTCCTCGACACGGAGTCGGAAGAGCGCTTCGATCGGATCACGCGGCTCGCACAGATCGTGCTGGACATGCCGATCGCGTTGATCTCGCTGATCGACGCAGACCGCCAGTGGTTCAAGTCGAAGCGCGGAGTCAGCGCGACCGAGATCCCCCGCGAGCGGTCGCTGTGCACCCACGTCGTCGCACTCGACCGACCCGTCGTCGTGCACGACCTCAGCGCCGACGCGCGCTTCGCCGCAAATCCGCTCATCGCCGTCGATCCGAACGTGCGCTTCTATGCGGGCGTCCCGCTGCACGCCGCGGACGGCGTGCCCGTGGGGACGGTGTGCGTCCTCGATCACCGTCCGCGGGAATTCGGCGTCGAGCAACAGGAGATGCTCAGGTTGCTCGGGGACATCGCGGAGCGAGAGTTCCAGTCCCGCGAGGTGGCGGAGACGCTCGCGCTCGTCACCGAAACGACGATTCGCGCTGCTGCCGTCGCCGAATCGATCACCGAGGGGTTGATCACGCTCGACCACGCCGGCCGGGTGACGAGCGCGAATCGAGCGGCGACGGAGATGTTCGGCTTCGGCATCACCGAGCTCGTCGGCACCACCGCGCTGGCGCTGGTCGCCGAGCACGATCGAGACGCGTACCGCGGCTACCTCGAACGCTACCTCGGCGGCGAGAGCTCGGACATGCTCGGCACCCGGCGGCAGGTCACCGGCGTGCGCCGCGACGGTTCCACCTTCGACATGGAGGTCGTGGTCACCACCACCGACGCCGGCCGGCAGCGCGAGTTCGTGGCGGTGTGCCGCGACGTCTCGGAACCCGTGCGCCTGGAGCGCGAACTGCGCGCCACCCGTGAACATCTCCAGCTCCTCTCCAACGCCGCGCTCGAGGGGCTGGCGGTTCGCGAGCACGGGGTAGTCGTGGAAGCGAATCGCGCGTTCACGGAGATCTTCGGCTACGGGCCCGACGAGGTGCTCGGCATGACGCTCGCGGACTTCATCGCGCCTGAAGACGGCCAAACGCTGCGCACGTCGTTCCCCGAGGGTGGGAGCGAGCTCACCGAGGCAATCGGCCTGCGCAAGGATGGCTTGCGCTTCCCGATCGAGTTCGTCGCGCATGACCTGTCGGGCGGCGGCAACCGGCGCGTGGTCGCGATCCGCGACATCGCGGCCCGGCGGCGGGCCGAGGAGCGTGCCGAGGTAGAGCTACGCGCGACACAGCGCGCGCGCCGCACGATCCGCGCGATCGTCGACGCCGCGCGCGAGGCGATGCTCTTCCTCGGCGCCGACGGCCGCATCGCGTTCGTGAACCAGGGGCTGTTCGACCTCTTCACGCGCGGTCAGCCGGTCGCGCTCGACTCCCGGGGGATCGAGGACTTCGAGCAGGCGATCGCCGCCACGTTCGGGCAGAGCCACACCACTCTGACTGACGCAGCAGAGCAGGCCTTGCTCGGTCCCGATGCGGAGATCGTGGTGATCCTCGAGCAACAGCTCCCCGAGCGGCGCGATCTCCAGCTCGTGGTCCGCCCGGTGTTCGAGCCCCAGGGCGGCTACATCGGCCGGCTGCTCGTATTTCGCGACATCACCGCCGAGCGCGAGACGGACCGCCTGAAGAGCGAGTTCGTCGCGACGGTCGCCCACGAACTGCGCACCCCGCTGACCTCGATCACCGGCTACGTCGAGCTGCTGCTCGAAGGGGATGCCGGGCCGCTGGGACCGGCCAACGAGCGACTGCTGATGATCGTCCAGAAGAACGCCGACCGGCTTGCGGCGCTCGTCAGCGATCTGCTCGACGTGTCGCAGATCGAGGCCGGGCGCGTCGAGCTGCGGTGCGCGCCGGAACAGATCGGGCGCCTGATCGGCGAGGCGGTCACCGCCATGCTTCCACAGTTCGACGACAAGCAGCAGGCGTTCCGAATGGAGATCGAGGACGGACTGCCCGCGATCGACGTTGACGCCCCGCGACTGGTGCAGGTCATGACGAACCTGCTGTCGAACGCGCACAAGTACACGCAGGCAGGCGGGCACGTCACAGTTCGCGTCACGAGCATCAACGGTGCGATCCAGATCGTGGTCGAGGATGACGGCGTCGGCCTCAGCCCTGGTGAGATCGCGCAGCTCTTCACGAAGTTCTACCGCGCGCGCAACCATGCCACGCGCGAAGTCGGCGGCACCGGGCTCGGGCTCGCGATCACGCGCTCGCTGGTCGAGTTGCACGGTGGCGTGATCGACGTGCGGAGCACGCCGGGCCGGGGCTCATCCTTCACCGTGCGCCTGCCCCTTACCGGCGCCGCCGTGGCCGCCGACGGACCCGCGATCGCCGTCCGTCCGGCCCGCGCGAGTGCTCGCAAGCGGGAGACAAACCGGGCGTCGCGCTGGCTGGGCGGCGCACCGCGGTCAGCGCGGTGGGTGTTCGCCCGCGACCGGCCCGATCAGGCGTCGCAGCGCCTCCGCGGTGGTGACGCCGTCGACTTCGATCTGCTTGCGCGTGCTGGTCGCTCCGCGCGCGATGCGCACGGAGCGGCGGCCGACGCGCAGGCGCCTGGCCAGCAGCCGGACCAGCGCCTCGTTCGCCTCGCCGCCGACGGGGGCCGCGGCGACGCGCACGCGCACGGTCTCGCCGTCCACCGCACCGATGGCATCACGTCCGCCGCGGGGCGTGAGACGCACGGTGAACCGCGCGACATCCTGCTCGTCGCGCGGGCCCGGGCGGGGGGGATCGATCGCCAAGTAATTCTCCCTGTTTCCCGGCAGATTCTCGGGCCGAGGCCATCATTCCTCGCGGCGCGAAACGGGCAGGTCCGGCCATACACTCAACCGCATGAGCGGTTCCACCGACGCATCGAAGATACCGAACCTGTTCACGGGGCGGCTGGTGCGGCTGCGCCCGCCTGAGGCCCGCGATTACGAGGCGTCTCGGCCGCACGACTTCGACAGTGAGCTCCAGCGGCTGGGCTGGCAGATCGAGGGCGGCCGGTCCGACGAGCGGGCGCGGCAATGGTGGCAGGAACAGGCCGTCGCCGTGCCGGACGGGGACAGGCGACGCTTCTCGATCGAGACGCTTGCCGGCGAACTGGTGGGCGGCATGAGCGTGATCGACAGCGAGCCGCGTCACGGCACGTTCGGCTACGGCCTCGCGCTCTTTCGACCGTACTGGCGGCAGGGTTACGGCAGCGACGCGGTCCGCGTCCTCCTGCGCTTCTACTTCGGCGAATTGCGCTACCAGAAGGTGCTGGCGCGGGTGTACGCGTACAACGCGGGCTCGATCGCGATGCATCGCGCGCTGGGCTTCGTGGAGGGAGGGCCGGCTACGGCGCACGCGCTTCACCGCCGGCGCGTACCACGACGAGTTGCTGTTCGGCATGACCGCCGAGGAATTCGTCACGCACCAGCCCGAGTTCGCCCCGCGTATCCCCGGCGTCGAGTAAGCGGCGACATGCGAGCGCACGAAGGGGGCGCCGATCCGGGGAGATTGCGGGCGAAACGCGGTTGATCTAGAACGCGCGTTCTATTAGTGTTCGGAACACGGCAGCAGGTGCGGCGGGGGCGGCACCACGTACGCCACGAACGGGAGACAGACGATGGCGCAGGCGCGGGACGCGAAGGACAGCAAGGCGACGAAGGACGCGGCGACTCGCCGCGACGACCTGACGCGCGCCATCGAGGCGATCACCAAGGAGTACGGCAAGGGCGCGATCATGCGCCTCGGCGACCCCGGGGCGGCGGTGCAGGTCTCCGCCATCCCCACCGGCTCGCTCTCGCTGGACATCGCGCTGGGCATCGGCGGCGTGCCGCGCGGGCGCATCACCGAGATCTTCGGCCCCGAATCCGCGGGCAAGTCCACCCTCGCTCAGCACATCATCGCCGAGTGCCAGGCACGCGGCGGCACCGCCGCCTACATCGACGTCGAGCACGCGCTCGACCCCAAGTACGCGGCCGAATGCGGGATCAAGATCGACGAACTGCTCGTCTCGCAGCCGGACACCGGCGAGCAGGCGCTCGAGATCTGCGAAGCGCTGATCCGCTCGGGCGCCGTCGACATCATCGTCGTTGACTCTGTGGCGGCGCTCGTGCCGCGAGCCGAGATCGAGGGCGACATGGGCGACTCGCTGCCCGGTCTGCAGGCGCGGCTGATGTCGCAGGCGATGCGCAAGCTCACCGCCGCGTGCTCGCGCTCAGGCACCGCCCTCGTCTTCATCAACCAGCTACGCGAGAAGATCGGCGTGGTCTTCGGGAACCCGGAGACGACACCCGGTGGGCGCGCCCTCAAGTTCTACGCCTCGATCCGGATCGACATCCGCCGCATCGAGTCGCTGAAGGACGGCCAGACGTTCATCGGCAACCGCGTGCGCTGCAAGGTCGTGAAGAACAAGGTCGCCGCACCCTTCCGGCAGGCCGAGTTCGACATTATGTTCACCGCCGATCAGCACGGCATCAACCGCGAGGGCGACATCCTCGACCTCGCGTCCGAGTACGAGATCGTCAAGAAGCTCGGCGCCTTCTACTCATACGGCGACCAGCGGCTCGGCCAGGGCCGCATGAACTCGTGCGCCTTCCTCCGCGAGCATCAGGACGTGCGGACCGAGATCGAGCAGAAGGTGCACGCCGCGGCCGGCATCGCAAGGAGCCCGAGCAAGACCACGGTCAGCGTCGACGAGGACGGCGTGCTCTCAGGCGACGGTGACGACGCCATCGCCGAAGAAAGCACGCTCGAAGCGGTCGACGCCTAGCACGGCGCGTTCCACTCAGCACGCCCCGCCCGCCCCCGCACCCTCGACGTGCGAGCGGGCGGGAGAGGACCAGGACGAGGACCGCGCGAGATGCCGGTGATCACCGCGATCGCCCGCCGACGGAACGGCGTCGTCGCCATCACCGTGGACGGCGAGCCCGATTCGCACGTCGTCCCGCTCGAGCTCGTGATCGAGCACGGCCTCCACGAGGGCGCCCAATTCGCAGCGGACGACTGGGTGCGCATCCGCCGCCAGGCCGGGCAGCGCCTCGCGGTCCGCCGCGCGCTCGAACTGCTCGCACGCAAGCACCGCACCGAGGCGGAGCTCCACTCCGCCCTGGGCCGCCGCTTCCACACAGACGAAGTCGCTCACGCCGTCGCCCGCATGCGCGAACTTGGCTACCTGGACGATCACGCGTGGGCCAGCACGTATGTCGCATCAGGACGCTCGCAGCTGCGGGGCTCTGCCCTGCTCCGCCAGGAGCTCACGCAGCACGGCGTGCCCGGTGACATGGCGGCGCGCGTACTCGAGGAGCACGACGATCTCGAGGCCGCGCTCGCGGCCGCACGGCGGCGGCTCACTGCTCTCGGCCGCCTCGACGAACAGCAGATTCGGCGGCGCCTGTATGACTTCCTCCGCCGCCGCGGCTTCGATCACAGCATCGCGCGCGTCGTGCTCGAGCGCCTCGTCGCGCCCTGACGGCGCACAGCCCCACGTCCCGGGCCCGGAGCGCGCGTGCGCACGCAGCCGTAGCCGCACGCGGCCGCTCGTGCGTACACATGCGTAATCGCGTGCTCTTCGCGGTTCGCGACGCTGCTCCGGACGGTGCTACGATGCGCCGTATTCATCCGCAAACGCTGCGACAGCGCGGCCGATGGCGGGTGACACGACTCATTATTGACCTAACCGGCCCGCGCGACGCCGCACCACACCGCTCCGGCGCGGTGGCGCCGAGCCGACCACGAATCGGAGCACTCCGCCATGGATACCGTGATTGTCGCGATCGTTGGCCTCGTCGCGCTCGTCGTCGGGGCCGGCGGCGTCTACGTGTTCACCACCATGGCCGCGGGCGGCGCCCGGAATCGCGCGCAGGAAGACGCGCGCCGCATCGCCGAGGAAGCCGAGACACGCGCTCGCCAGCGCGACGTCGACGCCGAGAAGGCGGCGCTCGCGCACCGCGACGAGGCCGAGCGCGAGATCCGCGAGCTGCGCCGCGAACTCACGCGCGCCGAGCGCCGCCTCGAGCAGCGCGAAGAGGCCGTTGAGCGCCGCGCCGAGGTGATCGAGCGCGGCGAACAATCGCTCCGCGATCGGCTGGCGGAGACCGAGCGCCATGAGCGCGAAATCGGCGAGGCGCACGCGACGGTGCGCACCGAACTCGAGCGCGTCGCCGGCCTCACCTCCGCAGAGGGACGCGAGGAGCTGCTCGCGAAGCTCGACGTGGAGCTACGCGACGAGGCGGCGCGACGGGTGCGTGCGATGGACGCGTCGGCCAAGGCCGAGGTCGATTCGCGCGCGCGCAAGGTGCTCGCCACAGTCATGCAGCGCATGACGAGCGAGATCACCGCGGAGACGACCGTGACGGTCGTCCCCCTCCCGTCCGACGACCTCAAGGGCCGCATCATCGGCCGCGAGGGCCGCAACATCCGCGCCTTCGAGGCGGCGACCGGCTGTGACCTGATCATTGACGACACGCCGGATGCGGTGACCGTCTCCGGCTTCGATCCCGTGCGTCGCGAGATCGCCCGCGTGGCGCTCGCACGGCTGATCCAGGACGGCCGCATCCAGCCGACCCGCATCGAGGACGCCGTGAACCGCGCGCGCCGTGAGGTGGACCGGATGATCGAGGAGGCCGGCGAGCAGGCGGTCGTCGACGCCGAGGTGACCGGACTTCATCCCGAGATCGTGAAGACGCTGGGCAAGCTTCGCTTCCGCTTCTCCTACGGCCAGAACCAGCTCCGCCATTCGATCGAGACCGCCTGGCTGGCTGCCGCGGTTGCGCATGAGATCGGCGCGAACGTGGAGGTCGCCCGCGCCGGCGGCCTGCTCCACGACCTCGGCAAGGCCGTCGACCGCGAGATGGAGGGCACGCACGCCCTCCTCGGCGCCGAGATTGCCAAGCGCTTCGGCCTGCCGCGCGAGGTCGTGCACTGCATCGAGGCGCACCACGAAGAGGTGCGCCCCGAGACCACCGAGGCCGTGATCGTGATGATCGCCGACGCCATCTCGGGCAGTCGCCCCGGCGCACGCCGGGAGTCGATCGAGGAGTACGTGAAGCGGCTCGAGGCCCTCGAGGCGATCGCCAACTCATACGACGGCGTCGAGCAGTCGTTCGCCGTGCAGGCCGGCCGCGAGAT
>JBBDXH010000144.1:0-3159 GCA_040902395.1 Dehalococcoidia bacterium
GCGGACCGCCGCATGGCGGCGGCGGGCGCGGCGCTGATCGCCCCGGGCAGCTGCGTGCTCACGCACTGCAACACCGGGCCGCTCGCGACTGGCGGCCTGGGCACAGCGCTGGGCGTGATCATCGCGGCGCACCGCGCCGGGCGCGTGGCGTCCGTCCTCGTCGACGAGACGCGGCCGCGCCTGCAGGGCGCGCGGCTCACGGCGTGGGAGCTGAGCGAGCACGGCGTGCCATACCGCGTGCTCGCGGACGGCGCCGCCGCCGCCGCGATGGCGGCGGGTGCGGTCGCGGCGGTGTTCGTGGGCGCGGACCGCATTGCCGCGAACGGGGACGTGGCGAACAAGATCGGAACGCTGCCGCTCGCGATCGTGGCGCGCCACCACGGCGTCCCGTGCTACATCGTGGCGCCCGTCAGCACGATCGACGAGCACACCGCGACCGGCGCCGCGATCCCGATCGAAGAGCGCGCGGAGGACGAGGTGCTCTGCATCGGCGGCGAGCGGATCGCGCCGCCGGGCGCCCGCGCCTTCAACCCCGCCTTCGACGTGACGCCGGCAGCGCTCGTGACGGCGATCGTGACCGAGGCGGGCGTGCTGCATCCGCCGTACGCGACCGCGATCGCCGCGCTGTTCGCGACGCCCGCGCACGGCTAGCGCGACGGCGCGATGCGCGCGCGTACCCGGCGTTCGCTAGCAGGCCGATCGTGTACGGTGCCCGGCGTTCGTTGGGGAACGGGGGCGGCGGATGACAGCACCGCGCGGTCTGTCGGCCGAGATCGGCGTGATCGGCGGCTCCGGGTTCTACGAGCTGACCGAGCTCGCGGACGTCATCACCGTCGACGTCTCGACGCCCTTCGGCGCCCCGACGTCACCGCAGACGATCGGGACGCTCGCCGGCCGGCGCGTCGCCTTCATCGCCCGCCACGGACGCGGCCACCGACTGCTGCCATCCGAGCTGCCCGCGCACGCGAACATCCACGCGCTCAAGCAGCTCGGCGTGGGGGAGGTGATCGCGGTGTCCGCCGTGGGCTCGCTCAGCGAGGAGATCGCGCCGCGGCACGCCGTCGTGCCCGATCAGCTGATCGACCGCACGCGTGGTCGCCGCTCGACGTTCTTCGGCGACGGCATGGTCGCGCATGTCGGCTTCGCCGACCCCTTCTGTCCGGAGCTGGGCGCCGCGCTCGCGGACGCCTGCCTCGTCGCCGGCGTGCCGGCTCATCGCGGGGGCACGCTGGTGGTGATCGAGGGACCGGCGTTCTCGACCCGCGCGGAGTCGTGGCTCTATCGCTCGTGGGGCGCTTCGATCATCGGCATGACCGCGCTGCCGGAGGCGAAGCTCGCACGCGAGGCCGAGCTCTGTTACGCCTCGCTGAGCCTGGTCACGGATTACGATGTCTGGCACGAGACGGAGGCCGACGTCACGGCCGACGCGGTGGTCCAGACCCTCAGCGCAAACGTTGGGCACGCACGCAGCGTCGTCGCCGCTGCGATCGCGACGATCGGCGACCGGCGCCGGGAGTGCGCGTGTGGGGATGCGCTCGCCACAGCGCTCGTCACGCCACGGGAGCTTGTCCCGATCGAGACGCGGCGCCGGCTGAGCGTGCTGCTCGATCGCTACTGGGGACCGGCATGAGGCCGACCACGCCGCGGTGACCGATACCCTTCCCCGTCGCCGGCGCCAGGCCGGGCCGCCCGAGCGCGCGTACCGCGTCCGACTGGAACGCGACGTGCGCGCAATCGAGATGGCGCTCGCCGATGACCGCCCCTACGCGGCGTACGCGCTGGGCCACCTCGAGCGCGGGATGCTGGAGCACTCCCAGTTCTGGGTGGCAGACGGACCGACAGGCTTCGGACTGGTGCTGCACTCGATCGCCGCCGGCAACACCACGGTCACCGTGGGCGCGCCGGAGGCGGTCGACGCGATCGTCTCGCTGCACGCCGGCGCCCGCGCTTCGTACCTCTCGACGGCGGCGCCGGAGCATCTGGCGGCGCTGATGCGCGCGTACCACGTCCGCGAGACGCTGCGCATGATGCGCATGTCCGTGACGGCGGCAACGTTCGCACCGCTCGACGGCGCGGTGCGCCGCCTCAGCGGGCGCGACGTCAACCGCATCAACCGCCTGTACGCCACCGAGGGCGGACCCAGCCACTACTCGCACGACACGATCGAGCGCGCCGTCTACTACGGCGCGTTCGACGGCGCGCAGCTGATCGCGGTCGCCGGCACGCACATCGTGGCGCCCAACCAGTCGATCGGTATCGTGGGGAACGTGTTTACCGACGCCGGCTATCGCGGACTCGGACTCGCGAAGCGCGTGACGTCGGCGGTCACGCGCGAGTTGCTCGAGCGCGGCTGCGCCGAGGTCGTGCTCACGGTCGACCCCGAGAACACGCCGGCGGTCCGTGCCTACCATCGCCTGGGCTACGCATCGGGGGCACCGGTGATCGAGGCGCGCATCCGTCGTCGCGACGTGCTCGGCATCGAACCGCTGCTCCGGCGCGCGGTCGCTTGCCGGCGGAGCCGTGAGCCGGGCGTCGAGCTGGTGATCGCGCATGATGCCGCGGGGGAGGATCCGTCATGACCCTACAGCTCACCGGCGACATCGCCGACCCGTCGCTTTCGCGCCGGGGCGTCCAGCGCATCGAATGGGCAGAGCGCGAGATGCCGGTGATCCGCCAGATCCGGGAGCGCTTTCGCCGCGAGCGCCCGCTCGAGGGCGTGCGCATCGCCGCGTGCCTGCACGTGACCTCCGAGACGGCGAACCTCATGCTCGCGCTCCGCGACGGCGGCGCGGATGTCCGGCTGACCGCGTCCAACCCGCTGTCGACGCAGGACGAGGTCGCGGCTGCGCTCGTCACCGAGTACGGCATTCCGACCTATGCGATCCGCGGCGAGAGCACGGCGGTCTACTACCAGCACCTCGCGGCCGCCGCCGATCACGCGCCGCAGATCACGATGGACGATGGCGCCGACCTGGTCGCGCTGCTGCACCGCGACCGCCGCGAGCTGCTGGCCGGCGTCGTCGGCGGCACCGAAGAGACGACCACCGGCGTCGTGCGGCTGCGCGCGCTTGCTGCGCAGGACAAGCTCGCCTACCCGATCGTCGCGGTGAACGAGGCGAACACCAAGCACTTCTTCGACAACCGCTACGGCACCGGCCA
>JBBDXH010000145.1:0-3159 GCA_040902395.1 Dehalococcoidia bacterium
GAGGAACAGCTGCGCGTTGGCGAAGTGCAGCGTCACGTACTCGTGCGGCAGCTCGAGCCAGACGGTGACGGCGCCGAGCAGCGCCTGCAGCAGGAACAGCGGGATTAGCGCGAGCGATAGCGACAGCACGCGGGTGTTGCCGCGATGCTGCTGGACCGCGAGCAGCGCGACCCAGAAGATGCTGACGCCGGAGGCGAGCGCGAGCGCGCGGTGGATCCACTCGATGACGGCGCCCGCGTCGGCGGTCGGCAACAGCTGCCCCTGACAGAGCGGCCAGTCGTCCGCGCAGCCCATGCCGGAACCGGTCGCGCGCACGATGCCGCCCCAGGCGACCGCGACGAAGGCGATGGCGAACGCGACGAGGACCGCACGTTTGAAGGTCGGCGAGAACGTCACCTGGCTAGTGGCCGGCGGAGGGGGTGTCCTCCTTGAGGGGACGGGCGCTGTGCACGACCGGGATCCGCGCGAAGTTGTAGACGGCGGGCGGCGAGGTCGTCGCCCACTCGAGCGTGTCGCCCTCCCACGGGTCGTCGCCGGCCGGCTTGCCGCCGCGCACGCTCATGAAGACGTTGAAGATGAAGAACAGCACACCCAGCCCGAGGATGAACGAGCCGGCCGTCGAGATCAGGTTCAGGTTCGCCCACTCCGGCGACTGCGGGTAGTGGTAGGTGCGCCGCAGCATCCCCTGGATGCCCAGCTGGTGCTGGACGAAGAAGGTCATGTTGAAGCCGATGAACATGAGCAGGAAGTGGATCTGCCCGAGGCGCTCGTTGAGCAGCCGGCCGGTCATCTTGGGGAACCAGTAGTAGATACCGGCGAAGACGGTGAACATCGCGCCGCCCATCAGCACGTAGTGGAGATGGGCGACGACGTAATAGGTGTCCGACAGCTGAACGTCGACGGGCACCGAGCCCAGGAACACGCCCGAGATGCCGCCGATGACGAAGTTCATCAGGAAGCCGAGCGCGAACAGCATCGCGGTCTTGAAGCGCAGCGAGCCGCCCCAGAGCGTGCCGACCCAGGAGAACATCTTCACCCCGGTCGGCACCGCGATCAGCATCGTCGAGAGCATGAAGAAGACCTGAAGGGCCTCGTCGATGCCCGCGACGAACATGTGGTGGACGAAGACCGAGAACGAGAGGAAGCCGATCGCGACCGATGAGTACGCGATCATCTTGTAGCCGAAGATGGGCTTGCGCGAGAACACCGGCAGGATCTCGCTGACGATCCCGAACCCCGGCAGGATCATGATGTAGACCTCCGGGTGGCCGAAGAACCAGAACAGGTACTGCCACAGCAGCGGGTCGCTTCCCTCGCTGACGCTGAAGAAGTTCGTGCCGGAGAGCCGGTCGAAGAGCAGCAGCACGCCGGCGACGGTGAGGAACGGCATCGCCAGAACGAGCAGGAACGACGTGACCAGCACCGTCCAGGTGAAGAGCGTGAGCCGGTTGAAGGTCATGCCCGGCGCGCGCAGCGCGAAGATCGTCACGATCATGTTGAGCGCGCCGAAGATGGACGAGAAGCCGAGCACGGTCAGCGAGAGGATCCAGAGATCCTGCCCGACGCCGGGCGAGTACTGCGCCGTCGAGAGCGGCACGTATGAGGTCCAGCCGGCGTTCGCGGTGCTGCCGACGGCGAACGAGCTGTAGAGCAGGATCCCGCCCGAGAGCAGCAGCCAGTAGGACAGCGCGTTGAGCCGCGGGAAGGCCATGTCCCGCGCGCCGAGCTGCAGCGGGATGATGTAGTTCGCGATGCCGGTGAAGATCGGCACCACGACGAGGAAGACCATGGTCGTGCCGTGCATCGTGAACGCGGAGTTGTACTGCTGCGGCGTCAGCAGCTGCGTGTCGGCCGTCGCGAGCTGGGTGCGCATGCCGAGCGCGAGCAGACCGCCGAGCACGAAGAAGAAGAACGTCGTGTAGAGGTACAGGATCCCGATCTTCTTGTGGTCGACCGTCGCGATCCACTCGAGGACGCCGCCGTAGCGGCGCTTGGCGACGGGGAACGGGGTGTCGATCGCTGCCATCGGTGAGGCCATTGTCCCTCGCCCCCGAAGGCGTGTCTAACGGCTCAGCGGGTCCGCACCAACAGGAGCTTGTCGTGCGCGGAGAGCGCGCCCCAGACCTCGCCCGGGCGGCCATGCTGCTGGCGCACGTTGCCGCCGCGCGCGTGCGGGAACACGTCGAAGCGCTCGCTCGCCGGGTCGAAGCGGACGATCGCGCTCGCGGCGAAATCCGTGAGCCAGACGATGTCGCGGTCGTCCACGAACACGGAGTACGCGAGCGCGCCGCCGGGCAGCTTCCACTCCTTCCACGCGTTAGCCGCCGGGTCGTAGCGGGCGACCTGACCGGCGTTGTACTCGCTGACCCAGACGTTGCCCTTCGAATCGGTCCAGACGCGACGCGAGCCCTGACCACGGGTCGGCGGCTCGAGCACCTCCGCGCCGCCGGTCATCTTGACGACGCGCGCGATGTGGCTGCCCGCGAGCGACGCGTAATAGACGTCCCCGTTCGGCGTGGCGGTGATGCCGTACGGCCCGCGGCCGCGTGGCGCCTCGAAGGCGGCCATCGGCGGCGCGTCGCCGCCGCGCGCGCCGACGCGTAGCCGGCCGAGCCAGCCGCCCTGCCCCGTCCACCACAACGTGCCGTCGTTGTCGATGACGGCCGTGTTCAGGTTCACGTTCGGCGTCCCGGCGGGCAGCGGGTAGACCGTGACCTTGTCGCCCGCGCGGGGATCCACGCTGACGATCGCGTTCTGTCCCGAGTCCGTCACCCAGGCGACGCCATCGCTATCGACGATCACGCCGTGCGGCGATGAGCCGGAGCCGAGGCGCACCTCGCGCACGCGGCCCGTCGCCGGATCGAGGTGCCCGAGCGTGCCGTTGCGCTGGCCCGTGTACCAGACGCCGCCGTCCGCCGCCGGCGCGACGTCGTGCGGCGCCGAGCCTCGCGTCACCGGAAACTCCTGCAGCGTGATGGCGGCCGGGTCGAGTGGAGGACGCGTCGCTGCCGCGCTGGCCGTCGCAGCCGGAGGCGTGACCGCAGCGGGAGGCGCGCTCGTGCGGGACGGCGCCGTCGTGGCGGGCGCCGCTGGCGCCGTGCGCACGGGCGTCGGCATGCAAGCGGCGGCGACGCGGCTCAGAGCAAGCGAAAGGGCGGC
>JBBDXH010000146.1:0-21695 GCA_040902395.1 Dehalococcoidia bacterium
CCGTCCGGTCCGTCCGGTCCGTCGGGTCGTGCCGGACAGCCGATGTCCCAGGGCTCGAAGGTCCCCGCGCGGTGCGGACGATCGTCTCTGGCGAAATGCGCCCGGTCGCACACAGTGGAACCCGTGGCTCGACAGCGATCAGGGTGCGAGGAGGCGGCGATGAATGCGGCCATGGAGCGACTACAGGATGAGCTGCGAAACCGAGGGGCACACTACGAGGTGATCGAACATCCCGCCGCGCACACGGCGCAGGAGGCTGCGGCCGCGGGGCACATCCCCGGGCACATGTTCCTGAAGACCGTGGTCGGGATGGTGAACGAGCAACCCGTCGTGTTCGCCCTGCAGGCGACGCGGGAGATCGACTTCGCCGCGCTGCGAAGTGTGCTCGGCGTTGAGGCTGTCCGGATGGCGCGCAAGGAGGAACTGGCCGGCATCGTGCCGGATTGCGAGCCCGGGGCCCTACCGCCTGTGCCCGGTCCGAACGCGCTCCCGGTTTATCTCGACGGCGCGGTGCTGGGGACCTCGGAGATCGCCTTTGCCGTCGGGTCCCCTGAAGCAGCGATCCGGCTCTCGCTCGACGACTACCGGCAACTGGTCTCGCCACGGGTGATCGACTTCAGCCGGGCCCCGGCGAACGAGCAACCGAGGCGCGTACAGGCGCGCCGGCCGAGACGATGGTGGAGGCTCCTCGCCACGACGGCGGGCGGCGCTGCCGCACTGATCGGCGGGCGATTCGCCCTTTCCGGTGCGCGGCGATGGCCGCTCCCGGCGACGCTGGCCGGCGGCGCCGTGCTCGGTGCCGCCGGAGCCGCCCTGCTCGACCCGCACAGCGGGGCACGGCGCCGTGCGCTCGTCCGCGACAAGGGCTGGCACTACGTGCGTCAGCTCGGCCGTTCCACCCGCAGCGCAGGCGTCCGTGCAGTGCACCGCACCGGCGGCGTGGGTTCGCAACTGCGGGGCCGCGGGCACCCGAGGCGCTCGAGCACGCCGTAGTCTGTCGCCGTTGAACTCCGCCCGGCCGATCTCGATCCGGCGTGGTGGTTGCCACGCGCCTCCGGTCCTGGGACGCCCGCCGGTCGCTTGAGGCGGACGCGCATGCCACGAGACGCAACGACCGGTGTTTGTTCGAGCAGCGGTCACGCTGTGCAGGGCTTTACACCGGGGCGCGCTCGGTCGTCGACGAGCTCGCCTGCGCTGAATGTTCGGTCGCCCGCGATGGCGCGCGAGGCGGCGCCGGCGATCCCGCCGGGCCACGTCGAGCGGCTGTCGTGCTGACGGCGATCGCGCGCCGGTTGGCGTCCGGTCGCGCCCGCACGGTCGCGTTGCAGGTGGCGCTGTCGGTCGCCGCGATCGCCGTCCTCGTCTGGCAATTTGACGTCGGCGGCGTACCCGCGGTGCTCGCGCAGGCGCGGCTGGGGCTGGTCGCGCTGGGGCTCGTCGCGTTCACGGCTTCAAAAGTCGTACACGCCTACCGCTGGCGGCTGCTCCTTCGCCACGAGCCGGAACTCACCACGTGGCGGCTGGTGCCGGTCTTCCTCGTGTCAAACCTGGCGAACGCGCTCATCCCGCTGCGCGCCGGCGACGTCCTGCGCGTCGAGATCCCCAGCCGCCGGTACGGCGTCGCCCGTGGTGAGGTCGCGAGCAGCGTGTTCATTGTGGAAACCGTCACCGACTGGCTGGCGTTCGCCATCCTGCTGGGCCTGGCGGCGCTGGTCCTCGACTTCCCGGCAGCGCTCCGGCCCGTGGTGGCGGCGACGGCCCTCGGCGCCGTGGCGCTGTTTCTCGTCGCGGTAGCAGCGGCGCGGCGACGCGCTCCGGCCGATCTCGAACGCTCGCTGCCGCTGCGCGTCCTCCCCGAGCGCTGGCGCGAGCCGGGCGGGCGATGGCTGCTCGCCCTCCTCGAAGGCATGCGTTCGCTGCGCGACAACCGACACGCGGCACTCGCGGTGGCGGCTGCCTGCCTTGCCTGGGCCGCGGAGCTGCCCGTCTGGTGGCTGCTCGGACACGCCTTCGGTCTCTCCCCGTCGCTCGCGGAGGCGCTCGTGCTCATGACCGCGGCGAACCTCGTGGTCGCGCTTCCGCTGACGCCGTGGGACGTCGGCCCATACGAGTTGCTGGTCTCGCAGGCGTACGTGTTGCTCGGAGCAGGCAGGGCTGAGGCGGCCGCCTTCGCGATCGGTTCGCACCTGGTGCTCCAGCTCTGGATTGGCGTGACCGGGATGGCCGCGATGTGGTGGCTGGGTCTCGCACCGCGTGAGGTACTGCGCCGGGGTGACGGCCCGCGTTCGACCGCCGGCAGCGGATCGCACCATCCCGACGGTGAGAGTCGATGACCCGTGCGTACCGGAAGCGGCTCGCCGGGCGAGCAACGGTCGCCGCGGCGGTGAAGCAACGAGCTGCGGGTTCGTCGGTGGCGCAGACGGAGCAGGACGTGGTTGGCATTGGCTTCGCGCGCGGCGGCGTAGCCGGGGCAGCGGTGCAGCACAGACCCGGGCACGCGGGCACGCGCGAGGCGACCGGCACGGCCCGCCCTCAACCGGGGCGTTCCGTGCGGAGGTCCTGCGCATTCCGTGACGTCCGGGGGTATGAGCGCGACGGCACGAAGCCGATCATCGCCGACAACCGGCCCGTGACATCGAGCTCGGGAAGGAGCTCGTCGATCCCGACCGCCGTGATGGGGGACCCTGAGCTCCGCCGCCCTGCGAGCATCGCGGGCTGAGGCGGTGCAGGCACCCGGACTGCCGGCGGCGGGAGGCTGCGCGTGAAGGCGATGCGCGTGTCGACAGACCAACGTCCCTCGTTCCGCGGCGGCGCTCCGGCGATTCTGCGCTATCACTTCCCCGCCGGCTTCGTCCTCCGCTGGCTGATCTCCGCTGCGCTGCGACGCCGACGCGTGCTGGCTGCGGACGCGAGCGTCCTGCTCAGGCGGTACCCGTCTCCGACGGTGATCGGGGCCAACCTGTTGCCGCGGGAGACGCCGTTCGTCCTGGTCCTGAACCACTATGAGCGGCCCGGCATGCGGATGTGGTGGACGGCCCTCTACGCCGTCGCCGTCATTACCGAGCGCCGGCCGGACGTCTCGATCGCATGGATCTCGACCGACCGCTTCGGCGGGTGGCGCGTGTGGGGAGTGCCGCTCGTACCCGAGGCGGCGGTGCGCTGGTTCATGCGGCGCGTCGCGTTTGCGTACGGCCTGCTGATCCTCAACCCTCGTGACGTGCATGCCGCGGCGCGCGTCCTCCGTGCAGCCGCGCTCGCGCTACGCCGAGGCCACGTTGTCGGCATCACGCCGGAGGCAGGCAACGCCCCCGGACTCCGTCGCCACCTCCGGACGGCGTGGCCCGGATCGGGCAACGCGATCGCCTGGCTGTCGAGAGGCCACGTGCCGGTCGTTCCGATCGCGCTCTGGGAGGATGACGGCGGCCGCGTCGTCGTTCAGGTCGGCAAGGCGCGCTGTCTCGATCCGTCCGAGCGCGACGCGCCGATCGCGGCGAAGACGAACGAGGTCATGCGCGCCGTCGCCGCGCTGCTCCCTGATGAGCTCCGCGGTCCCTATGGCGCGAACGCCGGGGATCGGCCGTGAGCGCACTCGCCTCCGCGAGGCTGGGACGCGTCCACCGGCTGCTCTACGCCTCGGGCAGCATCAGCGGCAACGCGATCAGCCGGAGCCTCGATCTCTGGTTGCTGTTCTTCTACGCGCCTCCCGCGGACGCGGACATCTCGCGGCGGGCGGGCACGCTCGCGGTGGGACTCGTGCTCTCCGCCGTGCGCCTGATCGAAGCGCTCGACGATCCGCTGATCGGCTACCTCAGCGACCGCACGCGCAGCCGCCTCGGACGTCGCGTCCCGTACGTGCTGGCCGCGACGCCGCTGCTGGCCGCGACGTTCGTGCTGCTCTGGATGCCACCTGAGCTCGGAGAGTCGGCGACGAACGTCGTCTATCTGTTCGTGGTGCTCTGGGCGTTTCACCTGTGCTCCACCCTGTCGGGCGGGCCGTTCGAGTCGCTGCTCCCCGAGATCGCGCCGCGCGCGGAGGACCGGATCGACATCGTCACGTGGCAGGTGGGCCTGGGCGTGATCGGCGCACTGATCGGTCTCGTGGGCGCCGCGGCGCTGAAGGACGCGATCGGGTTCCAGGGAATGGCGATCACAGTCGCCACCATCGCGCTCGCGTCGCGGTACATCGCGCTCGCCGGCGCGTGGCGTCCCGCGATGGCAGCGGCGCGAGTGCAGCGGGCTGAAGAGGAGCGGGTGGGTCGGGTTCCCGGTCCATCCCTTGTGGCGTCCCTCCGCATCTGCCTGCGCAACGATCAATTCGTCGCCTTTCTGCCGAGTTTCATTCTCTACAACATGGGCGTTCTGATGATCACCGGCGTCCTCCCCTTCCTCGCGGCGGCCGTGCTCGAGCGCGGCGTCGAGGGGAGCGCGGACTTCCATGTCCCCGGTCTCGGGTTCGGGCTGGATCCCGTGACGGGAATGCTCGCGGTCGCGATCGCGGTCGTCGTGCTGCTGTTGCCGGTCATGCTCCGCTGGTCGTTGCGCCGGGGGAAACGGATCGTCTACGCGCGCGGCATGCTCGCCGGCGTGGTCGCGTTCCCGCTCGTCGCCCTGGTCGGCCTGCTCCCGGGCATCCCGCTGATGTGGCAGGCGATCATGGTCGCGGCCCTGGTCGGGGTTCCGCTGGCGCCGGTCCAGACCTTTCCGAACGCGCTGATCGCCGACATCACCGACTACGACCATCTGACGACCGGTGCGCGGCGCGAGGCCCTGTACTACGCGACGCAGGCCACGTTCGAGAAGGTTGCCGCCGCACTGGCTCCCGCGCTGCTCGCAACGCTGCTCGTGCTCGGATCCACCACAGACAACGCGCTCGGCATCCGCCTGGTGGGACCCGTTGCAGGACTCGCAACGCTCGGCGGCTACCTGGTGTTCCGGCGCTACTGGCTGCCGGACGAGGTCACGGCGGAGTCGGTCGCGGCGGCCCGCGGCAGGCGCGTTGCGCGGGAGCGCTGAACGCATGCCCGTCCGGATCGACGATCCCGAGAGGTACGCATGGCGACAGCCGGCACGCGACGAATGACTCCTTCCGCCGACTGGCCGGCCCTCCAGTGGCACGCCGAATGCGGCGACGGGGCGCATGGCCGGCATCGTTGCCGGGCAAGAAGAGCAGCGGGCCGACCATCGCCTCTTGTCTACGTTCACGTCCGGCGTTCTGATTGCGCCGTGCACGGGGAGGGGGTGATGCGAGAAGCTGCGCAAGCCACGCCGCCGGACGGTACGCGCGCATGAGCGCCGCCACGGCAGCCGAGCGCACGCCCGCGCGCGTCCGCATCCTATTCTCGTCGGCGAGCGTGGCAGGCAACGCGCTATCCCAGACGTGGGCGCTCTGGCTGCTCTACTTCTATGCCCCGCCCGCCGACGCGAGCATCGCCACGCGCGTGCCGGAGATCGCCGGCCTCGACCCGCGCGTGGTGCTCGGCGCGGCGCTGACGCTCGCGCGCGTGCTCGAGGCGATCGACGACCCGCTAATCGGTTACTGGACGGACCGCACGCGCTCGCGCTGGGGGCGGCGCATACCGTTCGTGCTCTTCGGCACACCGTGGTGGTGCCTGCTGTTCGTGCTGCTGTTCCTGCCGCCAGACGCCGGCGCGAGCGGACTGAACCTGGCCTACCTCTTCACCATCGCCTTCATCTTCTTCGCGGTCACCAACGTTGCCGGGGCGGCGATGGAGGCCCTGCTGCCCCACCTGGCCCGCACGAACGAGGACCGCGTCTCGGTGGCGACGTGGCAGATGGTCTTCGGCGTGACCGGGGCGGCGATCGGGCTCTCGCTCAGCTCGCTGCTGGTGGACCTCGCCGGTTTCGCGTGGATGGCGGCGACGATCGCCGGCATCGCCCTGGTCGCTCGCTACACCGCGCTCTTCGGCACGTGGCGCTACGCGCGCACGGATGCCACGCCGTCCACGCGGGGATTCAAGCTCGCGCTCAGGAACACCTTCCGCAATCGCAACTTCCTCGCGTACCTGCCGAGCTTCGTGTGCTTCCAGGTGGGGCTGCACATGCTGACCGCGCTGCTGCCCTTCTACGTGAGCGCCGTGCTCTTCGATGTGCGGGTCTTCGGGCTCAGCGGCCGAGAGCACGAGGGCACGTTCACCTTCATGCTCACCATCCTCGTGATCGTGGGCATGCTCTCCGCCGTGCCGTTCTTCGCCGCGTTCGCCCGGCGGCGCGGGAAGGCGGCGGCGTACCGGCTGGCGATGCTCGGCGCGACGCTCTACCTGCCGCTGCTGTTCTTCGCGGGGTTCCTGCCCGCCGTGCCGGTGCTCGCGCAAGCGGCGATCGCGATTTTCCTCGCCGGCGCGCCGACCGCGGGCGTGTTTCTCTTCCCGAACATCATCACGGCCGACATCGCCGACGACGACGCGCGGCGCACCGGCACCCGTCGGGAGGCGATGTTCTACGGCTCGCAGAACCTCGTGGAGAAGCTCGCCACGGCGGTGGCGCCGCTGCTCTTCGCGCTCGTGCTGCTGGCCGGCGACTCGGCCGAGCAGCCGCTGGGCATCCGCCTCGTGGGACCGGCGGCGGCGCTGTTCGTGCTCCTCGGGTACCTCTCATTCTCGCGATACACGCTCAGTCCGGATGTGCCGGTGCCGCTCGGCCCGTCCAAGCGAGCCACCGGGAGTTGACGCGCGAGATGGGCGGGTTCCGCTGCGCACGCCGCGCGCAGCAAAGGATCTGTAACGGTGGGACGATGCGCCCCGCATGCTCAAGGATGGCGCGAATCGACTCCACTGGCTTGCCGGCGATGGACCGCCGCGGATCATCGTGAGTGCAATCGGCGCGTGCCAGTTCGAGGAAGTCGTAACGGCATCCTTCCGCCTGTCCGATTCATCACGTAGCCCGGGGCGGCCACGTAGCGAACCTCGGCGCCAGGCGAAGCTCCGCCGACGGAGCTCGGTCGGCGTGACCGAAGAACCGGATACGCGCGTCGGTGTTGACTGTGCGTGTCGCCGGCTTGCCGACGTCGCACAGGAGCGTCGCAGCCAGCAAGGTCATCCCGTACGCGGCGCGCACCTGCGGGGGCGCCGGCGCCGCGGGAGGCTGAGGGCTCACGCGCGGAGGCCGCGTAGCTGTGGCGTCCGTGACGGTCAGCCGCGCTCCCGAGAAGCCGCGCTGGGGCAGCCGCGCACAGCAGGATCGCGCCCCCGACGGCAATCGCCTCGTCACTGAGCCCGCTCGCCGTGAGCGGCTCGGAGATCCCACAGCGCCAGCCAGAGCGCGATCACGACGGCCCTGACCAGCAGTACCCGTCATTCCGCAGCACGTAGCGGTCCCGGCGATTCCTCGTGGGGGGGCGCTCGACCTTGTGGCGCGCGACCTCCCGATAGGCGAAGCGAGTGACATCGGGTGCGTTGCCGGCTGACAAGGGCTCGGCGGGCCGAGACCCGCATTCCTCTCCGCGACCGAAGGACCTTCGGTCTGCGACGCCGTGACCCGCGGCCCTGCGCGGGCGCTCCGACGGTCGGCACTCTCACCTGACGGCCGGAGCGCCGAACAGGAGGGTCTTGCCATGGTGACCGTCGAGCGAGTTCCGAACGCAGTGCAGCCTCCCGCGGCGCGTCCGGACGGAGCGACCTTTAGTTGTCCGCGGTGCGATGCACGGCTGTTCACCGAAGATTGGGACCTCGTATGTGTGATGTGCGGCTACGCCTACGAGATCGTCCGCTATGCGACGTTCCGCTACCCGGCGACGGCGGCCGAGGGCCAGCCGGTCCGGCCGGCGAGCGCGCCCGGCGAGTCGCGGCGCGCCCGTGCCGGGAGCCGATAGCTGACCTTCGCGGTGGGCGGCTTCGTACGACAGGATCACGCGGAGTTCGGGCACGCCGCAGGACGGGGACACCGTAGCGGCGTCCGCCGCCTCGTCATCGTGTCGAACCGGGTGCCCGCGCCTGGTCCCGATCCGGCGAATGCGGGTGGACTCGTCTCGGCGCAGCTGCCGGCCATGGAGGAATTCGGCGGTCTCTGGTTCGGTTGGAGCGGACGCATTGCCGCTCCAACTGCGCCGTGCAGGCGCAGCGGGCCGGTCGCGTGGAGTTCGGACCGTCGACCTGGCCGCCGATGAACCTGACGCCGTTCGACCGGGGGCTGCGGCGCGCGGGCTGGGGCCACACTCGGCGCGTGGGCGGCGGTGCTGTCAGAGACGCACGACCAGCTCGCGGGCGCGGGCGCGGGCGGCGCGGCCGACTGCACGGCGCCGGCGAAGCACCCGATCGGCCTGCTCGTCCGCCACGGTGTGCTCGACGCCGCGGTCATGGAAGAGGCGATCACGCGCTGGTGGCGTCGCTTCCCGCAGGCGAACGTGGCCATCGCCAGGGGCGCCGCATCGGGCCTCGTCGTCCTCGATGTCGATGCGCGCCACGACGAGGCGCGTCACCTCGAGCAGCTCCGAGCGGCGCTATCTTCCGCTGCCGCGCACCGTGGAGGCAGTCACCGGCCTGCTGCCCGGCATCGACGTGCGCGGTGACGGCGGCTACGTCGTGGCCCTGCCGAGCCGCCACGTGAGCGGCGGTCACTACCGCCGGCAAGTCGGGCAAGATCCCGCCGCGCCCACGCCGGCGGCTCTCTCCGCCTGGCTCGCGGACGTGGCCGGGCACCGCGTCGCGCCGGCCGTCGTTGGGGCCGCCCGGCACCCGTTCACCCGTAGCGCGCCACCGTCCGGTAGCGCGCCCCCGGCTCGCCGCCCGTGGACTCCATGAGCTCGACCGCGAGCACGCGTGCGTGCGCGGCGCGCGGCGGCGGCAGCGCGGAGACCGCAGCCGCCAGCGCCCGGCGCGCGCCGGCGGAGAGCCCGTCCGGGACGCGCGCGATCGTCATGTGGCCCGCGAACGGCGGATCGGTGGGTGGCAGCCCGGCCGCGATCGCCGCCCGCTCGGCGCGCACCGCGAGCTCGGCGAGGCCGGCGCCCGTCGCGCCGAGCGCGAGCACGCGCTCGCGTCGCGAGGGGCCGAGCAGCGCCGCCGGCCCCGGCGCGATCGTCACGTCGACTGGTGGGAGCAGGCGCGCGAGCGCGTGCTCGAGCACCGACAGCCGTGATGCAGGCAGCTCACCCAGGAAGCGCAGCGTGACGTGCAGCTCGGCTCGCGGGATCGGCCGCAGCTCCGCGCGCAGCGGCGCCGGCAGCGCCGCCAGCGTCCCGTCCGCGGCCGCCGCCCACGCGTCCGGCACGGGCAGCGCGAGGAAGAGGCGCACGCGCCTGCGCTCAGCCTTTGATCACGGCGAGGGGACGGAGGCGCACCACCTTGCGCGCGATGCCGGCGTGCTCGAGCACGTCGACGACGCTCGCGACGTCCTTGTAGGCCTCGCTCGCCTCCTCCGCGAGCAGCCGCGGGTTGCGCGCGCGCACGATGATGCCCTCGTCCTCGAGGCGCTTCACGAGGTCGACCCCGCGCAACATGCGCAGCGCCGCGTGGCGGCTCTGCACGCGCCCGGCCCCGTGACAGACCGAGCCCCAGGTCTCCTGCATCGCGCCGGCGAGGCCGACGGCCACGTACGAGTAGCGGCCCATGTCGCCCGGCACGAGCACCGGCTGGCCGACGTCGCGGTAACGCGCGGGCACGTCCGGGTGTCCCGCCGGGAACGCGCGCGTCGCGCCCTTGCGGTGGACGCAGAGATCGATCGGCCGTCCCTCGTACGTGTGGCGCTCGATCTTCGCGCTGTTGTGCGCGACGTCGTACAGCAGCTCCATGCCGAGCGCGTGATCGTCGCGCCCGAAGACGCGCGCGAACGCCCGTCGCGTCAGCTCGGTGATGCACTGCCGGTTGGCGAAGGCGTAGTTGCCGGCGGCTGCCATCGCCGCGAGGTAGTGCTCGCCCTCGGGCGAGCGGATCGGCGCGCACGCGAGCTGGCGATCCGGGAGCACGATGCTGTAGCGCTTCTGTACCGCCTCCATGCGGTCGAGGTAGTCCTGGCAGGTCTGGTGCCCGAAGCCGCGCGAGCCGGTGTGCAGAAACACGACGACCTGGCCCGGCGTGGTGAAGCCGAAGCGCGCCGCGGTCACGGGATCGAGCACGTGCTCGAGCGTCTGGACCTCGACGAAGTGGTTGCCCGAACCGAGCGTGCCGAGCTGCCGCCGCCCGCGGTCCCGCGCGCGCTGGCTCACCCGCGCCGGATCGGCGCCCGGCAGGCAGCCGCCGCTCTCGATGCGTTCGAGATCCTCGGCGCTCCCGTAGCCGCGGTCCACCATCCAGGCCGCGCCGCGATGCATGACGTCGTTGAGCTCGAGATCGGTGAGATCCAGCGCGCCGTGCCCGCCCATGCCGGCGGGGATGTCGCGGAAGAGCTGGTTCGCGAGCTCCTTCAGCCGCGGGCGCACCTCGGCCTCGGTGAGGTTGCTGAGGATGATGCGGGTGCCGCAGTTGATGTCGAAGCCGACGCCGCCCGGTGAGACGACGCCGTCGTCCAGGCGCATCGCGGCCACGCCACCGATCGGGAAGCCGTAGCCCTGGTGGATGTCCGGCATCGCGAGCGAGCGCCAGACGATCCCCGGCAGGAACGCCACGTTCGCGGTCTGCTCCAGCGCCTCCTCCTGGGCCGCCATCTCGAGCAGCTGGCGGCTCGCGTAGATGCGGCCGGGCACGCGCATGCCTTCCTTGAAGGAGACCGGGATCTCCCACCGGTAGTCGTCGATCTGCTGGATGAAGTCTTCCCAGGAAGCCACGTGATCCGCTCCTGCCTGCCGCGCACGGGCGGTGCGCAGAGTGATGCGCGCCCCCGGTCAGATGTCGAAGACGACGCGTGCCTCGTAGCCCCCGGCCACCGGACGAACGCCGAGCTGGTGACGCGTGATCGCCTTCACCTCGGGGCCCAGCACATGCCGTTCTACGTCGATCGGCTCGCCGTAGGCGGTGGCACGCAGCGCGCCGGCTTCACCGAGCGTGACCTCGAACCGCGAGAACAGCATGTCCTCGGACTCGGTGAGGAAGAGCAGCTCCAGCAGCCAGCGTTCGAGCAGATGCTCCAGGTCGTCGGCGCGCAGCTCGACGACGCGGGACTCGCGATTGCGCACACCGTCCAGCTCGACCATGACCGCGTACATGCCGCGCGCGGCCTCAGCGAGCGCGGCTTCGGGCGTCGGTCCCCGCGCCACCACCCCGACGTCGGCGGTCACCTCGAACAGCTCGAAGCCCGGCTCAAGCGGGCGGTCGGTCGCATTCGTCACGCGCGGCTCCCTCCGACCACGGCGCCGGTACGACAGGCGCGGCCGGCCGGCGCTGCGTCCGAGATCGGGATGAGGAGCACTCCGCGGCGGCCCGCGCGACGCGCCATGGCGCCGGTCAGAGCGTCCACTCCGCCTTGCCCTCGGCCTCGATCACGCGGAGCGCCTCCCACTCGGCGCGCTGCCGCTCGTCGCGGGACACCCACCACATATGCAGGTGCCCCGCGGCCCTGGCGCCGAGCACGATTGCACGCGGGTGTTGCCTCGCGCTCGTCGGCTGGCTCGACGATCTCGTAGGGGCGATCGAGCATGGACAGCATCTTCTCCGCGTCGGTCACGAAGTACGGCGAGAGATATCCGCGGTCGAACCGCATCCCCTCCACCACGTCGGGCGTGGTCTCCGTGCCCTTCGCCTCCTCCACGGAGACGATGCCCTCGGCCCCGACTCTGCCCACGGCCTCCCCGACCAGCGCGTCGATCGAAGCGTCGTTGTCCGCCGCGACGATCGCGACGTGGATCCGTTCCTGCGCAGACGAGATCGGGCGGCTGAGCGCGCGGAGGGCGCAGATCGCCTCCGTGACCCCTTCGTCGATCGCGCGCTTCACGTCGATCGCACTCGCGGCCGCGACGACGTCACGCAACCCCTCCGCGAACATCGCGTGCGCGAGCAGCGCAGAGGCGGACGTGCCGTCGCCCACCACATCGCCCGTGTGCTCGGCGGCCTGTCGCAGCATCTGTGCGCCGAGGTTCTCGTCGGGATCCTCGAGTTTGAGCTTGCGCGCGATCGTCACGCCGTCGTTGCACACCTGCGGCGTGCCCCGGCGGTCGCCGATCAGCACGCTCTTCGACTTCGGCCCGAGCGTCACACGGATCGCAGCTGCCAGCGCGGTCGCGCCGGCGAGCACCTTCCCGCGGGCGGCGTCCCGAAACAGCAACCTGCTGTGCGCCATCACATCGCTCCTCAAGCCGTCATGCGGCCCGGGGCGCACCGCCCGATCCGATCGCGGCGCGCCCGGAAGCCAGGCGCAGGCGCGGTCGTCAGCTCGCGGCATGCACCTCGATCTTGCGCGGCCGGGCCTGCTCGGCGACCGGAATGCGCACGGTCAGCACAGCGTCGGCGAGCTCGGCCGACACCTGCTCGGCGGAACCGACCATCCCCGGCATCGCGACGCGGCGCGAGACCGAGCCGGTGTAACGCTCGCGGCGGTAGTAGCGCCCGCCCTTCTCTTCCTGTTCCTCCTCGCGGCTCGCCTTGATCGCGAGCACGCCCTGGTCGAACTGGACCTCGATGTCCTCGCGGCGGACCCCCGGCACAGAGGCGCGCACCACGATCTCGTTGTCGGTCTCCGCGACGTCGACGGCGAGCGTGCCTTCGCGCGCGAGGTCACCGTCGAAGCGGAAAGGCCACTCTTCCTGCATTAGCCGCCGCATGTGCGCGGCAAGGTCGCGGAACGGTGTGGTCACTGTGACATCAGCCATCGCTGGATCCTCCGTCCGACCTCGCTCCGGCCGCGTGTCGTGAGGGCAGGTTGCACTCGCAACCGGCGGATGACGACGGTCGTTCAGCGGTGGGCGGCCGTTACCTTGGTCACCTGCCTCCCGGGCCACTGGGGGACAGGCGCGCGCTGCGCAGAAGCGCGCGCCGGCTGCCAGCCTGACCGTCGGCCGAGTTTGCGCGTCGCTGTCGATCACGGTCTTCACGTCATGCGTTGCCGGCGTTCCCCGCGCGAACCGTCACGGGCGAACCCGCGAGCGATGGCGTCCGACCGGGTCTCGCATGCACTCCCGTGCCCGAGCGGGACCCCGGTCCTGTCGCGAGGGGACGTAGGACCGTCGCCGCCCACGCGCGAGCGGCGCAAGACTGCTCCACATGCATGGGAGCAGCGTGATGCGTGATGATCGTTCCGCTCGGCCTGAGGGCGACGCCGGTTCGCCAGTCGTCCCGATCCGCCGACGGCGGCAGGCGCGTCCGCGCATGCCGTGGCGATGGGTTGCGTTCGCCGCCGCCGCGCTCGCCGCGCTCGTGCTCGCGAGCGTGCTGCGCTCGCTGTACGTCGACTGGCTCTGGTACGACTCGGTCGGCTTCCTCGACGTCTACCGGCGAATGCTGATCGTGCGCGTGTCGCTGTTCGTCGGTGGATTCCTGCTTTCGGTGGCGGTCATGGGTGTCAACGTTGCGCTCGCCTACCGGCTCGCCCCGAGGGCGCGAGAGGTCTCATTCCTCCCGGAGGTCGATGTCGCGTTAATCCGACAGATCGTCGCGGTGACGCTAGCGATCGCTGTCCTACTGCTGGCGCTGATCTTCGGAGCAGTGGCGGCGGCCGGGTGGCAGACCGTGGCGCTGTGGCTGAATGGCCGCTCGTTCGGCATCGACGATCCGCAGTTCGGCCGCGACCTGTCCTTCTATACCTTCACACTGCCGGCCTTGCAGTGGCTCCGAGGATGGATCCTGGGCGTGCTCGGCGCGGGCGCGCTGGCGGCAACCGGCGTCTACGCGCTGACGCTGACGTTGCAGGGCACCGGTGCGATCACGCGCGGCATGCGCCTCCACGGCAGCGCGCTGGCCGCGCTCGTCGTGCTGGCGCTCGCCGCGGGCAGCTACCTGCGGATCTTCGATCTGCTCAACGCGGCGGATGGCATCGTGTACGGGGCGACGTATGCGGACATCCACGCGCGTGTGCCCGTGCTGACGGTCCTCGCGATCTTCGGCGCGTTCGCCGCGCTGGCCGTCGTCGCGCACGGCTTCCTCGCGACGGGCTTCCGGCTTCCGCTGGCCCTGGTCGGGCTGTCGGCCCTCTTCGCGGTCATCGGCGGGGTGGTCTACCCACAGCTGGTTCAGACGTTCCGCGTACAGCCGAACGAGCTTGACCGCGAGCGTGCGTACATCGAGCGCAACATCGCGTTCACGCGCGCGGCGTGGGGTCTCGACCGTATCGAGGAGAGCCCGTTCCCTGCCGCCCCTACCGTGACCGCGGAAGAGGTCGACGCGAACCGGCCGACCGTCGACAACATCCGGCTGCTCGACCCGCGTCCCCTGCGCGACACCATGAACCAGGTGCAGTCGATCCGCCCGCTGTACTACTTCCATGACATCGACGTGGACCGTTACGAGCTCGGCGGCCGCATCCGGCAGGTCATGATCTCCGCACGTGAGCTCGACATCGAGCGCACCGAAAACGTGAACTGGACGCGTGAGCACCTGCAGCTCACACACGGGTTTGGCGCGGTGATCACACCCGCACACGACGTCGCAACCGAGGAAGGGCTCCCGCTGCTGCTGACCAGCGACATCCCACCGCGTGGCGACGAGATCCCGATCACCGTGGACGGTGCACGCATCTACTTCGGTGAGCTGACCGACCACTACGTCATCGTGAACAGCGACGAGCAGGAGTTCGACTACCCCTCCGGGCCGGTCTTCGCGGAAACGCGCTACGCCGAGGACCGCGGCATCCGCCTGTCGTCGCCGTTCCGGCGACTGCTGCTGGCCTGGGAGTTCGGAGACCTCAACCTGCTGATCTCCGATCGCATCCATGCGGAGTCCCGGATCTTGATGCGGCGCGCGGTGCAGCAACGCATCGCGACCGTCGCTCCGTTCCTGCGGCTCGACGCCGACCCGTACCTGCTCGTACACGATGGGGAATTGCACTGGATCCAGGATGCGTACACGACGTCCGCGCGGTACCCGTACTCACAGCCTCGTGACGGCATCAACTACATCCGAAACAGCGTGAAGATCCTGCTGCATGCCCGCACCGGGGACATGCGCTTCTTTCTCATTGACGCTCAGGACCCTGTCGCACGAACCTGGGCACGCTTCCTCCCGGGGCTGTTCGAGAGTGACTCCGCGATGCCGGACTTCATGCGCAGTCATCTCCGCTATCCGTCCGGCATCTTCGGACTGCAGGCCGATCTCTACCGGCGTTACCACATCATCGAACCGGCAGTGTTCTTTGCGGGTGAAGACATCTGGGATATCCCCATGGAGAAACTTCACCGGCAGGAGCAGCCGATCGAGCCCTACTACGTGGTGATGGTGCTGCCGGGAGAGGAGCAGGAAGAGTTCGTGCTCATGCGCCCGTTCACGCCGCGGAACAAGCAGAACGCGGTGGCGTGGATGGCCGGCCGCTCCGACGGCGAACATCACGGGCAGCTGCGTGCCTTCCGATTTCCCACCGACATGCTGGTGTTCGGCCCTGCGCAGATCGAGGCACGCATCGACCAGGATCCCGTGATCTCTCCGCAGCTCTCCCTCTGGGACCAGCTCGGATCGGAGGTCATCCGCGGGAACCTGCTGATGATCCCGATCGGGCGATCATTCCTGTTCGTCGAACCCGTCTACCTCCAGTCGGATGCCTCGCGGCTGCCGGAGCTCAAGCGGGTGATCGTGGCCACCGGCTCGAGGATCGCCATGGAGCCGAGCTTCGAGCAGGCGCTCGACGTGGTGCTCGACCGCGCCGCGCCGTCCATGCCGGTCACGCCGGTACCGATGGACGGAATGCTTCCGGCGGACGCCGCTCCGCTGCTCGAGGAGGCGCGGACGTTGCTCGAACGTCTGGCGGGATTGCTCGACGAACTCAGGCAACTGAGCGAACAGCGCGACGCTCGCTGAGGGACCCCGCCGGTCTGGCCGCCCGGAGTCGTGGGGAGTGCCTTGTCGCCGGGTCGCCGGGGGGCACGCGGCCCGCAGGCCACCTCGCCTCAGCCGACGCTCAGCAGCGCCCACCTCATTCGTTGCGGATCGCATCGACTCGCCGACAGGCGCATCGCCGGGTGGCGGGCCGCGGGCGCGTGCCGGCCTCCATAGGTGGGTGACACGTGCCGGCGCCGTGCGCCGGCGACCATGGCACACGAGGCCAGATTGGCGGCCGAAAGTCCTGTCCGTGGCGGGACTCCCGGCAATCCCGGGGCGGCCTCCGCGGTGTCAGCATGCGCTCCTCGCTCTCGTACAGGGCCGGCGCTGGCCGGATGCATCCGGATGCATCCGGATGCATGGAGGACACAGATGCAAGTCCGCGAACTCATGACTGCGAACCCGTACGGGGTACAGGCCTCGGAGTCGGTCCAGCACGCCGCCGAGCAGCTGCGCCGGCACGGGGTGGGTGCGCTCGTCGTCTACGACCAGTCCGTCCCCGTCGGGATCATCACCGATCGCGACATGGCGATCGGGTGTATCGCCGCCGGCCACCAGGGTGCCGCGTGCCCCGTCCGTGAGCACATGACGGCCGACCCCATTGCGATCGCTCCCGACGCGAACACGGGGGACGCACTGGAGATGATGGGGACAGAGCAGGTCCGCCGGCTCATCGTGCGAGATGGACCCGCGATCGCGGGGATCGTCACGCTCGGCGACCTCGCCGTGCGTTCGGACGACCGCGTCGCGGTGGGGCGCGCGCTGGCACGGATCTCGCAGCCGGTGCGCATTGCGACTGCGGAGTAAGCGCGCAAGCGCCGGCAGCGTCGGGTGCCCCGGGCGCGCCCGCCGTCAGCCGCACGGCCGCAGCGCTCACTTCGGGCGGGGGCGGAGGGACGGACGTCCCCGCCGCTTCCGCGCACCGGGAGGGTGACGATGCCGGTCTACGTCCGCTGGTTCGACGACCTCAGTGCCGACGACATCGGTGTAGTGGGCGGCAAGAACGCCTCGCTGGGCGAGCTGATGCGGGGGCTGGGAGCCGCCGGCGTGCGCGTACCCGAGGGGTTCGCGCTCACCGTGGACGCATATCGCGCGCTCCTCGACGCGAACGCGCTCGAGCCGCACATCCGTGATCAACTCGCGGCCTACGAGGCCGGCGCCTGCTCGCTGCGCGAGGCGGGACGCGTGATCCGGGAGCTCATTGAGCATGCGGAGATCCCGCGTCCCGTCGCCGAAGCAGTGTGCGAGGCGTACCGGGCGCTCGGCGAGCGCACGGGGTCGGCGGAGCCGGCGGTCGCCGGGCGCCGCCGCGGAGGACCTGCCGACGGCGAGCTTCGCCGGCCAGCTCGAGTCCTATCTCAACGTGCGGGGCGAGGCGGCGCTGCTCGACGCGTGCCGCCGCTGCTGCGCGTCGCTCTTCACGGATCGTGCGATCGCGTACCGCGAGGCGCATGGCTTCGAGCACATGGCGATCGGCCTCTCCGTGGGCGTCCAGCGCATGGTCCGCGCCGACCGCGGCGGTGCGGGGGTGATGTTCTCGATCGACACGGAGTCCGGCTTCCCGCGAGTGGTGGTGATCGACGCCGCGTGGGGGCTGGGTGAGACGGTGGTGCGCGGCACCGTGAATCCGGACGAGTACGTCGTGTTCAAGCCACTGCTCGACCACCCGGGACACGGCATCATCGATCGCCGGCGCGGCGAGAAGCAGCAGAAGCTCGTGTACGCGGAGGCCGGCGCGGACGCGACGGTGCTGGAGGAGACGACCACCGCCGAACGGGAAGCGTTCGTGCTGGACACGGGCGAGATCTCGCGGCTGGCGACGTGGGCGACGCGGATCGAGGAACACTACGGCCGGCCCATGGACATGGAATGGGCGCGCGACGGCGAGGGGGGACCGATCTTCATCGTGCAGGCGCGTCCGGAGACGGTGCACGGCGCGTCCGATCGCGCGACCCTTCGCCGCTACGTGCTGTCGTCGCCGCCGCCGCCGCTGCTCGAGGGCCTGAGCATCGGTCAGGCCGTGGCCGCCGGGCCGGTGCGTCTCATCGTTTCGCCCGCCGAGGGCGATCGCATGCAGGACGGCGACGTGCTGGTGACCGAGCAGACGAGCCCGGACTGGGTGCCGTTGATGCGCCGGGCAGCGGCGGTCGTCACCGATCACGGCGGGCGCACCTCGCACGCGGCGATCGTGAGCCGCGAGCTGGGGGTCCCGGCCGTGATCGGCACCGGCCAGGCGACCAGCCGGCTGCAGGAAGCACAGGAGGTGACCGTCTCGTGCGCCGCCGGCAGCACCGGCTACGTGTACGAGGGACGCGTGCCCTTCGCAACGCGGGAGGTGCGGCTGGACGAGCTGCCGCCCACGCGCACGCGGATCATGATGACCATCGCGAGCCCTGCGGCGGCCTTCGACTGGTGGCAGCTGCCCGTGGCCGGCATCGGGCTCGCGCGCATGGAGTTCGTCATCGATCACGTGATTCGCGCGCACCCCATGGCGCTGCTCCACCACGACCTGCTGGAGGACGACGACGCGCGCCGCGAGATCGAAGCGCTGACACGGGGGTACGCGCGGAAGGCTGACTACTTCGTGGATCGCCTGACGGCCGCCGTCGCGCGCATCGCCGCTTCGCAGTACCCGCAGCCGGTGCTGATCCGGACCAGCGACTTCAAGAGCAACGAGTACGCCAACCTGGTGGGCGGTCGCCAGTTCGAACCGGTCGAGGCGAACCCGATGCTGGGCGTCCGCGGCGCCTCGCGCTACTACAGCGACCGCTATCGCGAGGGATTCGTGCTGGAGTGCGAGGCGATTCGTCGCGCGCGCGCGGATCTCGGCCTGACGAACGTCCAGGTGATGATCCCCTTCTGCCGCACCGTGGGTGAGGCCGATCGCGTGCTCGAGGTGATGGCCGATGCCGGCCTCACTCGAGGCGCGGACGACCTCGAGGTGCACATGATGTGCGAGATCCCCTCGAACGTGCTGCTCGCGGACGAGTTCGCCGCCCGCTTTGACGGCTTCTCGATCGGTTCGAACGACCTGACACAGCTCACGCTCGGCGTCGACCGGGACTCTGCCGAGCTGCGCGACCTGTTCAGTGAGGACGATCCCGCGGTCAAGCGACTGATCCGTGACGTGATCACCGCCGCTCACCGGCACGGGATCCACGTGGGCCTCTGCGGCCAGGCGCCGAGCGACCGCCCGCAGTTCGCCGCCTTCCTCGTGGAGGCGGGCATCGACTCCATTTCCGTGAGCCCGGACAGCGTCGTGGACGTGACGCGCGTGGTGGCCGAGGCGGAGCAACGCCTCGGCAGGGACTGACAGGAGATACCCGTCATGGAGGAGCGACGCATTCGCGAAATCAGCGACGTGGTGCAGCAGGCGTTCGAGCGACGCGAGGAGCCCGCGTCCGGCTTCGCGTCCTATCTGCAGGATCACGGCGTCCACCTGGTCGACGTCATGGAGGCGCTGGAAGACGTCGCACGGATCGACCCCGACGAGGACGCCGGGCTCGCGACACTGCTGCGCCTGGCCGTCGAGCGGCTGGAGGGAGCGGCGGGCAGCCCGGGCTAACGCCGGGGCGATCTGCACAGACGACCAGCAAACGCGCATCGGCGTCGGAGCGAGAGCGGTCACGCCGGGGCGTAGGCGCCAGTCGTCCATCTCGACAGGGACCGGACCGGCGAGGTGGCCGTCTCCAGCCGGGGGCCGAGTTGGCACCCCGCCCCGCCAGGGGCCGGACGATCATCCTGCCGTGCATCAATGCACCGACGGCATCCCCGTGAGCGCGGCCCCTGGCTCGCTCGTCCGCCTCGGCGCGGTGCGCGAACCCTCGACACCCCGGCGGTCGGCGATCGCCGGCGTGGACGGCCTGCCCGCCCGGGCGTGCGGGGTGCCGAACTGCGCGCCGGGTGCGCGTCGCCCCGCACGCGCCACACCGGTCGACACCCAGAGAGCGGTCGCCCGGACAGAACGGGACCCTCTTCTCACGGCATCGGGACCTCCAGCCTGCGGCGCCATGACCTAGGCCTGTGTGAGCGGGAACGTGCGAACCGCATCCTCGACAGGGGCCGTCCAGATCGAGCCGTACGGCGCTGTCATCAGGTTCAGCGCGGTCCGGTGTACCCCTTCGAGGAGTCCGTTATGGCATGGGCAATCGGCGATCCGCGCGTTGACCACACGCGGATCGCAAGCTCCGCGGCCGGCGAGCGAGGCGTGGGGAGGCGCCGGCTCGTGATCGCGTCGAACCGCGTGCCGGCGCCCGGTCCCGACCCGGTGCGGGCGGGTGGACTGGTGTCCGCTCTGCTGCCGGCGTTGGAGGAATCCGGCGGTCTGTGGTTCGGTTGGAGCGGCCGTGTGGAGCGGAGGCCCGGCCGCCCGCACATTGCGCGCGCGGGCAGGGTGGACTTCGTCACGGTGGACCTCACGGCGGACGAGATCGCGCGCTACTACGCCGGCTTCTCGAACCGCACGCTCTGGCCGGTGCTCCACGGCCTCTCGCATCACCCGCACGCCGGCGAGGGGCTCGAGTACCTGGTCTGGCGCGCAGTGAACCGTCGGTTCGCGGAACAGCTGGCGCCGTGGCTACGACCGGACGATCTCGTCTTCGTGCAGGACTATCACCTGATCCCGTTCGGCCGGGAGCTGCGCCGCACGGGCTGGGGCGGGCTGCTCGGTTACTTTCACCACGTCCCCATGCCCGGGCCCGAGGCATGGGCAGCGCTGCCCCACGCGGTCGAGATCGCGGGCATGTTCGAGCACTACGACCTGGTGGGCGTGCAGACGGAGACCGACCGCACAGCCCTGGAGGCGATCCTGCCCGGTCGCCCGCGCGGCGCCGTGCAGGCTCATCCCATCGGGATCGACCCCGCGCGCATGCGCGCGATGGCCGCGGAGCACCCCGCGGACGCGTTCGCGACGCTGCGCGACGAGCGACGCGTGATCTTCGGCGTGGACCGGCTCGACTACACGAAGGGCATCCCCTGGCGGCTGACCGCGTTCGAGCAGCTACTCGAACGGCGACCCGCACTCGCGCACGCGGTCCGCTTCGTGCAGTGGGCTGCGCCTTCCCGCGAAACCATCGACGAATACCGGGAAGAGCGTGCGCGCATCGAGGCGATCGCCATGCGCATCGCAGCGCGCCACGAGGACGGCGCGCCCGTCGTGCTCTCGATTGCGGATCGGCCGCGCGATGTGGTCGCGGCGGCATTGCGGGACGCGGACGTGTGCGTGGTGACGTCGCTCGCGGACGGCATGAACCTCGTCGCGAAGGAGTTCGTGGCGGTGCAGCGGCCGGCGAACCCGGGCGTGCTCGTGCTCTCGGACAGCTGCGGTGCGGCGGCCGAGCTCGAGGGAGCGTTGCTCGTACGGGCGACGAACGTTGCCTCGATCGAGGCCGCGCTCGAGCGGGCGCTCGCGATGCCGCTGGAAGAGCGCCAGCGGCGCTGGCGGTCGATGGCGCGGGCGGTGGAGTCGAACACGGCGCAGCACTGGTTGCAGGGCTTCCTCCGTGCGCTGGAGGGCGCCGGACGCCGGTCGCCGGCCCCCGACCGGGCCGCCCTCGGCGCCTGATCCGCCGGACCGCGCCGGTGGCGGCGAGCGCGCGGAGGCGCTCTGGTCGGCTTGATCGGCTGCGGCATGGGAGGGCTCAACGGGAAGGAGCTCGCCGATCCCTATCTCGTGATGCGGGACCCTGAGCTCGACCGTCTGCGAGCATCGCGGGCTGCGGCAATGCAGGCTACCCGGACTGCCGGCGGCGGGAGCCTGCCGGCGGCGGGAGCCTGCGCGTGAAGGCAATGCACGTGTCGACAGACCAACGTCCCTCGTTCCGCGGCGGCGCTCCGGCGATTCTGCGC
>JBBDXH010000147.1:0-3098 GCA_040902395.1 Dehalococcoidia bacterium
TGGCCTGAAAGCGTGCTGCGATCGTCGCCTCGGATTCCACGAGGCCACTCTAGTATCGCCCCGATCGATTGTCAATGTTATTGCACGGAGAGCGCTAAGCGCCCTGGCGGTACAGCCCCAGCTCGTCGATCAGCGCGCGTACGCGCGCGGGCACGTCATCGTCGCCCACGCCGCCGGCGGCCACGCGGTCGCGGATGGCGGTCGACGACACGCTGCGCGGCGCGAACGGCACCACGTCGATGCGTCCGTCGATCTGCGGCACGAGCGCCCGCAGCGTCGCCGGCACGAGCGCCCCCCCGCGTGCCCCCGGTCGCCTCGCCACGGCGAGTCGGGCAGCGGCCACGATGCGCTCGGGGGCACGCCAGCGGGGCATGTCGGCGAGCGCGTCCGCGCCGAGGATGAACCACCACGCACCGCCGCCTGCCGCGAGCGCCTCCAGCGTGTCGGCCGTGTAGCTCGGCCCTGCACCGCGCACCTCGATGTCGCTGACCTGTGCCCACGGGATGCCCTCTACTGCCGCGCGCACGAGCCGCAGCCGCACCGGCGACTGCGAGTGACCGGCGCCACGTCCGCGCTTCCGCCACGGGTTGCCCGCAGGCACGAAAAGCACGCGGTCGAGCGCGAGGTGCCTGCGCGCGGCGGCGGCCAACGCCAGGTGTGCGTCATGCGGTGGATCGAAGGTGCCACCGAGCACGCCGCAGCGGCCGGAGTCGCCCGGCACGCTCACACGTCCCACCGCACCGTCACGTCGCCGATGCGTACTTCGTCACCCGGCTCCACGCCGAGGCGGTCGAGTGCGCGCGCGATGCCCATGCGGCGGAGCCGCTGGAAGAGCTCATGCCGCGCTTCACGGTCATCGAGCGGAAGCGTCGCAGCCAGCCACTCCGGCGTGGAGCCGGTCACCACCGGCACTTCGTCCTCGCCCAGCACTGCCTCGAACCGGCTCCGGCGCGGCTCGGGCCGGAGCACCGGCACCTCGGTCAACGCGGCCGCCTCCGTCTTGTCGTCGATCGCCCGCAGCAGCTGGTGCGTGCGCCTGGCGAGTTCGGCCGTGCCTTCGCGCGTGGCTGCCGAGATCGCGAACCACGGCCGCCCGAGCCCCGCCAGCACCGCTGTCATCAACTCCACGTACGCGCGACCGTCCGGTGAGTCGACCTTGTTCAGCGCCAGCAGCTGTGGCTTCTCGGCGAGGCCGTGGCCGAACGCCGCGAGCTCTTCGTCGATCAGCGCGATCGCCTGCAACGGATCGTCGCCGGTGGCGTCCACGACATGCACCAGCACGCGGGTTCGCTCGATGTGGCGCAGGAACTCGTGGCCAAGCCCGACACCTTCGCTCGCTCCCTCGATCAGCCCGGGCATGTCCGCCGCCACGAACGCGTCATAGCCGACGTCGACCACACCGAGCTCCGGCTCGAGCGTCGTGAACGGGTACGCCGCCACCCTCGGCGTGGCGCGACTCCACGCGCGGAGCAGCGTCGACTTGCCCGCGTTCGGGAGCCCAACGAGTCCCACGTCGGCGAGCAGCTTCAACTCGAGCCGCAGCCGCCGGTGCTGCCCCTCCGAGCCTCGCTGCGCGAAGTGCGGCGCCTGGCGCGTCGCGGTCGTGAAGCGACGGTTCCCGAACCCGCCACGCCCCGCTCGCGCAACGATCACCGTCGCTCCGTCCTCCGCGAGGTCGGCGAGCATTTCCTCGGGTTCGTTCGGGCGCTGTGCGTCCCGACCCCACACGATCGTGCCGACGGGCACCGCCACCACGAGCGCAGACGCGGAGCGGCCGCGCTGCTGATTCGGGCCGCCGCGGCTGCCGTCGTCCGCCGCTAGCCGCTGCCGGGCGTGGAACGACGCCAGCGTGGAGACGCGTCGCTGCGCTACCAGCACAACGTCGCCGCCGCGACCACCGTCCCCGCCATCCGGACCGCCACGCGGCACGAACTTCTCGCGCCGGAACGACACGATCCCATCGCCGCCACGGCCGGCGATCACTTCGAGCTCGACCTGATCGATCACGAGTCGATTGTGCACATGAACGAGATGAGCCGATAGGAGATCAACGGTGAACAGGGGCCTTTCGAGGAAGCGCTTTGATCGTAGTAGTAGTGGTGTGGAAGCCGTGGACGACGGGAGTGACGCGCTCCTCAGCAGGCGGTGATCGCAGCGTGGATAGCACCCACCCGGGTGTGGACAACCGCGGCGTCCGCGGCGAGGACTGCGGCTGCTCGGGGTGAGGGTGTCACGGGTCGCGGGCACGTACCCACAGCAGCGGCGGCGCTGTCAACGCGCAAACCGCGTTTATCCAGATCTATGCCGTGCTGTATGTGCAGGTGCGTAGCTCACTGTGCAAATCCTCGAGGGGGTACGCAGGGCGATGAGAGCGGGGGAGTTGCATGCGCGTCGCGCGAGCCGATCGATGAGCGGCGGAGCCTTCAGGCGATGCGTCGAGACTGCTCGATGATGTCGCGAAGGCTACCGATGTCGCGCTTGATCTCGGGGTCGACGGAGAGCGCGCGCTCCATTTTTCGCCAGCCGTGGTGCACGGTCGAATGGTCGCGACCGCCGAGCGCGTCGCCAATCTCGACGAGCGAGCGGTTGCCCAGCTCGCGCATGAGGTACATCGCGATCTGACGCGGGTAGGCGACCCGCTTCTCGCGGCTCTTCGAGAGCAGCGCCTCCATGTCGAGGTCGAAGTAGTGGCAGACCGCGTCGGCGATCAGTTCCGGCGAAGGTGGAAGCCGCGGCTCCGTGGGCTCGAGCGAGGCGAAGGCGGAGCGGACGAGGTCGGCCGTGAGCGGTTCGCTGGTCAGGCGCGAGTAGGCGAGGACGCGTGTGAGCGAGCCCTCGAGTTCGCGGATGTTGTTCTTGAAGCGCATCGCGATGATCTGGAGGACCTCGTCCGGTACGGCGGTGCGCTGCTCGGCAGCCTTTCGCCGGAGGATCGCGATCCGCGTCTCCACGTCGGGGGCCTGGAGGTCGGCGATCATTCCCCACTCGAAGCGGGTCCGGAGGCGCTCCTCGAGGTGCTGGATGTGCGGGGGGCTCTTGTCCGAGCTGATCACGATCTGGTGACCGGCCTCGTGCAGTTCGTTGAAGGTGTAGAAGAA
>JBBDXH010000148.1:0-21027 GCA_040902395.1 Dehalococcoidia bacterium
CTAGTCGCTGCACTCCAAAGGCTGAGTTCGTCACCGATTGTCGACCACCACCATGGTTCCGACAATTCGCAGCGCGCCGAGATCCATCACCGAGTTCAGGCTACCGCCGGGCTAATTGCCCGACTCAAGCCCGTGATCGCGCAGCTCAAGATTGAAGGAAAGCTGGCTCAGCGGTTCTCCGGCCAAGAGGATCTGCGCGCCCTCTACGAGCTGAGCCAGGACCGCCAACAGTTATCTGATTGGATCGAGTGGCTGGTTCGCGAAGCATCATACTCGCATCACCGCCATCCGCCAAGCCGCGGGCATCGAGGTGGAGAAGTAGATGCGCTCCTCCAACGACCGCATCCCCAGTCGCGCACCAAGGTCGAGTGGGAGCGCGGCACCAAGGCACGGCACACCCTCTGCGTGAGCCGCGCCGATGCCGCCGCCGATCGCGCCCGCACCGTAGACGACGTAGCGCATGCCGTGACCCCTAGCCGACGATGCGGCGACGCATCGTCCAGAGCGCGAGCCAGACGAGCGGAGGCATCACGAGCACGAGCCAGGCAAGGTGTTCCATGTCACCCCAGCCGATGTTGCCGGTCACGAGGGCGCGGTTCAGCTCGACCGCGTGGTAGAGCGGCGTGAACCAGGCCGCGGTGGATGCCCACGCGGGGAACTCGTCGAGCGGGAAGAAGCCGCCGCTGAACCAGAACATCGGCATCACGAGCAGGCTGAAGAAGTACGTCAACTGGCTCACCGACCGCGCCTGGCTGACGTACGCCTGGCCGAGGGCGCCGAAGCTGACCCCGGCGAGGAACGCGACCGGCACCGCGAGGATCGCCAGCGGCGAGGACACCAGGCCGAAGACCGGTGTCAGCGCGAACATGACGAGCAGGATCATCGCGGCGTTGATCGCGCCGCGCGACGCTGCCCACAGGATCTCGCCGGCGGTGATCTCTTCCGGGCGCGTGGGGGTCGCCAGGATGGCTTCGTACGTGCCGTGCTTGTCGAGCCGGAAGTACGCGCCCCACAGCCCCTCGAACACGGCGGCGAACATCGAGAACATCGCGATCACGCCCGGCCCGAGGAACTCCATGTACTCGACGTCGCCCGTCAGCTGGACGTACGTGCCGAGCCCGAGGCCCAGCGCCGCGAACATGATCAGCGGCTCCAGCAGCGGCGGGATGAACTCCGCCTTCCAGAGCTGGAGGAAGACGTCGCAGTTGCGCTGCCAGACCGTGAACGACTGGCGACCGGGGATGGCGACGCCGAGCCCCGGCACGACGCCCCACTCGCGGCGGCGCGTGGAGCCGGTCACGGGCGTGCGCGGACCGGGGGGCGGGGGCCTGGTAGCGGTGGTCGTGGTCATTGCTACTCCACCAGCGCGCGACCGGTGAGCGTCAGGAAGACGTCCTCGAGGTTCGCGCGCCGAAAGTGCACGCGGTACGGGTCGCCGACGATTGTCGCGACGCGACGCGCCTGTTCGTCGTTCGTCCCGAACGCGTAGATCACGTCTTCGATCTCGTCGGTGCGCCCGCCCGCGCCGATCGCGGATGTGAGGTACGCAAGGACCTGCGCACGCTGCGCTTCAGTCGGGTGCACCTCGAGCACGTCGCGTCCGGCGTGCTGCTCGATCAGCGCCCGCGGCGTCCCGGCGGCGAGCTGCCTGCCGTGATCCATGATCATCAGCCGATCGCAGAGATGCTCCGCTTCGTCCATGTAATGCGTGCTGAGCAGGATCGTGACACCGCGCTCGCGCAGCAATCGCACCTTGCGCCAGACGAGGTGCCGGGCCTGCGGGTCGAGTCCGGTCGTCGGCTCGTCGAGCACGAGCAGGCGCGGGTCGTTCATGAGCGCGCGCGCCAGCACCAGCCGGCGCTTCATGCCGCCCGAGAGCTCGTCGATGCGCGCGTCGCGCCGATCGTCGAGCTGCATGAGCGCGAGCCCCTCGGTGATGCGCGCGCGCCCGACCGCGCGCGGCACGCCGTAGTAACGCGCGTAGACCGCGAGGTTCTTGGCGACCGACAGGTCTTCGTCCAGGCTGTCTTCCTGTGAGACCACGCCGAGCCGCGCCTTGATCTCGCGGTCGTGAAACCGGACGTCGAGCCCGTCCACGTAGAGCTCGCCCGCGGTGATCGGCAGTACGCACGAGATCATGCGGATCGTCGACGTCTTGCCTGCCCCGTTGGGGCCGAGCATGCCGAAGACCTCGCCCTCCTGGACTTCGAAGTCGATGCCGTCGACCGCCCGGAAATCGCCGAACGCGCGGACGAGCCCGGCGGCGCGAATGATGGCGGGCATCGGCACTCCAGACGCGGTGACGCGGCGAATCGAACCATGCGGGGGCGCGCGGTGCATGCGGCGAGCAGGCGTGCGGACCAGCATCGCATACCGCCCCGCCGACACGCGAGTGCGCGACTGCGCGGCGCGACATGTGGGACGATGGGTCGCCGGCGCGTGAAGGGTGAAGCTGCCTTGAGCCGTCACGTCCTGATGTGCGAGCCGACACACTTCCGCATCGCCTACGAGATCAACCCGTGGATGCGCACGCTGAACGCGGTCGACGGCGCCCGCGCGCTTCAGCAGTGGCGGGCGCTCCACCGCGCGTTCGGCGAGCTCGGCATCGACGTCGAACTGATCGCGCAGCACGCCGAAGTGCCCGACATGACCTTCACCGCCAACGCTGGCGTGGTGATCGGGCGGCGCTTTCTGCCGTCGAACTTCCGCTACCCCGAGCGCGAGGCCGAGGAGCCGTTCTTCACCGCATGGTTCCGCGAGCGGGGATACGCGATCGAGCTCGTGCACCGGCCGCACTACTGGGAGGGCGAGGGCGACCTGCTCCCGGGAGCGGGACGCGCGTTCGGCGGGCACTTCTTCCGCACCGAGGAGCGCTCGTACGACCACCTCGACGAGCTGCTCGGGGTGCCGATCGAACGGCTCGAGCTCACGGACGAGCGGTTCTACCACCTCGACACGTGCTTCTGTCCGCTCGGGGGGCAGCGTGCGCTGTACTACCCGCCGGCGTTCGCGGAGGAGTCGCGCGCGCTGCTGGAGCGTTGGTTCGACGATCTGATCGCGGTGCCCGAGGCGGAGGCGCTGCGCTTCGCCTGCAATGCGCTCGTGGTGGCCGGCGAGGCGGTGGTGATGAACACCGGATGCCCGGAGACCGAGGCGGCGCTCGCGCGGCGCGGGCTTCGCACCGTCGCCACGCCAACGGACGAGTTCATCAAGGCCGGCGGTAGCGTGAAGTGCCTCGTGCTCATGCTCGACGCGTTCGAGCAGTGACGGGCTGATACGCGGGCGGGGGCGAGGTTGGAGCGGCTCATCGGCGGTGACGTTACAGCCCACGGAATCCACTTGAGTGTTTCCCACGGGATACTGGGTGAATTACGTGGCACAGGATCGCGGTGGAAATAGGTCAGGTAAGTTGCCACGAGCTATCGTGAACGTGGTCGTGGTTTTGGGGGCGTGGTCGTAACGGCAACACATCTCGGCTTCTCGCCCGGAAGATGCGGGTTCGAGTCCCGCCGCCTCCACCACGGCCCCTCCTATACTCACGAGCCATCATCAATGGTCGGAACTTGACAAGTCATGTCATCCCTCCGATGATTGATGCTAGGTGAGAAGCCGTTGATGCGATGCCGTTGCTACGGACTCGCATCGTGAGCGGGGCCCGCTTCGGCGGGGCCCGCTTCATTTGTCTGGGACAGGCGCACGTGTACGGTTCGGTCTCGAGGTCGGAGCGCCGGCGTGCCCGTATCGCGGGGCTGCCGGGCCCGTCAGGCGCCGGCCGCGATCGCCGTCTCGAGCGCGAACTCGTAGTAGGTCATCGCCTCGCTCAACGCGAAGCGGTCCCGCGTGAACTCGATCCGCGGTTGCTTCGCGAGCACGGAATCGACGTTGAGGTCCGCGCCGAGCGCCGGCCAGCGCATCACCGTCGGCACGGTGCGTCCGCTCATCGTCGAGACGGCCTGCTCGAGCAGCTCCGGCTTGAGGCTGAGCAGCAGCAGGTAGGCGTTGGCGAGCGTGCGCACGGCGTCCGTCGCCTTGCCGCTGCGCATGAGGCCGTGCGCGGACTGGAGCAGCTCGCGCAGCTCCGGGTGTACGACCTCGTCGGGTGTCGCCATCGCCTGACCTCTCCCGGGCGTGCGCACGCGCCCTAGATCGACGAGTTGATCGGGAACTCCAGCCCGCGCAGGCGCTGCTCACGCCACGCGCGATGCACGGTTTCGTGCCGCTCGTGGAACTCGGGGAGCAGCTCGCGGCCGAACTGGTCGATCGACTCCATGATGTGCTCGTGCTTGCGGTCGCCCGCCTGGGCCACGAACACCATCACGTCCAGGTGCTGGGCCTCGTAGAGCTTCAGCGTCTTGCGCAGGCGCTTCGTGCTGCCGATCGCGTTTCCGCTGCGCGCGGCGCGGTACAGCGCGCGCTGCACCTCGTCTTCCGGCTCGCCCTTGCGGATCTCGGCCTCGCTGAGGAAGCCGCGCTGCTCCGTGTCCGCCTGTGCGGCGCGCTCCGGCGATGCGTCACGATAGGCGCGGTAGAGATTGCGCCCGCCGGGCGGGTGTGAGGCGCCGGTCGCGGGCGTGTAGTAGTAGCCGAGCGAGTGCGCGAAGAACCCGGGCCCGCCGGCGCTCCGGCGAATGGCCTCTGCGTCCGTCTTGCCCATCATGAAGGTGTTCAGCACGGCGAGACCGGGGTTGAGCGCGTGGCCGATCGGCATCGACTCCTCGCGGAGCAGCCGGTAGTACTCGTTCGCCCGGTCGCCCAGCTCCTCCGGCGTCTCGAACCCGAAGCCGAGCGAGGCGATGCCGAAGCGCGCGGCGACCATCGTCGTCTCGCGGCGCGACGCCGCGACCCACATCGGCGGGTGCGGCTTCTGCACCGGCTTCGGGATGACGTTGCGCGCGGGCATCGCGAAGAACTCGCCGTCGAAGCCGGCGTAGGGCTCCGACACCATCATGTTGGCGATCTCGCGCGTGGCCTCTTCCCACATCGACTTCTTGAGCCCGCGGTCCACGCCGAACCCGCCGAGCTCCATCTCGGAGGCGGACTCGCCCGTGCCGAACTCGACGCGCCCGTTGCTCAGGATGTCGAGCGCCGCGATGCGCTCCGCGACGCGCGCCGGGTGGTTGTACGGAGGCGGCGTGAGCACGATGCCGTGGCCGAGCCGAATCTGCTTCGTGCGCTGCGAGAGCGCCGCCATCATCAGCTCCGGCGCGGACGAGTGGGAGTACTCCTCGAGGAAGTGGTGCTCGACTTCAAACACGTAGTCGAAGCCGAGCTGATCCGCGAGCTCGACCTGATCGAGCATCTCGTGGAAGACGCGCCGCTCATCGTCGGGGTCCCATGTCTCCCGGTCGTACGGCTTCGGGGTCTGGAGTTCGTAGAACAGGCCGAACTTCATCGCGTGATCCCGGGAGCGCGTGGCCGTGGGGTGGTGGCGGGTGTGATGGCGCGTCGCGCGGCCACATGACGTAAGGCGTCGATGCTAGCACGCGTCACCCGGCAGCCGATCCGCGCTCCTCGCGATGGTCGCCCTGCGCGCTCAGGCGCGGCGTCGCAGCCGCGCGGCGCCGAGCGCGGCGCCGCCGCCGGCGAGCAGGCCGAGCGCGAGCCACGCCGCCGAATCGAGGGCGCGCGACGGCGCGCCCCTGGCGGGCGCACCTGCGCCCGCGTCCGCGCCGCCCGGGACGCGTGCCGCGCTCAGCGCGATCTCGCCGCGCCCGGCGACGACTCCGCCGTCGTCGACCACGATCACCCCGACCATGGACGGGTGGAGCACGCAGAAGTACGGGAAGATGCCGGCCCGCTCGAAGCGGGCGGCGGTCGTGGCGCCGGCGTCGACCGCGTCATAGCCGCCAAAGCTCTGGCCGGCGCCGGTGACCGCGTGCGCGACCGTGTCGCGGTTCGTCCAGGTCACCGTCTCCCCCACCTCGATGCGGGCGACGACCGGCGAGAAGCACCGCTCGCTCATGTCGACCGCGCCCACCGCGGCCTCGGTCATCGACTCGGCGTGGCAGCCGCCTCCGGCCGCTGCCGGTCCCGTTCCCGTGAGTGCGAGCGCCATGGTGACCGCCACCGTCACCGCGACCATGTCTGATACGAGCCGCCGGCTGTGCATTCGGGCACCCACCCTTCGTCACCGCGGCCACACGGCGACCGCTTCAGACGAGATACACCGCGGACGCCGCGGCGGTTCCCGGCGCGTGCCGTCACGGCAACGACGCCGCGACGTCGCGCGCCGCGCCGAGTGGGAGCTCCGTCTCGATCCGGTAGTAGAGCTCCTCGCCGCGCCAGATCAGGGCGTGGCGGTCGACCGTGCGCCGCGCACCGAGCACCTCGACGCCGTCCGGTCCGAAGAAGCGGACCTCATACGCGCGGCTCTCGATCCAGTACGCGGGCCGCCCGCGGACCGTCTCGATCGAGAGGATCGCGTCGGCGGGGACACGTTTGACGACGACGAAGCTCTCGCCGCGCGTCTCCCACAGGTCGAACGTCGGGTACTGGAGGATGACGAGCGGGTGGCCCCCGTACGCGACGATGAAGATGCCCTCCGGCGTTCCGTAGTCGGCCGGCAGGGGGACCTCGGCGCCGAGGGCCGCGGCGGCCTCGGTCAGCCCCGCGGGACGCGCGAACTGGTCGGGGCGCGCCGGCGCGGGGAGGTTCGACGGCACCACCGCCCCGCGCTCGATGCGCTCGCCGGCGACGAGCCCGAAGAACTCGGCGACTGCGGTGCGCGCCGGCGGAATCGCGGCCACGGCCGCGAGGGCGAACGCGGCGACGAGCGCCGCCACGGCCGTGAGCACCGTGCGGCGCCGCCCACGCGCGACCGCCGGCCGGCCGCCGGCGCGAGCGCGCTCGGCGGCGAGCGACGCGAGCACGCGCGCGCGCAGCGCGGGCGGGGGAGGGTACGCGGCGCCGCGCGCCGCCTCCGCGAGCAGCCGCTCGACGCGGGCGCGATCGGCGTCAGTCATCGGCCGCCTCCCCGCGCGTCCCCTCCGCGAGCAGCTCCGGGTCCTGCGCCGCGATCACGTCGCGCAGCCGCGCGTGCGCGCGGCTCAGTCGCGACTTCACGGTGCCCCGCCGCTTCCCGATCGCCGTCGCGATCTCGGCTTCGGGGAGGTCGAGGAAGTGGCGGAGGTAGAGCACCTCGCGGTCGGCGATCGGCAGACGCTGCATGACGGCGAGCACGCGTGCGCTCCGCTCGGCCGCCTCGAGGGCGCGCTCGGGCCCGGACGCCACGCCAGGCGTCGCGCGGCCCAGCCGCGTCACGAGCCCCAGTCGACGGCCGCGGCTGCGCAGTTCGTTGCGCGCGAGGTTCGTCACGATGCGCAGCAGCCATGGGCGCAGCGGCTCGCCGGCACGGAAGCGGTGGAGCGCGCGGTGTGCTCGCAGGAAGCCCTCCTGGCAGACGTCTTCGGCGGCCGCCGCGTCGCGCGTGACCAGGCAGGCCGCCCGGAACGCGACGGCCTGGTAGCGCTCGACGATGCCGCCGAACGCGTCGAGGTCGCCCGCGCGAGCCGCTCGCACCAGCTCCTCATCCGTCGGCGTCCGTGCGTCCTCGTGCGCCACGCATGGTTGATACACCGCGCGCGGACGGCGGGTTCCCGGCAGCGGGACCGGCCTCAGCCGGGGAGCGCGTCCAGGAAGGCGATCAGCGCCGCGTTCACTTCCGCCGGGCGCTCCTGCTGGATCCAGTGCCCGGCGTCGGGCACGAGCGCCCAGCCGCGCAGGTCGGGCACGGCGGCACGCACTTGCAGCTCGAGGTCGTCGCCGGCGCCCATGATGCCGCCGCCCACGATCACCGGATCGCGTTCGCCGGCGATGAAGAGCGCGGGCTGCGCGACGGGCGTGCCGGCGAGTTGCGGCGTGAGCTCCCAGTTGCGGTCGAAGTTGCGGTAGTAGTTCACGGGCCCGCGGAACCCCGAGCGCGCGAACTGTTCGACGTAGTAGTCGAGATCGCCGTCGCTCAGCCACGTCGGGAGCCCGGCCGGCTCCGGCAGCCGGCCGATCCAGCCGCCGGCGCGCATCAACGGATCGGTGATCTCCGGTGCGGCCGCGATCGCTGCGCCGGGTGACTGGTAGAGGCGGCGAAGCAGCCGCTGCGGCTCGGCGTCGAACTCGGATTCGGCCACGCCCGGCGGCTGGAAGTAGAGGATGTAGAAGAAGTTGTCGCCGAAGCGACGCCGCCAGGCGGAGAGCGGCGCGACCGGCGACCGCCCCGTGTACGGCACGCTGAGTGCGGCGACCGCGCGGAAGCGATCGGGGCGCAGGAGCGCGCACTGCCAGGCGATGATCGCGCCCCAGTCGTGCCCGACGACGACCGCGCGCTGCTCGCCGAGCGCCTCGACCAGCCCGGCGGCGTCGCCGACGAGGTGCGCGATGTCGTAGTCGTCGACGTTGGGCGGCGCCTCCGACGCCCCGTAGCCGCGCAAGTCGGGCGCGACCGCGTGGTAGCCGGCGGTGGCGAGTGCGGTGAGCTGGTGGCGCCACGAGTACCAGGACTCAGGGAACCCGTGCAGCAGCAGCACGAGCGGTCCCGTGCCGGCTTCGGCGATGCGCAGACGCACTGCGTTCGTGTCGACGAACCGCTGGGTGACGCCGGGCAGGGGAGGCTCGGGCATCGCGGCACCTCACGTGGACGGCCGCACGCGGCGGACGCGGCTACGACAGGATCTCGACCGTCCCCTTGCCGCCGTCGACGCGGAGGCGCATGCCGTCGGTGATCTCGCGCGTCGCTACCTGCGTGCCCGCCACGCACGGCAGGCCGTACTCGCGCGCGACGATCGCGCAGTGCGAGAGCGGTCCGCCGGTGTCCGCCACGATCGCCGCGGCGATCCCGAACAGCGGAGTCCACGGCGGCATCGTCGCGCGGCACACCAGGATGTCGCCCGGCTCGAGTTTTCCGGCTTCGTCGAGCGTAATCACCACCTTCGCCACGCCTTCGACGACGCCCGGGGATGCGGCCATCCCGTGGATCGTGCGCGCTTCGACCTTCGGCGGGAGCGCGAGGCCGAAGAACTTCGTGATCAGCGGGTCGGGCGGCGCGTCCGCCGGCGGCGGTGTGCCGATCACGGGCGGTGGGGTGAAGGCGCTCTGCCGCCTGTGTTCGAGGCGGCGCTCCCGGACGGTGTCGCGGGACGCAGCGAGCTGTCCGTCCGCGGCGAGTGCACGGATCTCGTCGAGGCGCAGGTAGAACGCGTCGTCCGGATCGTCGAACAGGCCCTCCGCCACCAGCCGTTGGCCGAAGCGGAGCAGCCCCTCGCGCACCACGGTGTGGAACTTCTGGTCGATCGTGAAGTTGTGATCCTCGGCGACCGGGATGTACTGCTGCGCCAGCGGGAGCATCGCGCGGAACTGGGGCACCGCATCCGCCGGGAGCCGCGCGGCGAGTGCTTCGACCAGCCCGTCACGCTCCGCAGCCTGGCGCCGGTGCCCGGCGTACGGGTCGTCGTCGTCGGGCGCGGCGACGAAGTTCCGGAGCTGCTGGAGCGCCGTGGTCGGGTCTTCACGCCACGATGGGAAGCCGATCTCCATGAAGCGGTTGCATCGCCAGCCATAGCCGTCCAGGAACGTCTGCCAGCGCGCCGCGAACGCGGAGGCGCGGGGATGCTGCGCGGCCGTGATCTCGTCGACCGTGCCGGCGCGCTCCACGAGCTCCGCCAGCGCGCGGTCTTCCCGGACCCACCGGCTGAACTCCCAGAGCGCACGTCCCATCTCGATCGTCTTGTTGTCGAAGCCCTGGAGCAGCTGACGGGAGGCGGCGACCGCTTCCTCGTCGAGCACCGCGCCGAGGAACTCCTCGAGGCCGAAGACCGCGTTCATCGGGGGAATGTTGACCCGCATGTGGATGTCCCACGCGGTGACGAGCCGGTCGTAACAGCTCGCGGCGTGCTGCGCATGCTCCGCCAGCGACGCGCTCGACGTGTCGAAGTCGAGGATCTCGTCGCAGAGCGCCAGCACGCGGGGCTCGAACGTCTCGCGCCAGTCCTGCAGGACCGTCGCACCCAGCTCCATCGTCAGGCGCTGCATCTCGGCGAAGCGCTGCGCCAGCTCGTCCTCGGAACCGGTGGCGGCGAGCGGCGCGAGGTAGGTGTAGCCATTGAAGACCTCTGCGCGAATGCCGGTGATCGGCATGGAGAGCCGGCTGATCGCGCGCGAGGCTCCCTCCGTGAACGCGGCCTGCACCATGGTCGCGTCGAGCGGCGTCAGGGCGTTGGGCAGGTGCACGGCGTCCTGCATCCAGAACAGCTGCCCGTCATCGGGCCGTGGCCAGCGCACCGGGAACTCCGCCGCCGCGGGCGACGCAGGATCGGGCTGGGTCATGGAGTGCCTCCCTCGCGTCGCCCGCCGGCCGGTCGCGGCAGGGATCGACCGCGCAAGCGCGCCCTGGCGCGCGGGGACCGTAGCACGAGGCGCAAGCTGCCGGTCCCGTGTTGCGAGCTTGGTGCGCTCAGGCGGCGGGTGGGCGCTCCGCTTCCGGCGGGAAGGGCTGGATGTAGACGGCTGCGACGAGCGCGAGCGCCGCACAGACCACGATCACGCCGAAGACGAGGCGAAACACGTCGACCGCGGGTGCGCCGGCGGAGCCCTGCGCGAGCACGCCGGAGAGCACGCCGGCGCCGACGATGCTGCCGACGTAGCGCATCGTCGAACTGGTGCCGGCCGCGGTGCCGGCCCGTGCGATCGGCGCGGCCTCGATCGCGGCGGTCGCCGATGCGTTGCCCAGGCCGACACCGACGCCGAGCAGCGCGAGCGCGGCCGCGAGGTAGCTCGTCGACACGTTCGGGCTCAGCCCGACGAGCAGGAGCACGGCGGCAACCAGCGCGATCGCCGATCCGGCAAGGACGGGCACGCGCCGGCCGCGCACGTCGGCGACCCAGCCGCTGATGGGCGCGAGCACCGCCATCAGGCCCGACATGCCACCGAGCAGCAGGCCGGCGGTCCCCGCGCCCCGCTGCTGGACCTCGGCGATGAAGAACGGGACGGCGAGCAGCGTGGTGTACATCACGAGGTTCGTGACCATGATGTGGGTCGTGGCGGCGACGAAGGGACGGTGCACGAGCAGGTCCCAGCCCACGGCGGGCGTGCGCACGCGCAGCTGCTGTCGCGTGAAGACGGCGCCCATGCCCACCGTGAGCGCGGCCACCGCCGCGGTCGCGGCGACCTGCGTCGAGCGCAGCGAGTTCAGCAGCTGCGTGACGAGCGCAAACAGTCCCGCGAACAGCGCGGTGCCGAGCCAGTCGACCGCCGGACCGCCGGCTCGCGGCCGATCGCGGTAGTGCAGCACGCGCTCGATCGCGAGCGCGGCCAGCACCATGGGCACGTTCACGCCGAAGAGTGCGCGCCACGAGAACGTGGTGAGCAGCCACGCCCCAATCAGCGGACCGCCGGCGGCGGCGACGAGCGTCGCCGCGGCGTTGATGCCGTTCACCCGTCCCAACCGCAGCACGGGTACCGCCTCGCGGAGCATCGCGCGCGCGTTGGGAATGAGCAGCGCCCCGGCAGCGCCCTGCGCGAGGCGAAACGCGAGCAGCAGCGGGTACGTCGGTGCGAGCGCGGCCGCGACGGACGCGACGAGGAATCCCAGGAGGCCGAACCGGAACAACCGCCGGCGCCCGATGTGATCGCCCAGCTGGCCTCCCAGCGGTTGCGCCACCGCCATGGTGATCAGGTAAGCGGACACCAGCCAGCCGAGCGCGACGTGTCCGAGTGCGTACTGATCGCGGATCGCCGGCAACGCAACGACGAGCATCGTCGAGTTCAGCGGAGCGAGGATCACGCCGGCCGAGGTGGCCGCGAGCAGGACGTACTCGTCGCCGCGCGTCGTGCGCCCGTTCACGCGGCCCCGCCCGCGACGCGCGTGTGAGCGCGCCGCATGCGCTGGTAGAGTGGCCCGCCGGTGGTGCACGCGCGCGCCCGCCGGGGAGGTTCGCCACCGTGTCGGGAATCGCATGGCTCGGCGATGACGCATGTCACGACCCCGCGACCGTGGGGGCGAAGGCCGCACATCTCAGTCGCCTGAACTTCATCCACCTCGTACCGCCCGGCTTCGCGGTGACGGCAGTGGATGCCAGCGTCCCGCGCGATGCCGCGCTGTTGAGCGCCATTGCGGCCGCCTACCGCCAGCTCAGCGCGCGCACGGGCCTGGCCGCACCGCCGGTGGCGGTCCGTTCGTCCGCGGTCGATGAGGATGGCGCCGGGGCGTCGTTCGCGGGGCAGCACGAGACCTTCCTCAACGTGCGGGGCGAGGACGCGGTGATCGCCGCGTTCGAGCGATGCTGTGCTTCGGCATTGTCGTCGGTCGCGACGCAGTATCGCGCGCAGCAGGGCTTGACGACCGCACGCCCACAGATCGCCGTGCTGGTCCAGCAACTGGTGGCGTCCGAGACGTCCGCGGTGGCGTTCAGCGCCAATCCGATCACCGGCGCACGCGACCAGATCATGGTCACCGCTGCGTGGGGACTCGGCGAGAGCGTCGTGGGTGGAACGGTGACGCCGGACCTCTACGTGCTCGGCCGGCCCGCGCTCCAGGTGCTGGAACGCCACATCTCGTCGAAGCAGGTAATGACGGCGCTCAACGAGGGCGGCACGACGGCCGACGTGCCGGTTCCCGACGCGCTGCGGGATCGCTCGTCACTGACGAACTCACAACTGCTGGAGATCGGGCGGCTGGTCGTCAAGCTGGAGCGCGCGATGGGCTGGCCCGTCGACGTCGAGTGTGCCTTCGCCTACGACGAGCTCTACCTGCTCCAGTGCCGCCCGATCACGGCGCTCCCGGGCTGAGCGCCGGCTCGGTCACGGCCGGTGTCTGGTCCGGCGCGCGGACGGCACCCTTGCCGTCCGACCGCACGGCAGGCGCTGCGCCACGCGCGCCGGTCGGAGCGCACGGGTGCGCTCCGCTCACGGACTCGCGCGGCGAGCGGACTGCTCGCGCCCGAGCGCGCGTGTTCGCCTGCGCGCGCGAGCGGGTCGTCTGAGCGCCGCGATACGATGCGCGGCGAGCGAGGAGGTGACGCGATGGTCGATCAGCAGGTGCGTCCGGAGGCGCGCATCGGGGACGAACGGCACCGCGGCGCGTTCAGCGACCCGCTGACGCCGCTCGTGCTGCTGCAGCGCACGGCGCGCGTGTTCCCGTCGAAGGAAGCCGTCGTCTACGGTGACGAGCGCATGGACTGGGCGGCGTTCGCCGACTTCGTCGGCCGCTTCGCCGCCGCGCTCGAGCGCGACGGCATCGGGCTCGGCGACCGTGTCGCCGTGCTCCTGCCGAACGTGCCGGTGCACCTGGCGAGCACATTCGCCGTGCCGCTCTCCGGCGCGGCGCTGGTCGCGATCAACACGCGCCTCGCAGCGGCCGAGGTCGCGTACATCATCGAGCACTCGCGCTCGAAGCTCGTCTTCGTCGACCCCGAGCTCGCGGGGCAGGTCGACCTCGCTCGCCTGCCTGCGGACGTGCGCTTGGTGAACGTGCTCGACCGCCAGGCCGGCCTGACGGCGTCGCCCCTGCCGGGACCGACCTTCGACGAGTGGATTGCCGGCGTGGACGCGCGCCCGATCGAGAACACCGTCGCGGACGAGTACCAGATGCTGTCGATCAACTACACCTCGGGCACGACCGGCCGGCCGAAGGGCGTGATGTACACGCACCGCGGCGCGTACCTGAACGCGCTCGGCGAGATCGCCTCGCTGCGCTTCGGCCCGGAGACGGTGTTCCTGTGGACGCTGCCGATGTTCCACTGCAACGGCTGGTGCATGCCGTGGGCCGTGACCGGTGCGGCCGGGACGCACGTCTGTCTGCGCGCGGTGCGCCCGCCCGACATCATTCGCCTGATCCAGGAGGAGCGCGTCACGAACTTCAACGGCGCGCCCACCGTGCTGCGCATGATCGCCGCCGACCCCGCGGCACAGGGCGTGGTCTTCGCCCCGAAGGTGCGGGTATGCACCGGCGGCGCGCCGCCGTCGCCGGCCGACCTCAAGAAGATGGATGCGATGGGCATCGACGTCACGCACCTCTATGGCCTGACCGAAACGTACGGCCCACACGTGCTCTGCGAGATCCAGGACGAATGGCGCGACCTCCCGCTGGAGGAGCGCGCCGAGCTGATGTCGCGGCAGGGCGTGCCGTACATCTTCTCGACGTATCTCCGTGTCGCCGACCCCGAGACCATGGCAGACGTGCCGGCGGACGGCGAGACCATGGGCGAGGTGATGATGCGCGGCAACAACGTGATGGCCGGCTACCTGGACGATGCCGAGGCCACGGCCACCGCGTTGCGCGGCGGCTGGTTCCACTCCGGCGACCTCGCCGTGGTGCACGCGGACGGGTACATCGAGCTCCGCGACCGCTCGAAGGACGTGATCATCAGCGGCGGCGAGAACATCTCGAGCATCGAAGTCGAGAACGCGATCTACGAGCACCCGGCCGTGCACGAGGTCGCGATCATCGGCGTGCCGGACGAGAAGTGGGGCGAGGTGCCGAAGGCGTTCGTCGCGCTCAAGCCCGGCGCCATGGCCACGGCCGAGGAGATCATCGCCTTCACGCGTGGGCGGCTGACGCACTTCAAGTGCCCGAAGTCCGTCGAGTTCGGCGAGTTGCCGAAGACGAGCACGGGCAAGATCCAGAAGTACGTGCTGCGCGAGAGGGAGTGGGCCGGGGCGAAGAAGCTCGTGAACTAGCGGTCGTCGCGGCCCGGCGCCCCGCCGCCTCGGCGCCGCCAACCGTCGATCTTCGAGGCCCCGGGCGTCGCCCGGGGCCTCGTGGTTCTCGGGGTCAGCCGGCGCGTGCGGGCGTCGGCAGCCCGCTCGTTTCGATGCGTGTCAGGTCGATGCGCTCGGATGCGTGCTGAACCTCAATCCCAACCACGTTTCCTTCGGCGTCGAAGTCCACGACGAAGTCGTCCGCGATTTCCTGAGCGTCCGCCCCGGGCCGAGGGCTGAGGTGAATGTAAAGCGAGTCAGTATCGGGGTGGTAGTTGAGCTTCATCAGCCTCACCTGTTCAGCCGGAAGTTGCGGTCGGGGAAGGCGGTGAGAACGGTTTCGCCATCTTCGAGCGTGACCACGCGGAATACGCGATTCCCGAACTCACTCACGATACCCCAGAAGCGAATTCGCCCGTCCGCCTGCTGCTCGCGCCGCAGTGGTGCGCGGATGATCCGCTCGCACCACGCCGGGTCGATATAGGCGCGCCGCGCAAGCACGTCTTGATCGAAGTGTGGAGTTGTCTCCACCGGTCAACCTTCCTGCGGCACAGGCCGGCGAGCCCGGCATGTCCGCCGAACGGAAGAAAGCACGCACGCACCCCGTTGCCCACCCCGTCCCGCAGCTTTGCGGGCGCGACACCGCCGGCGCGTGCCGTCGCGCAGCCTTCACGCGCCCCGGCGCAGGGGCGAGCCTCCGCCCGCCCATCACGTGGTCGATTGCGTATTCAGGCGCACGAAGGAGATTCGGAATGCAGACACGCGCGGCCGTGCTGGTTGAGCACGGCAAGCCGCTCGCGGTCGGAGAGATCGCGGCGAGCGCTCGCTGATCGGGTCGCTCGGCGGCACCAGCCACCCGATCGAGGACTACCCGCAGTACGTCGAGTGGTTCAAGCAGGGCGCACTGCCGCTCGACAAGATGACCACCAGGGTCTACGACGGCCTCGACGCGATCAACGACGGCGTGAAGGCGCTCGAGCGCGGGGAGATCAACGGCCGCTCGATCATGATCTACGCCAGGCCGTAGCCGAACCCGTTCCGGCGGGGCAGGCGATGTGGCGCGGAGGGGGCCAGCCGGCCCCCTTCGCACGCGCCGAAGCGGGATGCCGAGCGGAGTGCGGGGCGCCGTGCATAATGGCGGTCCGCGGCCGCTCCCTTCGACGGCGCGGGGTGAGCCCTTCGACGGCGGCGCCTTCGCGCTCGCTCGGGAGGCTTCTGGACGAACGGTGAGGAGACTGACCTGTGACCGAACGACCGGCCCGCATGAAGTTTGGCATCTTCCTCGCGCCGTTCCACCACTCGGGCGAGAACCCCACGCTCGCCATGGATCGCGACATCGAACTGATCGAGCACCTCGATCGCCTCGGCTTCGACGAAGCGTGGATCGGCGAGCATCACAGCGCCGGCTGGGAACTGATCGCCGACCCGGCACTGATCATTGCCGCCGCCGCGCCACGTACCCGCTCGATCATGCTGGGCACCGGCGTGACGAGCCTGCCCTACCACCACCCGCTGATGGTGGCCGACCGCATGGTGCAACTCGATCACATGACGCGCGGACGCGCGATGCTCGGCGTGGGGCCGGGCGCGCTGTCTTCGGACGCCTACATGATGGGCATCGAGCCGACCAGTCAGCGGCAACGCATGAACGAGGCGCTCGCCGCGATCATGGCGCTGCTGCGTTCGCGCGAGCCTGTGAACATGGAGACTGACTGGTTCACGCTCCGCGACGCGCGTCTCCAGCTGCCGAACTACACGCAGCCGCACCTCCCGGTCGCCGTCGCGCACAGCTTCTCGCCGGCGGGTCCGCAGGGCGCCGGCCGCTACGGCGTCGGCATGCTGTCGGTTGCGTCGTTCCAGGCCGGCGGGCTCGTCTCGCTCCAGGAGGCCTGGGGCTGGGCGGAAGAGGCCGCACGCGAAGCGGGCACCACGGTGCGCCGCGAGGACTGGCGCGTCGTGATCCCGATCCACCTCGCCGAGTCGAAACAGCAGGCGATCGACGAGGTGCGCAACGGCGCGCTTGCTTTCAACACCGAGTACTTCGCGAAGACGCTGGGCCGCCCGACGGCCCCGGGGGCGGAAACCATCGAGTCCATGCTCGAGCGCGGCGGCGCCATCGTCGGCACGCCGGCCGATGCGATCGAGGCAGTCGAGAAGATCATCGAGCTCTCTGGTGGCTTCGGCGGGGTGCTCGGCCTCGCCCACGAATGGGCGGGCTCGCAGGAACGCATCTTCCGCTCGTACGAGCTCTGGGCGCGCCACGTTGCGCCACACTTCCAGGGTGCGCTCACGCCGGTGCGGGCGAGTCAGGACTGGGTGGCGGGCCACAAGGGCGACATCTTCGGACCGCCGGGCGCCGCCGTGCGCAAGGCGTTCGAGGACGGCGGCGTCGCGCTGCCGGCCGGCATGGAGGAGCAATTCCAGCGCGGGCGGACGTAGCCCGGTCCGACGGTACGCGGCCCCGGGACGGCTTCTGGAGCGCCGCACGAAAGTGCGCCGATCCGGCCTGCCCCGTCGCGTCGCCCGCGCCGACCGCGCGTGGGCGCGCAAGGTTGTGACTCCACGCCGTCGCGTTGCGCTCGACGGGGAGTGTGTGAGCGCGTTGGACGGCACGAGCAGCGCAAACTGTGCGGTCGTTCTGCGACAGGACGACCGGTAGCGCGGAGAAGAGACAAATGGCGGCGGAACTGACGGGGCTCCAGGACAAGGTGGCGGTGATCACCGGCGCCGGGCGGATGCGCAGCATCGGACGCGAGCTGGCGCGCGTCTTCGCCCAGGCCGGATGCGATGTCGTGATCACGGGCACCGGACGTCCACCCGACCGCTATCCGGCCGACGAGCAGGCGGCCGGCTGGCGCGACATCGAGTCCGTGGCCGATGAGATCCGCGCTGCCGGCCGGCGCGCGCTGCCCGTCGTCAGCGACGTCTCAGACGAGGCCGCCGTGCGCGGCCTGCTCGACCAGTCGATCGCCGAGTTCGGCCGCGTCGACTTCGTGATCAACAACGCCGCCGCCGCGCGCGGCGCCGACCGCGTGGCGCTGGTCGACATGCCGATCGACGTCTGGGACACCGTGGTGCGCGTCAACCTGCGCGGCACGATGCTCGTCTCGAAGATCTTCGGTCAGCGCCTGATCGACCAGGGGGAGGGCGGCGTGATCCTCAACATCTCGTCGATCGCGGGGAAGATCTTCGGGCCGAACACCGGCGCGTACGCGTCGAGCAAGGCGGCCATCCAGGCGCTCGGGTCCGTGATGGCGCGCGAGGTCGGGCAGTACGGGATCCGCGTGAACACGATCTGCCCGGGGATCATCGACAACAACCGGCTCGACGACGTGCCGCGCGACAGCGACCGCTGGCGCAACATGGTCGCGAGCATTCCGATGCGCCGTCCCAGCGCCGGAGCCGACGTGCCGAACATGGCCGTCTTCCTGTGCAGCGACCAGGGCTCGTGGATCACCGGCCAGTCGATCAACGTCGACGGCGGTTCCGTCGTCCAGCACTAGCGACGCGTGCTTCAGTCGTCGGCGTACGCGTGGAGGCGCGGATGAAGATCACGGCGCTCCGCCATTACCTCGTGCACCCGCCCGTGGCCAAGAACCTGCTGTTCGTCCGGCTCGAAACGGCGGACGGTCTGCACGGTTGGGGCGAGTGCTACACGCAGTCGGATCGCGACACGCAGGTCGTCGCGCACCTCGACCAGCTCCGGCGCTACGTGGAGGGGTGGGACGCGCGCCAGATCAAGCAGTTCACGCGCGCGATGTACGACGACTTCTCGGCGCGGCGCGGCGCCATGGATTACTACTCCGCGATCAGCGGCATCGAGCAGGCGATGTGGGATCTCGCCGGGAAGCGACTGGGCGTCCCGGTGTACGAGCTGCTGGGCGGTGCGTGCCGTGAGCGCGTTCGCGTGTACGCGAACGGCTGGGCGCGGCCGGGCTCGCTCGAAGACCTCGCGGCGAGCGCTCGCGCGGTCGTGGCGCGCGGCTTCACCGCGCTGAAGTTCGACCCGGTGCCGGGGCCGTGGCGCACCTTCATCGACGCCGGCGCCGAGCGCGTCGCGGTGGATCGCGTGCGCACGGTGCGCGAGGCCGTGGGCCCCGACGTCGATGTGCTCGTCGAGATGCACCGCCGGCTTGCGCCGATGCACGCGATCCGCATCGCGCGCGCGATCGAGCCGTTCGCGCCGTTCTGGTTCGAGGAGCCGGTGCTCGCGGAGAACATCGCCGCGCTGGCCGCGACCAGGCGCGAGCTTCGCATCCCCGTCGTCACCGGCGAGGAGCTGTACACCAAGCACGAGTTCCGCGAGGTCTTCGAGCGGCAGGCCGCCGACATCATCAACCCGGACGTCTGCAACGTCGGCGGGATCCTCGAGCTCAAGGAGATCGCGGCGATGGCGGAGCCGTACTTCGTCGCGGTCTCGCCGCACAACTACAACAGCACCACCGTCGGGCTCGCAGCGACGCTCCAGGTCTCGGCGACGCTCACGAACTTCTTGATCACCGAGTACTTCGTGAATCTCGAGCCGTGGGGCCGGGAGGTCGCCGCGCCTTCGTTCGACGTGGTCGACGGTTACATTGCCCTCCCCGGCACGCCGGGGCTCGGCATCGATCTGGATGAGGCTGCACTGGCACGGTTCCCGTACGAGCCGTTCCCGATGCGCGCGCCGCGCCGAGCAGCGGACGAACGACCCTGACCGCCCGCGGGCGAACGCGACGAGGAGAGGCACCGATGGCAGATCTGCCGATGCGCGCGCTGGGCCGCACGGGCGTGCAGGTGACGACGCTCGGCTACGGCGCGATGGAGCTGCGCGGCGGTACCCGTGGCCGTGATATTCCCGACGCGCAGGCCGATCGCGTGCTCAACGCGGTGCTCGATGCCGGCATCAATTTCGTCGACACCTCGCCGGACTACGGCCGGAGCGAGGAGCTGATCGGGCGGTTCATCTCGCACCGCCGAGACGAGTACTTCCTCGCGACGAAGTGCGGCTGCCTCGTCGCCGTCGAGCAGGTGGAGGGCGGCCCGCGCCACGTCTACACGCGCGAGAACATTCGCGCAGCGATCGAGCAGAGCCTGCAGCGCATGAAGACCGATCGGCTCGACCTCGTGCAGTTCCACGGCAGCCCGTCGCGGGCGGAGCTCGAGGAGCACGGCGGCCTCGACGAGCTGCAGGCGCTTCAGCGCGAAGGCAAGGTGCGCTTCATCGGCGCGTCGTCCACGCTGCCGAACCTCGCGGATCACATCGCAATGGGCGTCTTCGACGAGTTCCAGATCCCGTACTCAGCGCTGCAGCGCGAACACGAGCAGGCGATTACCGCGGCCGCGCGTGCCGGCGCGGGCACGGTGATCCGCGGCGGCGTCGCGCGCGGCGCGCCGTCGGACGACAAGCAGTGGTCGACGAACCCGGTGGGCGCCGCCGGCCCGGCGCCGAAGGACCTCTGGGAGCACGCGCGGCTCGACGAGCTCCTCCCGGGCGGCATGAGCCGCATGGAGTTCACGCTGCGCTTCACGCTGACGCACCCGGATCTGCACACGACGATCGTGGGCACGGCCAATCCGGATCACCTGATCGAGAACCTTGCCGCAGCGGCGAAGGGACCGCTGCCGCCGGACCTCTACGCGGAGGCACGGCGGCGGCTGGCGGCAGCGGGATCGGCGCCGGCCGCGTCGTAGCCGGGCCGCAACCAGGGGCGCGTACCAAGCGGGGATCAGGCGTCGCGGACCGTCCGTCGACGCGACGAAGGGGAGCACGAACGTGATCTACGAACTGCGGATCTACACGGCCATGCCCGGCAAGATGGGGGCGCTGCAGGCGCGCTTCCGCGATCACACGACGGCGATCTTCGAGCGCCACGGCATCAAGAACATCGGCTACTGGACGAACGCCGTCGGCGGACGCAGCGACGAGCTCTGGTACATGGTCGCCTACGAGGACGTCGGCTCCCGCCAGAAGTCGTGGGCGGCGTTTGGCGCGGACCCGGAGTGGCAGAAGGCGCGCGCGGAGTCCGAGAAGGACGGCGCGCTGGTGCACCACATCGAAAACCGGCTCATGAGCCCGACGGATTTCTCGCCGCTCGGCTGACGGGCGGCCACGAGACGGTGCGTGGCGGTCGCACACACCGGGTTGCCGGCCGGCGCTGGCGTCGGAGCGGCGTCGGCGGTGGTCGTACACACCGGCTTGCCAGCCGGCGCTGGCGTCGGAGCGGCCGACCGGCGCTGGCGGCGACTCGCGGCGTCGGCGCGGGTCGTGCACACCGGCTTGCCAGCCGGCGCTGGCGTCGGAACGGCGTCGACTCGCGGCGTCGGCGCGGGTCGTGCACACCGGCTTGCCAGCCGGCGCTGGCG
>JBBDXH010000149.1:0-2247 GCA_040902395.1 Dehalococcoidia bacterium
CACCACCGGCGACAAGTGCCTCAGCCTCAACCAGCTCGAGTACCCCGCGGCGTACCCCGAGGTGCTCGCGGTCGCCGCCACGGACAGCGACGACAGCATCGCGTTCTTCTCCACGCGTAACTCGAGCGTCGATGTCTCCGCGCCGGGCCGGCGCATCGTCAGCACGACGCCCACTTACGCGACCTACCTGTCCCAGCGCGCGACCAACGCCACTTCGCTCGAGTACGCCGTCTTCAGCGGGACCAGCCAGGCCGCGCCGTTCGCGGCCGGCGTCGCCGCTCTCATCTGGAGCGCGGAGCCGAGCCTCACCGCGGCGCAGGTCGTCGAGCGCATCCGGACGACTGCGGACGATCTCGGCTCGGTCGGGTACGACGAGTCCTTCGGCACCGGTCGCGTGAACGCGCAGAAGGCCATCGCGCAGAGCGGGGAGGCCTACGGCGTCACGTACGACACGTCGGCGCTGCCCACGGCCGCGAAGGCCGGGACTGCGTTCACCGGGCGCGTCACGGTCACGAACACCTCGAGCTTCACCTGGCGCTCGGCCAACCCGAGCGCGGTGCGCCTCGAGTGGAGCTGGCTCGACGCCGCGGGGCAGCCCGTGCCGACCCTGGCCGGCGTGATGCCACTTCCCGCGGACCTGCCAGTGGGCGCGACGGCGACGCTGACCGGATCGATCGCGGCGCCCGCCCTACCGGCAGGGACCGTCGGCCCCACGCCGTTCACGCTGTGGCTCGATCTCGTCCGCGACGGGGTGACGGCGTTCAGCGCCAGGGGCGTCACGCCGGCCGCCATCCCGGTCGCCATCGGCAGCGGCTTCGGCGCGACGTACGCGCCGGTGGCGCAGGCGGCGACGTTCGACTCGGGGACGGCGGGCGCCCTCGAGGTCCGCGTGACAAACAGCGGGACCGTGGCGTGGCCCGCGGCGGGCTCGACCCCGATGCGCCTCTCGTACCACTGGCTCAAGGACGGCTCGCTCGTCGTCTGGGACGGTCTTCGCGCCGCGCTCGCCGCCGACGTCGCGCCCGGCGCGACGGTGACGCTGTCGCTGCCGGTGCTGCCGCCGGAGCCGGCCGGCACCTACACGCTGCGGCTCGATCTCGTGCACGAGGGCATTGCCTGGCTGTCGGGTCTGGGCGTTCCCGTGGCCGACATCACCGCGAGCGTGCGTAGCGCGTACGTCGCCGCGTACACGACCGGGACGCTCCCGGTGCTGCTCCCGGGCGGCCGCGCGACCCTGCCCGTGAGCGTGACCAACACCGGGACCGTCGCGTGGAACAGCGCGGGTACCGCGCCGATGCGCGTAGCGACGCACGTGAACGACGCCGCCGGGAACGTCGTGATCTGGGACGGCATCCGAACGATCCTGGCGCAGGACCTCGCCGCCGGCGCGAAGCTCGACACGCAAGTCACCGTCGACGCGCCGCTCGCGGCCGGCTCTTACAAGGTGCGGGTCGACGTCGTGCGCGAGGGCGTCGCGTGGCTGAGCGGGCTCGGCGTGGCGACCGGAGACGCGACCCTGCTGGTCGCCGCCGACTACCGCGCCGAGCTGCCCACCGGCGCGCTCACCGTCTCGCGCGCCGCGCCGACCGTCAGCGTGACCATCAAGAACCTGGGCCTGGCGACCTGGACCGTCTCGACCGCGGCGCCGCTCAACGTCGCGGCGCACTGGTTCGACAGCGCCGGACAGCTGCTCGTGTGGGACGGCCCGCGGACTCCGCTCGCAGGGACCGTCGCGCCCGGCGCGACGGTCACGGTCGCGGTCGCGCTGGGCACGCCGCCCGAGGGCGCGGCGTTCGTCCAGATCGACCTCGTATCAGAGGGTGTCCGCTGGTTCGGCGCAGGCCTCCAGCGGCCGGTGACACTCGCCCCATAGCCGCGTTGCGCCTTAGCGTGAGGCATATGGAGCTGCGAGCGCGCACATCCTTCGCTCTACTGCTGATATGCGCGCTCTTCGCACAGAGCGCGGTCACCCTCGCCGCGCCGGCTAGCGCGCCAGCAGGTCAGGCCGCCCCGTTCTCCGCCACCTACAACGCCTCGCCGCCCGCGACGCTGGGCGCGGGCATGGACGTGGTCGTCCCGATCACATTGACGAACACCGGGACCGAGACATGGAAGACGTTCGCCCCGCCCGCCACCGGTCCCGCCGCCGGCGACGTCGCCATTTCGTACCACTGGTACACCGCGCAGGGCGCGGTCGTGGTATGGGACGGCCTACGCAGCCCGCTCGGCGCGGGCGACGTAGCGCCG
>JBBDXH010000149.1:2257-3022 GCA_040902395.1 Dehalococcoidia bacterium
AGCGCCGGGGGCATCGCGCGCGACGACCGCGACCGTGCGCGCGCCCGCCGAGGCCGGCACGTACCTCCTGCGCTTCGCCCTGGTCAACGAGGGCGTCCAGTGGGCCGCGCCGAGCCAGGCGTTCGCGGCGCAGGTGAACCCGGCCTACAGCGCGAGCTTCATGCAGTCGACCATTCACGCGCTCCTGCTCGGCAAGAGCTACACGTTCGCGGTCACCGTCACCAACACCGGGTCGGCGCCGTGGACCTCCACAGGCGCGAGTCCCATCAACCTCAGCTACCACTGGCACGACCAGAGCGGCAACACCGTCCGCTGGGACGGCGAGCGCACGCCCCTCGTGGGCGACGTCGCGCCCGGCGCTGCGGCCACGCTCCAGATGAAGCTGACCGCGCCCGCGACCGGGGGCACCTACCGCCTGACCATCGACATGGTCCGCGAGGGCGTGGGCTGGTTCTCGTCACTCGGCGGGACTGTGCCCATGACCGTGGATGTCGTCGTCGCGCCCATCCACTTCGCCGCGCAGTACAGCGCCGCGCTGGACCGGCCACCGTACGTCGGTGAGACGCGCACGCTGCCGGTCACCGTCACCAACACCGGCAACGTCCCGTGGGGCGGACCGGACACCGTGAACCTCGGGTACCACATACACGACGCGCTGGGGAAGACCGTTGTCTGGGACGGCACGCGCACTCCGCTCGGGGACGTGGCGGTCGGCGCCTCCAAGATCGTCCAGCTCACCTACACCGCGCCGGCCGCCATGGGCGA
>JBBDXH010000150.1:0-8939 GCA_040902395.1 Dehalococcoidia bacterium
GGCGGTACGCCAACGGGCGGGCCCTGATCGACGCCGGAGGGGCGCTCGCGATCGCGCCGGCGCGCGCACAGGCGGGCGTGCGGCTCGATGCCGCACTGCCGCCCAGCGCTCCGCAGGCAGCGCCCTCGCCGCTCGTGCTCGACGACGCACCGGCAGCGCGCGCGTTCAACGCGGGCAACGTCTCGCCGATCCGTCCGGCCGCGACCGTCGGCCGCGTCCCGGACGACGTGGACGTGCACCCGGTGCGCTTCCCGACCATCGGTGAGACGCCCGTGACCGCGCGTGTGCCGCGCTCGCTCGAGCTGCTGATGGACGTCGAGATGCGCGTGTCGGTTGAGCTCGGACGCAGCTCGCTGTCTGTCGAGGAGATCCTCTCGCTGGGTCCCGGATCGGTGGTGGAGCTGAACAAGCTCGCGGGCGAGCCGGTGGACATCCTGGTCAACGACCACCTGATCGCCCGCGGCGAGGTGGTGGTGGTGGACGAGAACTTCGGCGTCCGGCTGACCGAGATCGTGTCGGCGCACAAGCGCGTCCACGTCATGGCGCGATAGGTGAGACACAGGATGCGGAAGCTCATGGCCTTCGGTGTGGGTGTGGCGGCCGCGTTCGTCGCGCGCAGCGTCGCGTTCGCGCAGGAGGCCGGCGAGGCGATCGCCCCGGCGCCCGGCAGTGGCGTCAACAGCTACGGCCTCTGGGATTGGCTCCAGATCGGCATCCGGCTCGCGCTCGTGTTGGGCGTGATCTGGGGCGTGTTCGTGGTCATGCGCTGGTACATGCGGCGCGTGAACGGCAGCGCAGGTACGCCCGGCTCGCGCCAGCTGCAGATCATGGAGACGCGCTCGCTCGGCCCCAACCGCGCGCTGCACCTGGTGCGCGTGGGTGGACGCGCCGTGCTGATCGGTGTCACCACCGAGCGCATCAACCAGCTCATGGAGATTGACGACCCGGAGGAGGTGGAGCGGATGGCGTTCCAGCCTCCGGAGAGCGAGACGCGCTCGTTCCGCTCGATCATGGGTTCGCTGCCGGCCTCGCTGCGAGCGAACGGCAGCGTGGCGCCACGAGGCGGACGCGACGTGGACGCCGGGCCGCGCAACGACGCGGACGGCGCGAAGCGCGGGGGGAGGCTCTCCGGCACCATCGGCGGCATTCTGCGCCGCGTGGCGGGCATCCCGCCCGCCGGCACGCCGCGGCGGTCGCGCCCGCAGGCGCCGGGCGCCGCGGGGCGCGGTCGCCGGGCCGCCGCCGAGCCGATGTTCGACGCCACGCCGGCCAGCGCACTCGCGCTGCGCGCGCGCAGCGGCTACCAGGGACAGGCCGAGATGATCTCGGACGCGCCGGCGCCGGCCCCGCGGCCGCGCCGCGCGGCGCCCGCCCCGACGGTGAACCGCGCCTCGCGCGAGGCGCTCAACGCCGCGGCCGAGGCCGCCGCCCGCCCCGCGCCGACGGACCGCGCGACCAGCCGCGAGACCCAGATCGACGAGATCCAGCGCGCGATCGCCACGGCGCGACGTGGGCTCGGCCTCGACGCGCCCACCGGCCGGAACGGGCGATGACGCAGAGCTCGCGTCCCTCGCGGCGCGTTGCGCGGGCGTTCCTGCTGGCAGCGCCGCTGCTGCTGGTCTTCGCGACCAGCTGCGTGGCGGCGGACGGCACGGTCACCACGCCGGGCGTGGGACTCGGCACCGAGGTGTCGACGCAGCCGTCCGGCGCGGCGACGGGGGTGCAGCTGCTGGTCCTGCTGACGGTGCTGTCGCTCGCGCCGGCGCTGCTGATCATGGTCACGAGCTTCACCCGCATCATCATCGTGCTGTCGCTCGTGCGGAATGCGATCGGGGTGCCGCAGCTGCCCCCGAACCAGGTGCTGCTCGGCATCGCCTTCCTGCTCACGGTGTTCGTGATGGCGCCCGTGTGGACGGTGGTGAACCGCGACGCGCTCCAGCCGTACCTCGCCGGGGACCTGCCGCAGGGCGAGGCCGTGCGCATCGCCGAGGCGCCGGTGCGCGAGTTCATGCTGGCGCAGACGCGCGAGAAAGACCTCGCACTGTTCGTGAGCATGTCGCAGGACACGAAGCCCGCGAACATCGACGAAATCCCAACCTACGTAATCATCCCGGGCTTCATCCTCAGTGAGTTGAAGACCGCGTTCCAGATGGGCTTCGTGATCTTCGTGCCCTTCCTGGTGATCGACATCGTCGTTTCTTCGGCGCTGCTGGCGATGGGCATGATGATGCTGCCGCCGGTCGTCGTTTCGCTGCCCTTCAAGATCCTGCTGTTCGTGCTGGTGGACGGATGGAGCCTGATCATCGGCTCGCTCGTTACGAGCTTCGTCACCTAGCCACGGGTTCCGCATTGGGAGACACCCGCACATGAACGACGCCTTCGTGCTCGCCCTCGCCCGAGAAGCACTGGTCACCGCGCTCCTGATCTCGGCGCCGATCCTCGTGGTCAGCCTCGTGATCGGCATGCTGGTCTCGGTCTTCCAGGCGATGACGCAGATCAACGAGGCCACGCTCACGTTCGTGCCCAAGATCCTCGGGGTGTTCGCGGTCTCGGCCATCCTCGGCCCATGGATGGTGGGGACGATGGTGGGCTACACGCAGCGGCTGTTCGCCACGCTGCCGCAGCTCGCGCGCTAGATGCTCGATCAACTGTTCTCCATCTCGCCCGCTTGGGCGTCGAGCTTCCTGATGATCCTCGCGCGCATCAGCGCGGCGATCGTCGCGCTGCCGCTGTTCGGTGCGCGCGGTGTCCCGGCGCAGGCCAAGATCGGGCTCGCGGTGCTGCTGTCGCTGATCGTGCTGCCGCTCCAGTCCACGCCGGCGATGCTGATGCCGAGCAGCCTGCTGGTGGTGGCGTCGCTGATCGGGTCCGAAGTGCTGGTCGGCATCACCATCGGGATCGCGGTCATGCTCGTGTTCCGCGCCCTCGAGATGGGGTCCACGCTCGTCGGGGTGCAGATGGGCTTCGGCATTGCCGCCGTGCTCGACCCCACGAGTGGCGAGCAGATCGGGACGCTCGACCAGTTCTATCGGCTGCTCGTCACGCTCGTGTTCTTCGCCGTGAATGGCCACCTGATCGTGGTGCAGGGGCTGCTCCAGAGCTTCGAAGTGGTGCCGCCGGGCACGGCGGACCTCTCGCTGATCGCGGGCGATCGCGTGATCCCGTTCTTCGCGGCGTTGTTCGTGATCGCCGTCCGCATCTCGCTGCCGGTCGTCGGCGCCCTGCTGCTGACCGACGTCGCGATGGCGCTGGTCGGCCGCACGGTGCCCCAGATGAACATCCTGATCGTGGGTTTCCCCCTGAAGATCGGCGTGGGGCTGCTCGTGCTCGTCGCGGGGATGCCCGTGCTGGTGGCGTTCATCGGATCCGTGTTCGGCCGGATGCTGCTCGACGTGAACGGGTTCTTCGCGCCGTGAGGCGCGAACACGAGATGGCCGAAACAGGCATGAGCATGCAGGCAGGCGCAGTCGCGCGACGTTCGCCGGCCGCACCGCGGGAGCGGTGCTTCCGGGATGATCGAGCGGTCGCGGCGGTCGCGCCGTGCCGCCCGTCAACGCCGCGTAGCGCGGCGGAGCTGCGCTGATGGCGCAGCGCACAGAGGAACCCACTCAACGTCGCCTCGAGGACGCGCGCAAGCGCGGACAGGTCGCCCACAGTCGCGATCTCGACAGCGCGGTCGTGATGCTCGCGGCGTTCGGCGTGCTGCGCTACGGCGGAGCCGCGATGTGGAACGGCATGGAGCAGCTGCTCACAGACGGCTTCCGCCAGCTCGACGCCGATCCGCTGTCCGTCGGGCTGACTGCCGGCCTGAGCACTGTGCTGATCGGGAAGGCGATCCTGATCCTCGCACCGTTGCTCGGGGCAATCGCGGCGGCCGCACTGCTCGGCGGCGTCGGCCAGATGGGCGGGTTGCGGTTCTCGAGCGGGGCGCTCGCGCCGAAGTTGAACCGTATGTCGCCGATGGCCGGGGCCAAGCGGCTGTTCATGAGCAAGCGCTCGTACGTGGAGCTGGCGAAGAGCCTGCTCAAGTTCGGCGCACTCGGCGGCGTGGCCACGATGGTGTTGCGTGGTCGCTGGGACGAGCTCACGGGGCTCGGCGTGCGCTACTCCCTCGCGGAATCGCTCGGCCTGATCGTCGACATCGCGTTCTCGATGGTGCTGGCGGTCTCGCTGGTGCTGCTCGCGCTCGCCGCGGCGGACTTCCTCTTCCAGCGCTTCGACCTGATGGGTCAGCTGCGCATGACCAAGCAGGAAGTGAAGGACGAGGCGCGCCAGTCCGACGGCGATCCGGCCGTGAAGGCGCAGATGGCGCGCATGCGGCGCTCGTTCCTCGCGCGCGTCATGGAGGCCGTGCCCAGGGCGGACGTGGTGCTCGTGAACCCGACGCATTACGCGGTGGCGATCAAATACGACCCCACCAGCTCCGTTGCACCCGTGGTACTGGCCAAGGGCACCGGGCTGATCGCGCTGCGCATTCGTGAGCTGGCGACCGAGCACCGCATCCCGGTGATCTCGAACCCCCCGCTCACGCGCGCGATCTACAAGGCAATCCCGATCGGCCGCGAGATCACGCCAGACCTCTATGAGGCCGTGGCCGAGATCCTCGCCTTCGTCTACCGGCTTCGCACCGGCCGCGTCGCGAGCCGGGCGTAGCGCCCGCGGAAGGAACGAACGATGGCCCAGGCACGGTCGGCGGACCCTCGAGGCAACTCGGGCGGCGGCATCCTCAACGCGCTCGGACGCCACTCAGACATCCCGATGGCGTTCGGGCTGATCCTCATCATCGTGATGATGGTGATCCCCCTGCCGACCCCGCTGCTGACGCTCTTCATCGTGCTCAACATCGCGCTCGGCGTCACGATCATGATGATCTCGATGTACACGCAGGACGTGCTGCAGTTCAGCGTGTTCCCGTCGCTGCTGCTGGTGATCACGCTCTTCCGGCTCGCCATCAACGTCGCCTCGACGCGCCTGATCCTGCTGAACGGCGACGCCGGATCCGTGATCGAAGCCTTCGGCGACTTCGTGGTCGGTGGCTCGGTGGTCGTCGGCATCGTGATCTTCATGATTCTGATGGTGATCCAGTTCGTCGTGATCACCAACGGCGCCGGCCGCGTCGCCGAGGTTGCGGCGCGCTTCACGCTGGACGCGATGCCCGGCAAGCAGATGTCGATCGACGCCGATCTCAATGCCGGGCTGATCAACGAGGTGCAGGCGCGTGCGCGTCGCCAGAAGATCTCGGCCGAAGCCGACTTCTTCGGGGCGATGGATGGCGCCTCGAAGTTCGTCAAGGGCGACGCCATCGCGGCGCTGATCATCGTTGCGATCAATCTGCTCGGTGGCATCGCGATCGGCGTGCTCCAGCGCGGACTCTCGCCCGGGGACGCCGTCTCCACGTACGCGCTGCTGACGATCGGTGACGGCCTCGTCTCGCAGATCCCGGCGCTGCTGATCTCCACCGCGACCGGCCTGATCGTCACGCGCGGCACGACGGACGGGAACCTCGGCCGCGACGTGGGCAGACAGCTGTTCTCGAACCCGCGCGTGCTCTTCATCGTCGCGGTCGTACTGGGTGGATTCGGGTTCGTCCCGGGACTTCCCCTATCCCCGTTCCTCGTGCTGGCGGCAATCATGGGAGGCGCGGGATACCTGGTGCGCTCACAGCAGCGCGCGCACGCCGTCGAAGAGGCCGATGCCGTCGAGGCGGAGATGACGGAAGAGTCGCACAGCGTCGACTCCGTGATCTCGATGCTGCAGGTGGACCCGCTCGAGGTGGAGGTCGGCTACGGGCTGATCCCCCTCGTGGATGAAGAGCGTGGAGGCAGCCTCCTGAACCGCATCACAATCATGCGGCGCCAGGCGGCGATGGAGCTGGGCATCGTGATCCCGATGATTCGCATCCGCGACAACCTCCAGCTCGCCGCGAACACCTATGTGGTGAAGCTGCGCGGGATCGAGATTGGGCGCGGCGAACTCAGCGCGAACCAGTTCCTCGCGATGAACTCCGGCCTCGCGACCGAGGAGATCGAGGGGCAGGCGACCGTCGAGCCGGCGTTCGGGCTGCCGGCGCGCTGGATCAGCGCGGCGCACAAGTCTCGCGCCGAGCTGCTGGGCTACACCGTGGTCGACCCCCCGTCCGTGCTGGTCACCCACCTCAACGAGCTGACACGCCGCCACGCCCCCGAGCTGCTCTCGCGGCAGGACACGCAGGCACTGCTGACCAACCTCAAGCTCGAGTACCCGACCGTGGTCGAGGAGCTCGTCCCGGGCGTGCTCACCGTGGGCGAGGTCCAGGGCGTGCTCCAGTTGCTGCTCTCCGAGGGCGTCTCGGTGCGCGACCTGGTCACGATCGCGGAGACGCTGGCCGACCACGGACGGCAGACGAAGGACGTCGAGCTGCTCGCCGAGTCGGTGCGCGGGGCGCTCGCCCGCCAGATCTCGATGCAGCACCGCGGTCCGGACGGTCAACTGCACGTGATCACCCTGCAGCCGCGCCTGGAGCAGACGCTCGCCAGCGGGCTCCAGAAGACCGACAACGGCATGGCGCTGCTGATCGATCCCCAGCTGCTACAGACGCTGCTCGCGCGTACGGCGGAGCAGATCGAGCACGCGGCCGCCGCCGGCTTCCAGCCTGTGCTGCTGACGTCTGGACGCATCCGCCGGCCGCTGCGCCGCCTGACCGAGCGTTCGCTGCCCATGCTGTCGATCCTCGCCTTCAGCGAGATCGCCGTCGAGATCGACGTGGAGTCCGTCGGCATGGTGGAGGTCGACGTGCATGCTGCGGCTTAAGCGCTACCAGGCACCGACGCGTGACGCCGCGTACGACCGCATTCGCGAGGAATGCGGCATCGATGTCGAGATCGTCTCCACACGCAACGTGCGCATGCCCGGCCTCTTCGGCGCTCCCGAGCGCGAGTACGTGGAGGTCGTGGTGCGCGTGACCGACGAGGAGCTCGAGCGCCGGCAGCAGTTCGCGGCGCGCCTCGCGGCGGCGCGCGCCGAGGCCGCCACACAGCGCGCGAACGACTCTGTGCGCGCTCGCTCGCCACGCGGCGAGCGACCCCGCGACCCCTTTCGCGACGCAGACGACACGGCGACGCTGTCGGCCGCCGAGCTCGCCGCGGCCATCGCCGGCGAGGACCCCGATGTCGACGACCGCGACCTCGCGCCCGAGTTCGTGAACGAATACGCCGGCCGCGGCGTGTGGCCCGGCGAGCTCACGCAGTCCGGTCTGACCGGCGTGTCGCCCGCCGCTGCCGCGGACGAGGGCTTCGGCGAGCGCGACGGCGATCTCGCCGGCGATCACGGTCCGTTCGTGGCGATGAACGCCCCGGCCGGCCGCGGCGAACCGAGGCGCAATGCCGCCATGCCGCGCGACTTCACCGATGACCAGGACACGGCGCCGGATGGCGCGATTCCGTGGTCGGCGGTGCGCGCGGAAGCCCCACAGACGTCGGGCATCGGCGCAGCCGAGTTCCGCGTGCTCGTGGACCAGGTGGCCGAGATGAAGACGATGCTGCGCGAGCTCACGCTCGAGCGCATGCGTACCGGCGCTGAGGATGCGCCCGGCGCCCTCACGGAGGCACGCGCGCGGCTGATCGAGCGCGGCATCACCGCGAGTGTCGCGGTGTCTGTGCTCGAACAGGCGACCCAGGCGCTGCCCCGCAACCCCGACGAGGCGTCCATGCTGCGCACGGTCGAGCGCAAGCTCGCAGCGCAGCTGCCCGCCGTCCCGCGCGTGGACTTCGCGCGGCGACCGGTCGTGATCGTGCTCGTCGGCCCGTCCGGCGCAGGCAAGACGACGTTCGCCGTGCGCCTCGCGCTCGACATCCGCGCGCACTCCATGACCGCGACCGTCGCCGGCACGGACGTCGGACGCGCCGGCGGTCCGCAGCAGCTCACCGCGATGGGCGTAGCGACCGGCGTCCCGGTGCAGATCTGCTACTCCCCGGGCGAACTGCAGGCGCTCGTGAACGAGGGCTCATCGGACGTGGTGATCGTCGACACGCCGGGTCACACCGGCGCACGCCGCGACCGCATGACCGAGCTCGAGGCCTTCATGCACGCCACGCACCGCCGCCACACGCTGCTGGTGCTGCCGGCGACCATGCAGGCCGCCGACCTCGCCGCTGTGACCAGGGCGTACCAGCCGCTCGGACTCGAGGGGCTCGTGATCACGCGCTGCGACGAAACCACGGCCTTTGGTGCGATCGCCTCGACGGCCGTTGAGGCCGGCATCGGCATCGCGTACACGACGCACACGGACGGCGTGAGCATCGCGCCGCGCGGCGGCGACAACCTCATGCTCGCGCGCGCCGTCATGTCCGGCCAGTGGCCGGAGCCCCCTGTGGCGATGCCGGGCGTGCGCCGCGCGCGTGCCGGCTCACGGGCCGGGTAGGACCGACGCCTTGACGACCGCGCCCGACTTCATCGACCTGCGCGTGGGGATGGTCCTGCACGTGATGCCGCTCGGGGGCGCGCCCACGAGTGCGTTCGCGAGCGCCATCCGCGAGATCACGGACGAGGGCATCGTCGCCGACGCGCCGTCCAGCGGGGACGGCCCGCTGCCGGGCACTGCGGTCACGCTGTTCGTGCAGAACGGCGGGCGTATCTACCGGCTGGAGAGCCGCGTACGCGCGGTGGACGCCGCGGCAGAAGGCGCGATCGCGCTCGAGCAGCCCGTGGCTGCGGATGAGACCGAACGCCGCCACTTCTATCGGCTGCTCACGACGATCACGCCGCGCTACGCGGCGCGCGTGAACGCAGGCGGCGACGAGCTGGAGCGGACGGATGCGCGCGTCCTCGACCTCAGCGGCGGCGGCATGCAGCTGCACACGCGGCACTGGGTGCCGGTGGGATCGCGCATCCGCCTGATCTTCGCGCTCGACGACGACCCGCAGGAGGTCGACGCCTGCGTGCTCGCGATCTCCGTGGTGGGG
>JBBDXH010000150.1:8957-20908 GCA_040902395.1 Dehalococcoidia bacterium
CCCGGGCCGCGACGATCGTTCTACCGCGTGCACTGTCGCTTCGTGGACATGCCGCGGGCGGAGCGTGAGCGCGTGGTGCGTTTCGTCTTCCGCAAGCAGATCGACTTCCGGCAGCGGGGAGTCGCCTGATGACCATGCCCATCCTGCGCATCGGGCTGATCGTCGGCTCGCTGGGCTTCCTGTACGTGACGTGGGCGTCCAACCAGGCCGGATATCCGATCGAGGTGGCGCTCGTGCGCGGGGTGCTGGCGTTCATGGCGCTGAGCTTCGTGGCGTACCTGGGTGAGCTGGTTCTGGCGACGTCGCCGCCCGTGGCGGCCCTGCCACAGGCAGACGCCAACGCAGGCGCAGATGACAACGAGCCGCACGACGGCACAAGCAAGACCAACGGCGACGCGGGTGACACCGCGGCGTCGGCATCACTCCTCCCGGTGCGGTCTCGCTCGGACAACGACGAACTCCAGGCAGCCTGAGTGAAGGTGCGGCATGGTTAGAGAGTTGAAGCAGCAGCCCGGACGCAAGCGCGGCGCCGCCGTCACGGAGACGGCGAGCGAGCGGCAGGCGCTGAACGCCGACCTCTGGGCGCGGTACGTCAAGCGCCGCGACGCCGGCCTGCGTGAGCAGCTGATTCTCCAGTACGCGCCGCTCGTGAAGTACGTCATGGGGCGGCTCGCGATCAGCCTGCCGAGCATCATCGACTACGAGGACATCCTCTCGTTCGGCACGATCGGCCTGATCGAGGCGGTCGAGCGCTTCGACCCCGAAAAGGGCGTCAAGTTCGAGACGTACGGCATCTCGCGCATTCGGGGCTCGATCATCGACGCCCTGCGCTCGCTCGACCGGCTGCCGCGCTCCGTGCGGCAGAAGGCGAAGGACGCGGATCACGCGATCGTGGCGCTGACCTACGACCTCGGCCGTGATCCCACGGACGAAGAGGTGGCGGGCGCGCTCGGGATCGCGGTGGAGGCCTACCGCAAGCACCTGATCGACGCGTCATGGGTGACGGTGTCGCTGGATGCCAACAGCTCCAGCGGCGACGACGAAGACGACGGCGGCGTGATCGCCGTGGCCGATCCGGACCAGCAGGACATCACCGTCGGGCTGGAGCAGCAGGAGCTGATCGGGGAGCTCGGACAGGCGATCCGGGGTTTACCCGATAGGGAGCAGCTCGTGCTTTCCCTTTACTACAAGGACGAACTGACGATGCGCGAGGTCAGCAAGGTGCTGGGCATCTCTGAGTCGCGCGTCTGCCAGTTGCACGCCAGGGCGTTGAGCCGGCTACGCGCCGGCATCGAACGGATCCACAGAGGAGAGGCCGCGTGAGCGTTCCCGTTCTGCTCAGCATCACGATCGGGCTCCCGATCATCATGCTCGCACTGGGCGTCTTCTACCACGGGTACGTGATTGCCCGGCAGTCGTTCATCGACCCGCTGGACGCGCACGTGGCCGGGCTGGCCACGGGCCAGGCGGGCATCATGGTCGGCGAACTCCAGGGCGCGATGGACCAGATTCGCGATCAGCTCACACAGCAGCGCGAGGCGCTCAGCACCATGCTCAGCGACGCCGACCGTGCGCAGGGCGCGCGCCGCGCTACCGCTTCGGCAGGGTTGGACTTCGCGGCGCGTGCCGCGAGCCCCCGCGTCTCCGGCGCGCCGCGCGCGGCGGCAGCGCGGGTCGAGCCTCGGACGGACCCCGCCGCCGACCTGTACGGCTCCGTCGCGCGGCTGGCCGCCGAGGGCCTGTCGGACCGGGCGATCGCCCGCCAGCTCCACGTTGGACTCGAAGAGGTGCGCATGACGCGCGCTCGGACCGGGAACGCCTCGTGATGCACCGCATCGTCACCTACCGCTCCGCGCGCTTGCTCGCGGTCGGCGCGCTCGGGGTTGTCGCGCTGGCGACCGCCGCGCTGATCGTGATCGCGGGCGGTGTTCGCCCGGCGCTCGCGAACGGCGTGCCCACCGAAGTGAACCTCTCCTACATCAGCCTCTCGAACTGGGGCCCGGAGGACGCCACCGGCTCCGCCGAGCTCACCTTCTCTGAGGGCATCGTCCAGCTGACGGCCTCCGGGCTGCCGGCGCTCGTGGCCGAGCAGTACCAGGGCTGGCTCGTGAACTCCGAGTCCGGCGACGCCATCTCGTTCGGCCGCTTCAACGCCACGGCGCTGAGCACCGTCACGTTCCAAGGGCAGCTGCCCCCGATCGCGGACTTCGGCTTCGACCTGATCATCCTCACCGTTGAGCCGGAGCCGGACGACGCCCCGCAGGCAGCGCAGCAGCGCAGCATCGGCGGCTACTTCTCGCTGGTCGGCGAGCGCGCGGTGGACGGCTCGAACGACACCGGGACCGTGGGCACGGCCCCCGGGCAGCTCCCGAACACCGGCGACCCGACGCTGATGACGGACATCGTGCGTATGGGTCTGCTGCTCGCGGCGATGGGGCTCTCCCTCTTCGTCGGGCTACGGCTTGCCCGGAGGGCGTCATGATCCGCAGCCTCTACACCGCCGCCTCGGGGCTCGTGACCGGCCTGCGCATGCAGGCGACGGTTGCCGAGAACCTGGCGAACGCCACCACCACCGGCTACAAGGGCGAACGCGCCGCCGCGCGCGAGTTCGCCGGCGTGCTCGCACGCAGCGTCGGCAACGCGCCGGTGCCCGTACCGCTCCAGCTCCAGACCACGCTCGGCCGCCTCGGCACCGGCGCGTTCGTGAATGGGCGCAGTGTGACCCTGGAGACGGGCACGCCGCGCAGCACCGGGCAGCCGCTCGACGCCATGATCCAGGGCGAAGGCTTCTTCACGGTCCAGGCGGCCGACGGCGTCCGTTACACCCGTGACGGCCACTTCCAGCGCTCCCAGACCAACCAGCTCGTGACCGCAGACGGGGCGCTCGTGCTCGACACGAACGGTCAGCCGATCACGCTCGCCACGGACAACGTGCGCATCGACGGCGCCGGGCAGATCTTCCGGCGTGACGTCGTCGACGTGATCGACGCCGACGGCCTGCCGGCGACGGACGTCGCCGAGACGCTCGTCGGCTCGTTCGGCATCGTGACCGCGGGCGCAGACGAGCTCGTACGCGCAGGCGCATCGCAGTTCACGCTCGTGCCGGGCGTCCAGGCCGCGCCGATCACGCTCGGCGGCGACTCGACGCTGCTCCAGCACACGCTCGAAGAGTCGAACGTCCAGGTCGCCGAGTCGGCGACGCAGCTGATGTCGCTCTCGCGTGCCTTCGAGGCGAGCCAGCACGTGTTCACCACGATCAACGACACGCTGCGCGCCGCCGTGCAGGACGTGGGAAGAGTGAGTAGCCGATGACCTCTTCACTGGACGCGGCGCTCAGCGGCATGCTCACGCACGAGCGCGGGCTCGACCTGATCGCGAACAACCTGGCCAACGTCAGCACCACCGGCTACAAGCGCGCGGTGATCCACTTCCAGGACATCCTGGACAGTGCGCAGGTGCTCGCGGTGCTGAACGGCGAGGTGCCGGCCGGCGGCGCCGCCGTGACGAGCGCCGGTGTCGGCGTCACGAACGTCGTGCGCGACTTCGCATCCGGTCCGATTCAGCCGACCGGCCGAGCGCTCGACCTGGCGATCGCCGGCGACGGCTTCTTCCGCGTCCGCCAGGACGATGGCTCGGTGGCGTACACCCGCGCGGGCAACCTCTCGCTCGACGCGGACCGCCGGCTCGTGACCGCCGACGGCGACGTGATCGACCCGGACATGGTGGTGCCGGCCGACTCCCACGACGTGGTGATCGGCCGCGACGGTTCCGTGAGCGCCGTGCGGCTGTATACCGCCGCCGAGCTCGCCGCACTCCCGCCGGATGCGCCCACGGGCGGTGTGCTCGAGCAGATCGGCCAGATCACGCTCAGCCGCTTCGCTACGCCCACCGGCCTCGACGCGATTGGCCGCAACCTCTACGTGGAGACCGAGCGGTCGCAGGCGCCGATCGACGGCGCGCCGGGCGCGGACGGCATGGGTGAGGTGCACAGCGGATTCCTGGAAGCAGCAAACGTCGACCTCGCGACGGAGATGACGATGATGGTCCTCACCTCGCGCGCCTATTCGCTCAACCTGAACGCTTATCGCACGATTGAGCAGATGCTCAGCTCGGCGAACCAGCTGGCCAGCTAGGCCGCCCGCGCCGAGTCAGGAAGGCATGAACATGCAGCCGATCCGCCCACAGGACGCGACCAACGTCTACCAGCGACAGGCCATCCAGGGTGCGGAGCTCGGGCGCGCCGCCGGGGGCGATGCCGGGGCTGTGCGCCGTGGCGGCGATGGGAGCGGCTCTCGCCGCGCCGATCGCGTCACGGTCTCGCCGGAGGCCCAGGAGCTCTACCGCGCCATGCAGGCGGTTGGCCGGCAAGATGACGTGCGCGCCGATCGCGTCGACGCGCTCAAGACGCAGATCGAGAGCGGCATGTACCGCGTGGATGCCCAGGGCATCGCCCAGCGGCTCGTCGAGAACGGCTTCGGTTCGTGACGGCGGGGCGCGAAACCGACGGCCCATTCGGCCTGATCGCAGCCGCCGCGGCGCTGACCGAGGCGCTCGCCGGACAGCGCGAGCTCTACGCCTCGCTGCTCGCGCTGGCGCACCGCGAGGAGACCGCGATCGTCGCGAGCGACGTCGCCGAGCTCACGCGCATCGTCGACGAGAAGGAGGCGCTGATCGAGCACGTGAATGCGCTCGAGACCGAGCGCGTGACCGCGCTGGTCGCGATCGCGTCGGTCACCGGCATCGACGGCGAGGGGGCGACGCTCAGCGCGATCTCGGCGCTGCTCGACGACCAGGCGGCGTCCGTGCTCATGGAGTGCGGGCTCGGGCTCCGCGCATGCGCCCAGGCTGTGCGCGAGGCGAACGAGCGCAACGCGCTGCTGCTCCGCGGCAGCCGCGAACTCGTTGAGCGCTGGATCAGCTACCTCCGCACGGCCCTGACCGGTGCGCTCTACAACGCCGCCGGCGCGACCGCGGCCGGTCCCACGCGGCGCGCATTCGAACGATCGGCGTAGGACGAGACCGTGGCGCTCTCCGTCGGCCTGAACTCGGTGATGCGTGCGCTGCTCGCGCAGCAGCAGGCGCTCGACGTCGCGTCGCACAACGTCGCGAACGTCAACACGCCGGGCTACTCGCGCCAGCGGCTGCGCCTTGCCTCGGTGCCGGCCAGCAATCCGTCGCAGCCCGGGCTGCCCGGCAACGGCGTCCAGGTGATCGGCACCGAGCGCATCCGCAACATCTTCATCGACTTCCAGCGACGGGGCCAGGAGCAGGCGGCCGGTTACTACGCCGTGAAGACGGACTCCCTGAAGCTCGTGGAGACCTCGCTCGGCGAGCCCGGCGAGAGCGGTCTGCGCCAGGCCATGAACGACTTCTTCAACGCGTGGCGAGATGTGGCCAACGACCCCGAGCAGTCCGCCATGCGCTCCGCCGTCGTACAGGCCGGGACATCGCTCGGCTTCACCGCGACCCGCATCGACGGCCAGCTGCGCTCGATGCGCGACGACGCCAACCGGCGCGTCGCCGCCACCGTGACCGAGATCAACGGCCTCGCCGACCAGATCGCCTCGATCAACGGTCAGATCATCTCCCTGCGCGGCATCGGCGATCCGGCCGGCGATCTCACCGACCGTCGCGACCACTCGATTGACCGCCTCTCGCGGCTCGTCGACGTCCAGTACACGGAGACCGCCTCCGGCTCGATGACGGTGTCCATCGGCGGTCGCTCACTGGTGTCCGGCAGCAACGTCAGGGGCCTGACCACCGCCACGAACGCCGCGAACAACAACTACCTCGACGTGCAGTGGGCGAGCGACGGTGCGGCGCTCTCGTCCGCCACCGGCGAGCTGGGCGGACTGATCAACCAGCGAGACGTGGACCTCCCGCAGCGCCTGGCGGACTTCAACGCGGTCGTGACGCAACTCATGGCCGACGTCAACACGGCACACGCCACGGGCTTCGCACGTGACGGGGTGACCACGGGCACCGCCTTCTTCACGGGCAGCGATGCATCCGACATCGCGGTCAACGCAGCCGTGACCGGCAACATCGACCTCGTGGGTGCGGCCTCGTTGGCGGGCGCCGCCGGCGACGGCTCGAACGCGCTCGGGCTCGCCGATCTCCAGTGGGCGAAGACCATGGGTGGCGCCACGCAGTCGTACGACGAGTTCTACAACTCGCTCGTCACATCGCTCGGGGTCGACGCGAAGAACGCCCAGACGCTTGCCGACGCGCAGGCGCTCTCCGTCCAGCAACTCGACCAGCTCCAGCAGAGCGAGGCCGGCGTCAATCTCGACGAGGAGATGGTGAACATCGTCCAGTTCCAGCGCGCCTACCAGGCCGCGGCACGGGTGATCTCGGTGATCGACGACATGCTCGACACGCTGATCAACAGGACGATCTAGCCATGCGCGTGAGCACGCCGGGGCTGAGCAGCCGCCTCCTCAACCAGATCGCCACCAGCCAGCAGCGGCTGCAGGAGGTCCAGGACCGCGTCAGCACGGGCCGCCGCATCAACCGCCCCTCGGACGATCCGTATGGCACGAGCCGGGTGATGATCGCGAAGACGCGGCTGGACGCCGCGGGACAGTTCCAGCGCAACATTCAGATCGCGAACATCGACCTGGCGACCACCGAGTCCGCGTTCGTAAGCGTGAACACGGTGCTCCAGCGCGCGGTCGAGCTCTCCGTACAGGCGGGCAACTCCTCGCTCGATGCCGCATCCCGCAACCAGATCGCCTTCGAGATTGACCGCATGATCGAAGAGACGACCGCGATCGGAAACACGTCGCAGGCCGGCCGCTACATCTTCGCCGGCCACCAGACCACCGCACCGCCGTTTGCCCCTGACGTCGCGGGGAATCCCACGGTCGTGAACTACAGCGGCGACAGCGGCGCCATTCAGCGCGAGATCAGCGCAGGCGAGCGGCTGGACGTCAACGTGCCCGGGGACCAGGTCTTCACCGGCGTGTTCGACGCGCTGATCACGTTCCGCGACAACCTGCGTTCGAACAACGTGGCCGGCCTGCAGACAGACCCACAGGCCTTCAACACGCAGATCGACCTCGTGCTCCAGGTCCGCGGCGACGTCGGGTCGAAGATGCGCCGCCTGGATCTGACGGAGGCGCGTCTACAGGACGACGATCTCCAGCTCCAGACGATGATCGGCGAGCTCGAGGACGCCGACTTCGTGGACAGCGTCGCACAACTCCAGATTCGGGATTCTGCTTTCCAGGCCGCGCTCGCCGCGGTCGGTAAGTCACTCAACATGAGCCTGCTGGACTTCCTCCGCTAAGGCGGAGGCAGATCGTCGAGGAGATACAGATGAAGGTGCTGACGACGTTGAACGGGGCCGAGGAGACGATCGAGATCGCTCCCGAGCGCATCTACGCCATGGAGCCCGCGCTGGGCGGCTTCCCGGACATGCGCCGCTACGTGCTGATCAACGAAGAGGACTCGCCCGTCGAGTGGCTCCAGTCGCTGGACGACGCTTCGGTCGTCTTCGCGCTGATCGAGCCGTTCCTCTTCATGCCGGATTACTCCTTCGAGCTGAGCGAGGCGGACATGGACGGGCTCGGTGTCGAATCGCCGGATGACGTGCTCGTGCGCTGCCTCGTCACGCTGCGGGAGGATCCATCCGGGATCACCGCCAACCTGCTGGCGCCGTTGATCTTCTCTCGGCGCACGCACCTTGCGCGTCAGATCATCCTGCAGGACTCGGAGATGCCGATTCGGTTCCCGCTGTTCGAGGCGATCGAACTCGCTGCGACCGCCTAGCTCGAACCACTGTCGACGGACACTCCGTCGACCGATGGTTGAGATAGCGCAGGTGCGCGTCGGCCATCGGCCCACAGCCGGGGCGGAGCGACGCGTGCACGTGGCGCGAGATCGCGGAGCAATAGAGGAACCGCAATGCTGATCCTGACCCGTAAGAGCGAACAGGGCATCGTCATCGCAGGCGAGGTCACCATCCGGGTGCTGTCGATTGACGGCGAGCGCGTGAAGATCGGGATCGACGCGCCGCGCGCGATCACCGTGCTGCGCGAGGAGCTCGTCCAGGCAGTCGAGGGCGAGAACCGCGACGCGGTGATCCGCCCGTTCACGCGCGGACTGGCCGAGCAACTGCGCACGCTGAAGGCGCAGAAGCGCGCCGGCTAGCGGCCGGCCCAACCCGGCCGGGCCGGCCACGCCTCCGGCACGCCACACGCGCCGCGGCGTATCTGCGGCGCGCTCGACGCGCCGCGCGCCTGTCCCTTTCCCACGCGCACGTCGCCTCGCGCTTCGCCGGTGCCGCGCTCGCGCGCAGACCGGCCCATCGTTCGCTCGGCCATTCGCTGCTGCGCTGTCCCGGCGGCGGCGAGACCCTTCGCAGGGCGCGGATCAGCGCTGAGTGGAACGCAGGCGCTTCGCCCACGCCCATCGCCTCCGACACGATCACACACTGTTTACACTTGGATTGCGGCCAGCCAATGGCTGAGATGGATCATCTCTCCATGGAAGGGGCCGCGCCCAACCGGCGTGGTTCGTGAAACAAACAGTGGTGGGAGCGGTTGCGAACGACGGTGGTCCTTCTTCGGAGGGACGGGCCGGCCCCGACCATACTCAGGAAGCCCCCGCACACATGCCCGCGAAGATCCTCGTAGCCGACGACGAGCAGAACATCATCAAGCTGCTCCGCCTCTACCTTCGCGGGGAGGGCTACGAGATCGTGACCGCGCGTGACGGCCGAGAGGCGCTCGAGCGCTTCCGCAGCGACCACCCGGATCTCGTGCTCCTCGACCTGATGATGCCCGAGCTCGGCGGCTTCGAGGTCTGCAACGAGATCCGCCGCGAGTCCGATGTCCCCGTGATCATGCTCACCGCTCGCTCCGAGGACGTCGACAAGATCGTCGGCCTCGAGATGGGCGCAGACGACTACATCACGAAGCCCTTCAACCCCCGCGAGGTCGTGGCTCGCATCAAGGCAGCGCTGCGGCGGCGCGACTGGGACCGCACACCTCGCCGCGACGACGCTCCCCACGCGGTGACCGTGGACGACATCACGCTCGATCCCGTCAGCCGGGACGTGACCGTCGCGGGCGACCGCGTGCGCATGCGACAGCGCGAGTTCGATCTGCTCGACGCGTTCCTCCGCCACCCCAACGTCGCGCTGGACCGTGAGCGGTTGCTGTCCATGGTGTGGGGCGCGGACTTCTACGGCGATGCCCGGACGATCGACGTCCACGTGGCGTGGCTGCGGGAGAAGCTGAAGGCCGGTCGCCCGCGCATCGAGACCGTCTGGGGCGTGGGGTACAAGCTGGTCCCGGCAGGTGATGCTACGTAGCTTCCGTGTTCGATTGCTCGCCGGCTTTGCCGTCGTCATCGCGCTCAGCCTCTTCCTCTCGGCGCTCGCGTCGGTGTGGCTGCTGCGCGAGCAGCAGGTCGAGGCCGCCCAGCAGCGCATCGGCCTGCTCGTCGACCCGCTCGCGCGGCGCGTGACAACGCTCGAGCTCGCCGGTTGGCCGCGCGAGCTCATCCGCCAGGACCTCGAGCAGGTCGCGCGCTACTACGACATCCGCGTGCTGCTGGTGGACCCGGCGGACCGCGTGATCGTGGACACCGCGCCGGACAAGCGCATGATCGGCGCACAGCTCGCCGTGCCCGACCTCACGGTCACGCGCACACCCGACTCCGGCGAACAGATGAGTTCGTTCCGCGCCGTGCGCATGACAACGGGCGGCGAGGACCTGTACCTGTTCACGCCGACGATCCGCTCGGACGATGGCTCGCTCGCCACCGCTCGCTCGCTCCGCCTCGTGATCGCCGTACCCGCGCAGGACGTGACGTCAGCGTGGGCCGCGCTGCTGCCGCGGCTCGCGCTCGCCGGCGGCGGCGCGGCGCTGGTCGCGGTGATCGTCGCCAGCCTGCTCGCCTCGCGCATCACGAACCCGATCGCACAGATGACGCGGGCCTCGGAGGCGATGTCGCGCGGCGATCTCCAGCAGCGCGTGGAGGGCGAGGGCGACGACGAGATCGGCACGCTCGCGCGCGCGTTCAACCAGATGTCGGCGCAGGTCAGCCGCAGCAACCGCGCGATGCGGGACCTGCTGGCGAACGTCTCGCATGAGCTGAAGACCCCGCTCACCTCGATCCGCGGGTTCGCGCAGGCGATGGTTGACGGTCTTGCCACCGAGCCGGCCGAGTACCAGGAGATGGCGGGCGCCGTGTACGAGGAGGCCGAGCGCATCCGCGTGCTGGTCGACGACCTGCTGTATCTCTCGGAGATCGAGTCAGGCACGCTTCAGCTCACGCTCGACGACGTCGACATCGACGCGATCGTGGCCGACACCGCGCGGCGGCTGCGCTTCCAGGCCGAGGACCGCGGCGTGACGATCCGCCAGGCGCTCGCCGGTGGTCAGCTGCGCGCCGACGCCCGGCGCGTGGAGCAGATCCTGGCGAACCTCACCGACAACGCGCTGCGCTACGCGCCGCCGGTCAGCGAGGTGCTGATCCGCACCTACCGCCAGGACGGCCAGGTAGCGATCGAGGTGCACAACAGCGGCGCACCGATCCCGCCCGAGCACCTGCCGTTCCTCTTCGAGCGCTTCTACCAGGCAGACGGGTCGCGCAGTAACGATCGGCACAAGGGCCTCGGCCTGGCGATCGTGCGCGAACTCGTGCAGGCTCACGACGGGCGCGTCGCCGTCGAGTCGGACGCGGATGCGGGGACCGTGTTCACGGTCGCTCTCCCCGTCCGCGGTCCGTCCAACCATGTCGTGTCGAGCGCTCCCACCGCTCCGGAGGTTGCCAGGTGAACGTCTACAGCAGGGTGGTGCTCCCAGTGCTCTACGGGGTGGCGGCGATCCTCGTCTCCGTCGCCGCCGTCGCGGTGGTCGTCGGCGAGTTTCGCGATCAGGACGGAAACGACGTGGCGGCGCCGCGCGCTTCGGCGCTCGCCGACGCGCTCCCGGCGCTCCGCGGCTTCGCGCAGTCCGGCGTCCTGCCGGAGCAGCTCAGCCGCACCTATCTCGGCGTCAACGTCGCCGAGCAGGACGGCGCCGTCGTAGTGCAGACCGTGCTCCCCGGCGGTCCCGCCGCCGACGCAGACGTGAGAGTCGGCGACACCGTGCGTGCCGTGAACGGCACGGCGGTCGCGACCGTCGACGAGCTGCGCAGCGCGCTCGCCGCGATCACTGGGGGTGAGCAGTACACCGTTGACATCACGCGCGAGGGGACCGAGCAGAGCCTGGCGGTGCAGCGCCTCTCGTTGGAGGACGCGCTGCGCGCGGGCATCGGCGGCGCGTTCGAGCGCTTCCGCGACCGCTCGCCCGGCACCCGCCCGTCCGCCACGCCGCGACCGCAGACGTAGCGCTCGCCGTCCCTCACGACATGCGCCGCACCGTCCCGCTCGACGGCGCGGCGCATGATCGTGTCGTCGTGGGCGGTCGCTCGCCGCGCGGTGAAGCTCGGAGGGCACGCTGATGACCGACGCCTCGCTCCCTCGTCCGTTCCACATGCACTGGGGCGGCGGCCAGATCATCGAGGAGGCCCGCTTCGCTGGGCAGTACACGAGCCCGGCGATCCAGCTGATGCGCTACGACGAAGGTGCGGCCGCCGGCACAGCCGGGCTGCGCTTCTGCCACTTCAGCCACGACGGGCGCTTCCAGCGCTCGCCGATGATGATCGGCGAGGCGGAGATCGATCAGCTGACCGAGGCGGTGCGAAGCAACCCGGGCATCCGCGCGCTGCTGCTGCGCATCGCCGGCGCCACGCCCTGACTCGCGGCTCAACGGCCGCGCGTCCCTCGGCGCACGCGTACCCACCCGCCCATCACTCACTCGGGACGAACGCGAGGCGGGCGGGGCGGTCCGGCGACTGCCCGGCGCCACAATCTCCAGCGCGCTCGCCGGAGCGATGCCCGCGCAAGTGCGGAGCGCCCAGGCAGATCGGGAGTCCTTCCGGCTCTGCAGAAGGAC
>JBBDXH010000151.1:0-3005 GCA_040902395.1 Dehalococcoidia bacterium
TGCGCCGCGCCAGACAGTGCGAGTCCCGTCCACGCCACGCCCGCGTCGGCCATGCGGCCTCCGCGAGGCCACTGATCTGCTGCCGACACTGTGCGAGTCCCGTCCACCACTGAGCCCGCGTCGGCCTTCGGCCTCGACGGGGTAATCGATCAACGCTCTGGACGCGAAGGCCACTCGTGACGTCATTTCTGACTACCTCGCATGGCAGGTGGTCGTGAACGGAGGCGACTCAATTCTGGAGGCGCTCGAGTTGGAAGCGCGGTACCAGCTCTCGTTCTGGGACGCGCTGGTGGTCCAAGCCGCCCAGGTCGCAGGCGCCGAGATCCTGTACTCCGAAGATTTGTCCGACGGGCAACGGTACGGAACAGTGCGAGTCAAGAACCTGCTGACGAGTGGCGAGTGATATGGAACATGGGCAGCTGAATTGGATCGCGAACTTTATCTGGGGCATCGCAGACGATGTCCTCCGCGACCGGAGCGTGCCGAGGTCCATCAGAGCATCGGTGACGTCAACCTTGTCCTGACGGTCGAAGCGGCCCTCCGTCGGGCGCGTGGAGTCCCGTTGGGGGAGGATGGCTTGACGCCAGCGGCGTAGTGGTGCCGACGAGCGACATCAAGCCGAAGCAGCCGGCAACACACGCGGCAGCCATTGGCGGCCGCCATCACTCTGCCCGGAGTGTCGCGATAGGATCGACGCGCGCGGCACGACGAGCGGGCACGGCGCACGCGGCGAGTGTAATCGCCGGTAGCAGCACCGCGACCGCGCCGATGGTCAGCGGATCGGCGGCAGCAGTGTCGAAGAGGAGACCCGAGAGGAGCCGGCCGGCGGCCAGCGCGCCCGCCAGGCCAATCGTGCCACCGATCGCCGTGAGCACGAGACCGCGCCCGGCGACTTGCGCAAAAAGCGCCCGCGGGCTGGCGCCCAGCGCGGCCCGCAGTCCGAGCTCGCGGCTTCGCCGCGCGACGACGTACGCCATGACGCCGTAAATCCCCACCGACGCGAGGAGGATAGACAGTGCGGCAAATGCGCCAAGCAGCGCCGCGCTGAATCGCTCCCGCGCGACCGACGCTCGTGCGAACTCCGCAAGCGTGCCCAGCCGGCCCACGGCCAGGTTCGGATCAATTCGCGCCACCGCCTCGCGCATCGCTCGCGCGAAATCCGCGGGATTGCCCGTCGTTCGCGCCGCGACCACCATAACCCCCCAGGCGTTCTGCCGATGCGGCACGTACACGAGCGCGCGGTCGGCGTCGCCCAGACCGTAGTAGCGGACATCGGCGACGACGCCGACGATCTCGCGCAGCAGGTTCTCGTCGCGCCACGAGCGGATGCGGTGGCCGATGGCATCGCCGGCGCGGAACATTCGGCGTGCGAACGTTTCGTTGACGACGATCACCGGCGGGCTCGACGCCGTGTCGCGATCGGTGAACGTGCGGCCGCGCACCAGCGGAATGCCGAGTGTCCGAAAGTAATCGGGGGTGATGACGTTCCAGTTGGCTTCGTAGTCCGTGGTGGCCGGGGGCTCCGGCTGTCCTTCCTTCAGGAACACGCGGCCGAGGCCGAAGCCGCCCCCGCCCGCAGGCAGGTACGATGTGGCGGACGCGGAGGCGATTCCGGGCTGCGCGGCGAGCTCCCGCGTGAGCCTCTCGAAGAACCGAGTCGCATCGTCGTCCTTCGGGTAGCGCGCCCTCGGCAGCGACACGCGCGCAGCGAGCACGCGGTCGACGGCGACGCCGGGATCGCGATTCACGATCTTCGTGAAGCTGCGGATCAGCAAGCCGGCGCACACCATCAGCATGACCGCCATCGCAATCTCGGCGACAACGAGCGCGTCACGAAGGCGAACTGTCGCGGTCCCCGCCCCGGTGCCGGCGGATCCTTCGCGCATCGCCGCGACGGGCGACTGGCGCGAACCGGCGACCGCCGGGAGGATGCCGAACAGCACGACCGACCCGAGCGTCAGGGCGGCCGCAGCGGCGAGCGCCGGTATGTTCAACGTCATCGCGGCGACGAACGGGACCCCCTCGGGTGCAAGGCGCCGCAGCGCGCTCATGAGCGGGGCGCCGACGGCGACGCCGAGCGCGCCGCCGGCTGCGGCGAGCAGCAGACTCTCGATGAGGAGCTGCCGCACCAGCCGTACCCGGCTCGCGCCGAGCGCGGTCCGTACCGCGAGCTCGCGCCCGCGCACGATCCCGCGCGCGAGCAGCAGGTTGGCTATGTTCACGCACACGATGAGCAGCACGACACCGACGGCGGTGAGCAGGACGAGCAGCGCGTCGCGCAGCTCGCGCTCGACGAAGTAGTCACGCATGGGGACCAGACTGCTGCTCCACGACTTTCGCGATTCGGGATGGTCCTGCGCCACGCGCGCGGCGATCGCGGCAACACGCGTGCGTCCAGCCGCAATCGTTACGCCAGGGGCCAGGCGCGCGATGGCCTGGAAGATGAAGTTATCGCGCCGCGACCGCGTGTCCTCGCGGAACTGCGCCGGCCGCAGGGGCAGCCAGATCTGCTGCTCGGCTGGCCACATCGAATCGGGCGGCAGCACGCCGACGATACGGACCGGCACGCCGGCTATCCGCAGATCGCGATCGAGCACGTCGGGCACACGGCCCAGCGTGCGCTGCCACAGGCCATTGCTGATGACCGCCACACGCGCGCTCTTCACATCATGATCGGCCGCCTCGAAGGTCCGGCCGACCATGGGGCGGACGCCCAGGACATCGAAGAACGCCTCACCAACCTCCGCGGCCTCGACGCGCTCGGGCATCGCCGTGCTGCCCGCGACGTCAACCGCGGTCGGCTGCCATACGGCAACGTGGGTGAAGATGTCGCGCTGCTCGCGCCAGTCGAGGTAATCGGCGTACGGGACGCTGGCGCGCTCGAATCCGCGCGCCGCGTTCGTCGAGACCGGCACGACCAGCGCGTCGGGATCCGGGTAGGGGAGCGGCGCAAGGAGCACGGCATACACCGCGCTGAAAATCGCGACCGTCGCGCCGATGCCGAG
>JBBDXH010000152.1:0-18207 GCA_040902395.1 Dehalococcoidia bacterium
GTGGCACGGCCTGCGCCGGCGCGTCTGCACGCCCGACGTTCGGCGACACGCGACCGGCGGAGGCGACCAGCAGGTGGAAACCTGCTCGTGGGTGGCACAGCCTGCGGCGGCGGCTGTCCCTGGCCAACGAGGCCCCGTCCGCGAAGGGCAGCCGGCGGGTAGCAACAGCGGCGGCTCGCTACGAACGGAACGGCGGTCGGCGTTCTAGGATGGCCTCCGCTTCGCGTGTTCGAGTTGAAGGGCAGGGCTGTGGCATCCGGACCACTCGACGGCATCACCGTGCTGGAGTTCACGCAGATCATCGCGGGGCCGATTGCCTGCCAGCACCTGGCGGACATGGGCGCCGAGGTGATCAAGGTCGAGCCGCCGGAGGGCGAACCCTGGCGACAGTTCTCCCAGTTCATGCCAGGGGAGGCGAAGTTCTTCCAGTCGCTCAACCGCGGCAAGCGATCGCTGGTGCTCGCGCTCCAGGACCCCGAAGCGCAGGCGATCGTGCACCGGCTGATTCCGCAGATCGACGTCGTTGTCGTGAACTACCGGCCGGACGTGCCCGCGCGGCTGCACATCGACTACGACACGCTGAGCGCGATCCGGCCCGATCTGATCTACGTGGACAACACGGCGTTCGGCCGGCGTGGGCCCTGGGCCCACCGCCCCGGGTACGACATCGTGGCCCAGGCGGTGTCCGGGTTGATGGCGGGCGAGGGCAAGGTCGATGCCCAGGGCGCGCCGGCCATGATCCGCTCCACCGCGATCGCGGACTACGGCACCGGCCTGGCCATCGCGTGGGGCGTGTGCGCCGCGCTCTTTCATCGGCAGCGCAGAGGCGAGGGTCAGCTGATCTCGTCGAGCCTGCTCCACACCGCGCTCTCGTTCCAGGGGGCGGCCGTCTTCGACCTCCCCGCCGCGGATGCCACGGTGGGCCCGCGGATGGAGCGTGTGCACGCGCTCCAGGCGCAGGGCGTGTCGTATCCCGAGGTACTCGACGCCTACGACCCGACGCGCACGCTGCTTGCCGGGAACATCTACTACCGCCCGTACGCCACGAAGGACGGCGCGATCGCGATCGGCGCACTCTCCCCGTCGCTCTGGGCGAAGGTCCGGCAGGCGGTCGGCACGGAGTTCCTCGGCATCGCCGATCCGAAGTTCAACCCCATGGACGCTGCATGGCGCGCGAACGCGAGCGCCGCGGTCGCCGCGGTCGAGACGACGCTGCGCTCGAAGACGACCGACGAGTGGATGGCGATCTTCGATCGCGACGGCGTGCCCGCCGGCCCGGTGCACTTCGCGGAGGACATGCTCGACGACCCGCAGGTGCAGGCGAACGGCATGATCGTCGAGCTCGAGCACGACCTCAGCGGGCCACAGCGGCAGGTGGGGCCGATCCTCGGCTTCTCGAAGACGCCGCTCGCGGCGCAGGGCGCCTCGCCCCCGCTCGGCCGCGACAGCGACGAATACGTGCGGCGCGCCGGCTACAGCGACGCCGAGATCGCTGCCTTCCGGGAGCGCGGCGTGATCGCCTGACGTCCGCGCACGGAACGCGATCGGCACACTGCACCCGCCCCGCGCCCCGCGCGCGCCACGCTCGGTGCTAGCGTGCCCGCGGTCGGCGAGCACCGGTCCGCCGGCCCGGAGGCGAAGGGCACCACCATGGCATCTGGTCCGCTGAACGGCGTGAGGATCCTCGAGTTCACGCAGATCATCGCGGGGCCGATGAGCTGCCAGATGCTCTCCGACCTCGGAGCCGAGGTGATCAAGGTGGAACCGCCGCAGGGTGAGCCGTGGCGGCTGCAGGGCCAGTTCGTGCCGCTCGAGTCGAAGGTGTTCCAGGCGCTGAACCGGGGCAAGCGCTCGCTGGCGATCGACGTGGCGCAGCCGAAGGCGCAGCAGGCGATCCACCGCCTCGTCCGCGAGATGGACGTGGTCGTGATCAACTACCGGCCGGACGTCGCCGCGCGCCTGCACATCGACTACGACACGTTGCGGCCGTTGAAGCCCGACCTCGTCTACGTCGACAACACCGCGTTCGGCCGTGCCGGACCATGGGCGAACCGCCCGGGGTACGACATCGTGGTGCAGGCGGCGTCCGGGCTGATGTCGAGCGTGGGCAAGGTCGACGAGAAGGGGACGCCGGTCGTCCCCCCGGCGTTCGCCGATTTCACCACCGCCTACGCGATCGCGATCGGCACGTGCGCGGCGCTCTTCCACCGCGCGATGACCGGACAGGGGCAGCAGGTCGAGACCTCGCTCCTGATCAACGCGCTCAACCTGCAGCAGGGCCAGGTGATGTCCCTCCCCGCGGCGGACGCCGCGCAGAAGGCGTCGTTCATGGAGGCGCTGACGGCCGCGCGCGCGTCCGGGACGTCGTACGCCGACTTCCTCAAGCAGCGTGACGGCATCCTGCGCGCGGGCGCGGGGGGGAACATCTACTACCGCTCGTATCTCACGCAGGACGGAGCGTTCGCGATCGGCGCGCTGTCGGCGTCACTGCGCGCGAAGGTGCGCGCGGTGCTCGCCGTGGAGCACAACCGCGACGAACCCGGCTACAACGCCGGCGACCCCGAGCAGCAGCGCATCGACCTTGCGCTGACCGAGCGGGTGGAGGCGATGATCCGGGCGCACACGACCGCGTACTGGGAGCAGCGCTTCGAGCAGGGCGGCGTGCCGGTGAGCCCCGTCTACTTCGCGCAGGAGCTCGAAACGCATCCGCAGGTGCTCGCAAACGACTACCTCGTGCACCTCGAGCACGACCTCACCGGACCCCAGACGATGCTCGCGCCGCCGTGGAAGATGAGCGAGACGCCGCCGGCCGCGCAGTCCGCCGCACCGCCGCTCGGGCGCGACACTGACGCCATTCTCGGCAGTGTCGGATACTCGGCGGACGAAATCGCCACGCTGCGCGCCGACGGGATCGTCCGCTAGCCGGGGCGAATCGCGGCACGAAGGGAACCCGATGTCCGACCCCCTGATCATCGTCGGCGTAGCCGATGGCGTCGGCCGCATGCGCCTCAACCGGCCGGACAAGCGGAACGCGATCAGCGCGGCCATGGCCGCGCAGATCCACGAGGCGATGGAGCAGCTCGACGCCGCCGGCGACGTGCGCGTGATCGTGGTCGAGGGCGCCGCCGGCGCGTTCAGCGCCGGCGCCGACATGACCGAGTCGAACGCCTCGTACGAGGCGGGCGAGCGGCGCTTCAACCCGTCGTCCGAGGCCGCGGCGCGCGTGGGCGCGTCGCCGAAGCCGACGATCGCCGCCGTCGACGGACCGGCATACGGCGCCGGCGCGCTGCTGGCCTGCGCGTGCGACATCCGCGTGGTCACCGAGCGCACGCGCTTCCGCTTCCCGGGCGCCGACTACGGGCTCGTGGTCGGCGCGGCGGGGCTGGCCGTGCTCGTCGGCAACGCGCTGGCGAAGGAGCTGATCTACACCTCGCGCGTCGTCGACGCGGCGGAGGCGGCGCGCATCGGGCTGGCGAACCGCGTCGTCGGGAACGACGCGCTGGCTGCAGCGGTGGACGAGCTGGCGGAGCAGATCACGGAGGGCTCGCCGCTGGCGGCGGCGTGGGCCAAGCGCGTGATCGACGCCGCGACGGGCAGCGCGGCGGCCGAGCTGGAGGCGCAGGCGGACCTGGTGCTCCGCGGCGGCGCCGATCACCGCGCTCGCTTCGCACGCGCCACCCGGCGCGTGACCGGCGGCGGGGCGGGCGCGTGACCTCCGGTGCGCCTTCGCCTGCCGACCGCGATCTCGCGATCGGCGCGGGCATCGCTGCTGAGGCCGAGCGGCTGGACTGGCTCGGCGCCTGGCCGCCGGTTGTCCGCACGCGCGCCGACCTGCTCGACGCGATCGCCGCGCTCAGCGCGGCCCAGGCCGCGTGGAAGCCTGCCGCTGCGGAATGGAGCATCGAAGAGGTGGTGCGCCACGCGCTGAACGCGTCGCGAGACGTGCTGCGCGTGATCGAGGGGCTCGCGGCCGGCAACACCGAGGGCCGACGTACGCGCGCGGGCGAGCAGCCCGCGCAGGCGCCGGCGGCGTTCGACGAGCTGCGACGCCAGTTCATCGCGCACTCGATCGACTTCGCGTCCGTCGCGACCCGCCTGCCGGCGGCGCCGCACTACGAGCTGACCGCGCCGCACGCGCGTTTCGGCCAGTTGAACTGCCGCGCGTGGTTCCTCTTCCAGCGCGTGCACGACGGCGATCACACGGGGCAGATCACGCAGATCAAGGCCGCGACCGGGTTCCCGGCGGCGTGACGCACGGGTCGCCCGGGGCGCACGGCGACCCGGATCGCACGCGCGCGGGTAAACGCAGACGGCGGCCGGCGGGCAGCTGAGCCGAGAGGGAGCAGCGGGATGACCGAGTTCGAGCAGTGCCACGCGCTTCAGCCCACGACGGCGAGCCCGCCGCCGAAGCGCTTCGAACTCCCGGGCGACCGTCCGGTCTGGGGCCGTGACCGCCCGTTCAAGGTCGAACACCTCCGGCTCCAGTTCGAGTTCGACCTGCGGCGTCGCCTCGTGCACGGGGTCGCGACCACGCGTTTTCACCCGCGCCGCGACGGCCTCTCGGAGGCGGTCTTCGACGCGATCGAGCTGGACATCGAGTCCGTCACCGGTGAGGACGGGCAGTCGCTCGCGTTCAGCACGCGCGACCGCGAGCTGCGCGTGCAGCTCGGCGACGAGCGCGCGGTCGGCGAGGCGATCACGCTCGTCGTGCGCTACAGCTGCCGGCCGCGCCGCGGGCTGTACTTCAACGCGCCGGACCCCGGCTATCCCGACCGCCCCACGCAGATCTGGACGCAGGGGCAGGCCGTGGACAGCCCGTACTACTTCCCGTGTCTCGATTTCCCGGGCGAGAAGTTCACGAGCGAGGTGATCGCCACCGTGCCGCGCGGTTGGACCGTCGTCTCGAACGGCCGGCTACAGGCGGTCGATGAGGACGCGCGGCGACGGCGCGCGACGTTCCACTGGACGCAGGAGATCCCGCATCCGGCGTACCTGATCACGCTGGCCGCAGGCTTGTTCGACGTGGTCGAAGACCGCGCCGGTGGCGTGCGCGTCCAGTACTACGGGCGAAAGGGCTCGGCCGAGGACATGCAGCGGGCGTGGGGTCGCACGCCCGAGATGGTGACCTTCTTCGCCGACAAGATCGGCGTGCCGTATCCGTGGGCGAAGTACGCGACCGTCTCGATCGCCGACTTCATCTTCGGCGGCATGGAGAACACCTCGGCCACGACGATGGTCGACAGCTACCTGCACGACGAGCGCGCGCACCCGGACATGGACCAGGAATGCGACTCGATCGCCGCACATGAGCTGGCCCATCAGTGGTTCGGCGATCTGCTCACCTGTCGCGAGTGGTCGCACGGCTGGCTGAACGAGAGCTTCGCCACCTACTTCGACGCCCTGTTCGTCGAGCACCTGCGGGGGTGGGACGCCTTCCGCTACGACGTCTACACGAAGGCCCAGCACTACCTCGACGAGGACCGCGACGCGTACCGCCGACCGCTCGTTGCCAACGTCTACCGCGCGCCGATCGACATCTTCGACAGTCACCTCTACGAACGCGGGTCCGTGGTGCTCGACATGCTGCGCGCGAACCTCGGCGACGATTTGTGGTGGCGCGCGATCCACCACTACGTCGTGCGCCACCGCGAGCGCGACGTGCTCACGCATGACTTCCAGCGTGCGATTGAGGAGGCCACCGGCCGCAACATGGACTGGTTCTTCGCGCAGTGGGTGTGGAAGGGCGGCCACCCCGACTTCAAGGCGACCTACGAATGGGACGCCGAACGCCGGCTCGCCACGGTGTCGCTGACGCAGACCCAGAAGCCGGACGACCTCACGTCGATCTACCGCACGCCGATCGAGATCGGCTTCATGACCGAGCACGGCCTCGAGCGGTACGAGCGCGAAGTCGTGGACGCGACGCACGCCTTCGTGTTCGCGCTCGCCGGCGAGCCGCTCTTCGTCTCGATCGACCCGGCAGGCAAGGTGCTGCGCACGCTCGACTTCGCACCGGGCGAGCGCTCGCTGATCGAGCAGCTGGCCGGCGAGCCCGAGGTGATCGGGCGGATCGAGGCGGCGAAGGGACTCGCGAAGCTCGCGACGCTGCGGGCGATCCACGCGCTGCGCGGCGCGCTGCTGAACGACCGCGAGCTGTGGTTCGTGCGTGCCGAGGTGGCGAGCGCGCTCGGCGAGGCGAAGAGCGAGGCCGCGCGTGACGCGCTGATCGAGGCGATCGCCGTCGAGCCGTCGCGGGTGCGGCGCGCGGTGGCGACGGCGCTCGGCCACTTCACCGACGAAACGGCCGCGACGGCGCTTGCCGGGCTGCTGCGCGGCACCGGCGACGCGTCGTACTACGTGCAGGCGGCGGCAGCGACGGCGCTCGGCAAGACACGGCGGCCGGGGACGCGGCGCCGGCGGCGGCCGCTGCTGCGACGGCCGTCGCACAACGGCGTGATCATGGCCGGCGCGCTGAGCGGGCTCGGCCAGCTGCGGGACGCACAGGCGCTCCCGCTGCTGCTCGACGGCGTGCGCTGGGGCGCGCCGCAGAACGCGCGCCGGGCCGCGACCGTGGCCCTCGGCGAGCTCGCGCCGCACCTCGACGCCGGCGAGCGGCTGCGTGTGCGCGAGCAGCTCGAGGAGCTGCTGGAGGACCGCTGGTACCGCGTGCAGATCGCGGCGATCGAGTCGCTGAAGAAGCTCAGGGATCCCGACGCGATCCCGGCGCTGGTACGACTCGAGGCGCGCGCGCTCGAGGGGCGCCTGCAGCGCAACGCGCGCGTCGCCATGGCACGCCTGCGCGAGCACTCCGATCGCGTCGAGGACGTGCGCACGCTGAGCACGGAGCTCGAGACGCTGCGGCAGGACAACCAGAAGCTCCGCGATCGCCTGACCACGGTGGAGGCGCTGGTCGAGCGCGCTGCGAAGGCGGACGGGACGCGGTGACGGCGCCCCCGCGCCTGCGAGCACCGAGATGGAGTTCGACCGGGACGACGGGGACCGCGACAAGAACCTCGCGCATGGCGTTCACGACTGGGAGATCGCAGCGGCACTGGGGGACCTCGGTCGCCGTCGCGTGCGTTCGATGCGCGTGGACGGCGGCGAGTTGCGCGTCATTGTGCTCGGGCAGGGTGCGACCTCGGGACGTACCTGCGGGTCGTTTACACTCCTCGGATGCGACGATCTCCATCGGGCCCGTGTGTACTACGACGCGGCGCGGGACTTTCTTCAGGCGCTGCGCCTCCCGATCCCTGGTGAATCACAGCACTGAGCGATGACGCAGGAAGAGCGCGGCCCGGTCCACGCTCCTTCGCATGTGACACCGCCGCCGGACGAAGCAACCTAGTTCGAAAGAGGATCCCCGCATGCCCACCGCAGAGCTCAACGGCATCGACCTGTACTACGAGAGCCACGGCGACGGCCCGGCCGTGGTCTTCCTCCACGGCGCCGCAGGCAACCACCTGTCGTGGTGGCAGCAGGTGCCCGCGTTCCGGGAGCGCTTCCGCTGCATCACCATCGACCATCGCGGCTTCGCCCGCTCGACCGACCCCACCAACGCGGGTGGCGCCGAGTTCGTGCGTGATCTCGAGGCGCTGCTGGACGAGCTGCAGCTCGACCGCGTCTCGCTGGTGGCGCAGTCGATGGGCGGGCGCACGGCGCTCGGCTTCGCGATCCGGCACCCGCAGCGCGTGGAGGCGCTGGTGATGGCCGACACGTGGGGCTTCTTCGACTGGCCCGAGTTGCAGGACGAAGTGCGCCGGCTGCGCGAGGAGACCGGCGGCCAGGACGCGCCGCTCACCGAGCGTGCGCTCGGTTCGGCGTTCCAGGCGCGGGAGACGGCGCGCACGTTCCTCTACCGCCAGATCGCAGCGCTCAACCCGCCGCGCGACGCGGCGGCCGCAGCGGCCGCCCCGGCCGACGCGCCGGATCGCGAGGCTGTGTCGCGGCTCACCGTGCCCACGCTCTTCCTCGTCGGCGGGGACGACCAGCTCACCCCGCCCGCGATCATCCGGCGCGTTCAGGAGATCGTGCCCGGCTCCGAGTATCGCGAGTTCCCCGGCCTCGGACACTCCGTCTACTTCGAGGACGCCGCCGCGTTCAACGAGACCGTCGGCACGTTCCTTGGGGCGCATGTCACGGTTCCGGCCTAGAATCGCGAGCCAGGGGGCAGCGCGCCAATGCGGAAGCTGAACGTCTTCTTCGACGTCGACAATACGCTGATCATGTGGAACGGAAAGCTGCGCAACCATGCGCATGATGTCTTCCGTTCGCTCAACGACGCCGGTCACACGATTTACGTCTGGTCGGGCGTCGGCATTCGCCGCTGGGACATGAAGCGCCACAACCTCGACGAATTCGTGAAGGACTACTTCATCAAGCCGCTCGAAGATCATCACGCGCGCTTGAAGACGTTCGGCGTGCCGGTGATCCCTGACTTCGTGATCGACGATCACAAGACGGTGGTCGATGCGTTCGGCGGCTACCACATCCCGGACATGGCGAGCGCGGACGATCGCGAGCTTCTGCTCGTGCTCGACGCGATCACCGAGATGGCGAGCGTCACGCTCGGCGACACCGAGCAGCCCGGTGACCCGGAGTCCGGTCCCGCACCCGCGAGCGCGCCGCCCACGCTCTGAGCGCGGGTATGCGCGTGGAGCGGCGCCGACCGCTCCGTCGTACCGCTCGCGTAGCGGACCGCTGCCCGTACGCGAGGGGTACGCGCCGCTACGCCGGGGCCGTGCTCGCGATCGCGGGCACGCGCAGGTGCCAGTCGGTCGCCTGCTGGTACGCGTCGGCGACGCGCAGCACGGTCGCCTCGGCGAATGGCTTGCCTGCGATCTGGAGCGACAGCGGCAGGCCGTCCGCCGTGAAGCCCATCGGGATCGCGATCACCGGCAGGCCGAGCGGGTTCCAGTACTGGGTGAACATCGGCCACGACGAGAAGCTGGTGTGGTCGAGGCCGGCGATGGCGGGCGCCCCGCGCCCGGCCGCGGGCATCACGACTACGTCGAGCCCGGCCATCAACTCCCCGACCGCGCGGCGAGCGAACGCACGGAAGCGCTGCGCCTGGACGTAGTCGGCCGCGCTCACGAAGGCGCCCTGCGACACCGCCTTGCTCGTGTGCACGCCGTACTCGCTCCAGCGCGTGCCGAGGTCCGCGAGGTGGTACGACGACGCCTCGCCGCGCATGGTCACGGTGCCCGCAGCCCGCGTCTGCTCGTAGTACGGCAGGCTCACCGCGCGCGTGCGCGCGCCCGCGGCGCCGAGCACGCCGACCGCGGCCTCGAACGCCGACACCGCCTCGGGCACGACGCCCGGCGCGGTGAGGTGGTGCGCGCGCTCCACGCCCACGCGTACGCCCTCGAGCGAGCCCGTGAGCGCGGCGAGGTAGTCCGGCACGGGGACGTCGGCGCAGGTCGGGTCGCTCTCGTCGTAGCCGGCCATCACCTGGAGCATCGACGCGCAGTCGCGCGCGCTGCGGGTCATCGGGCCGATGTGATCGAGCGAGTAGCCGAGCGGCGCACATCCCGATTTCGGCACGCGGCCGAACGTCTGCTTGAGGCCGCTGATGCCGCAGAACGCGGCCGGGATGCGCACGCTGCCGCCGGTGTCCGTGCCGAGCCCACCGAGGAAGAGCCCCGCGGCCACGCCGGCGCCCGTCCCGGACGACGATCCGCCCGGCCACGTCTCCGGGTTCCACGGATTGCGCGGCACCGGGAACGGCTTGCTCGCGTCGGGCATGCCGATCGCGAACTCCATGGTCGACGTCTTGCCGCTGATCACCGCGCCGGCGGCGCGCAGCCGGGCGACGACCGGCGCGTCTCTGCCCGCGCCCCACGCGCGGTCGAGGATCAGGCTCTGCGCCGTCGTCGGCGCGTCCACGGTCGCGATGATGTCCTTGACGCCCAACGGGATGCCCTGGAGCGGCCCGCGGTCGACGCCGGCCGCAAAGTCCGCGTCGGCGCGGGCCGCCGCCTCGAGCGCGGGCTCATCCAGGCGCGTGATGAAGACGCCCAGCGTCGCGTCGAGCGCGTCGGCGCGGGCGAGCGTCGCGCGCGTGAGCGCGACGCTCGTCAGCGTGCCGGCACGCAGCGCGGCCGCGGCTTCGGTGATCGTGAGCGGGACGTTCGTCATGCCGTCACCGCCGCCTGCACGATCGGCGGCACCGCGAGGTGCCACGCGGTCGCCTGCTGATAGGCGTGGCCCACGCGCAGCACGGTCGCCTCCGCGAACGGCGCGCCCACCACCTGCGCGGAGAGCGGCAGCCCGCTCTTCGTGAAGCCGGACGGCATCGCCAGCGCCGGGTAGCCGAGCAGGTTGAACGGGCCGCTGTAGCTCGGCGCCGTCATGCGCTTCGCCATGTCCATCGTCGCCACGATCTGCGCCGGCTCGACCACCGATGGGGTGATCAGCACGTCGACCCCCGCCATCACCTTCGCGGCTTCCTTCGCGAAGTACGAGCGGAAGCGCTGCGCCTGTACGTAGTCGGCCGCCGTGTAGAAGGCGCCGCGCGCGATGATCATGCGCGTGCCGGTGCCGTAGTCGACCCACTTCGCGGTCGCCATATCCATGCTGTGGTAGGCGAACGCCTCAGTCACCATCGTCAGCGTGTTCGCCTCCTTCGCCTCGGCGGCGTGGGGCAGGCGCACCTCCACGATCTCGGCGCCCTGGTCGCGCAGCACGTCGATCACGACCTCGGTGGCGGCCTTCATCTCCGGATCGAGCGCCGGGTGGTCGAAGAAGTACTCGCCGGGGACGCCGACGCGCAGGCCGCGCACGCCGTCCTCGATCGTCGCGATGTAGTCGTCGGTGGGGGCATCGCCGGCCGTCGGGTCACGCGGGTCGAAGCCCGCGATCACCTGGAGGATGAGCGCGCAGTCGTAGGCGCTGCGCGCCATCGGGCCGATCGAATCGAGCGAGTAGCCGAGCGGGACGCAACCCCACTTCGGCACGCGGCCGTAGGTGACCTTGAGGCCGCTGTGTCCGTTCACGGCAGCGGGGATACGGACCGAGCCGCCGGTGTCGGTGCCGAGCCCGCCGAGGATCATGCCCGTCGAGACGGCGATGCCGGTGCCCGATGACGAGCCGCCCGGGGTGCGCTCCAGGTCCCACGGGTTGCGCGGGATGGGGAAGCCCTTCGTCGGGTCGGGCGGGCCGAGGGCGAACTCGGAGAGCACGAGCTTGCCCATCAGCGCCGCGCCGGTCGCGCGGATGCGCTCCGAGACGACGGCGTCGTAGCCGTCGGCCCAGGCGCGATCGAGCACCAGGCTGTTCGCAGTGGTGGGCGCATCCTTCGTCGCCAGGATGTCCTTGAGCGCGAAGGGGATGCCCTGGAGCGGCCCGCGATCGATGCCGGCGGCGAAGTCGGCGTCGGCCTGCTGCGCCATGGTCATCGCGGCATCGCCGGTGACGAGCAGGAACGCGCCGACGCGCTCGTCCAGCCGCGCGATGCGAGCGAGTGACTCGCGCGTGAGCTCGACGCTGCTGACCTGGCGAGCGCGCAGCGCGGCGGCGGCATCGCGGATCGTGGTTGGGGTGGTCATGGCGAGGTCCTCTCGTGCGCGCCGGCTAGGCGCGGGGGGCCGGTGCGAGGGGGCTGAAGACGAGCGCCGGCTCCTCGTAGCGGACCTCCTCGATGTAGAGGGAGTCAGCACCGGCCCGCAGCGTCGGGTACATCTCTACGAACTTCTCGAACTCGTCCTCGCTGACGGGAAGCCCGGCGGCCTCCACCATCGCGCGCACCGCGGCTCGCACGTCCTGCGGCTGTGGCATGGGGAACACTTCCTCTCCTGGCGCTATCGCCGGCTGTCGGCTCGTGACCTGCGTGTCCTGATCGAGATCGTGGCGGCAAGCCTCGGCCGAGTTGCCGGGATGCCGGTGCGGCGCCACTCGCTACCTCGTCATCTCGAATCGCCTCCCGTCCCTCCGTGCGCGTGCCGCTCGGCCGTGCTCCCACCCCGGCCTCTCGGCCGAGGCTTGCCGCCGGGCGGGCGCGGCCCGCTCGCTCGCACACACTACCTACACACCCACCGGCTGCATGAGCGGGCGCATGGTTGCAGGCGCGCCGCTCGGCGACGCGTAGAGGTGGCAGGCGACGAAGTGCCCGGGCTCGGGCTCACTCAATGACGGCCGCTCCTCGGCGCAGACGTCCATCACGAAGGGACAGCGCGTGCGGAAGCGGCAACCCGACGGCGGGTTGAGCGGGCTCGGCACCTCGCCCTCGAGCGGCTGCGCCTCGCGCATCGGTTCGTCGTCGAGCAGCCGCGGGATCGACGCGAGCAGCGCCTGGCTGTACGGGTGCAGCGGGTTCGCGTAGAGCGCGTCCGCAGCGCAGATCTCGACCGCCTGTCCGAGGTACATCACGCAGACGTCGTCGCTGACGTACTCCACGACGTTGAGGTCGTGGCTGATGAAGATGTAGGTGAGGTCCAGTTCCTCCTGGAGATCCTTGAGCAGGTTCAGCACCTGTGCCTGCACGGACTTGTCGAGCGCGGACACCGCTTCGTCGCAGACGACGAGCTTCGGCGAGAGCGCGAGCGCACGTGCGATGTTCACGCGCTGGCGCTGACCGCCGCTCATCTGGTGCGGGTAGTACGACGCGTGGTTGGGGTGCAGGCCCACCTGCCGCAGCAGCTGGTCGGTGCGGTCGCGCTGCTGCTCCTTCGAGAAGCCGTGCACCTTCATCGGGAACGCGATGATCTCGCCGATCGACGCGCGCGGGTTGAGCGACGAGTGCGGATCCTGGAACACCATCTGCATGTTCCGGCGCAACGCCTTCTGGTCGGGTCGAAGCTGGAGCATCCGGCGCGCAGCCACCACGTTGCGGCCCTCGAACAATACGTCGCCTTCGTCGATCGCAATCAGTCCCAGGATCAGCCGCGCGGCCGTCGACTTCCCGCAACCCGATTCGCCGACGATGCCCATGGTGGTGCCGCGCTCGACTGCGAACGACAGCGTGTCGACGGCGGAGACGTAGCCCTTCTCGAGCAGCCCGAGGCGGACCGGGAAGCGCTTGCTGACGCCGCGCACCTCGAGCAGGGGGGTCTGCGGTGAAGCGCCGTCTGAGCGGGGCGTCCGCGGCGTCGGCCGCGCGGGCGGGGTGGTCGTGGTGGACGGCATCGCGCCTCCTATTCCTTGACGTCGAGGGCGTCGCGGATGGAGTCCGCGAACATGTTGAAGGCGATCGAGGTGACGAAGATCAGCGCGCCCGGCAGCGCCGCCACCCACGGGTTCACGTAGATCGTTCCGCGCAGGCTGTTGAGCATGTAACCCCACTCGGCCGCGGGCGGCTTCACGCCGAGGCCGAGGAAGCTGAGGCTCGCGGCGATCACGATGCTGAGCCCGACGAGCCCGGACGCGTACACGAAGATCGGGCTGAAGATGTTCGCCAGCACCTGCGTGACGAGGATCCTGGGCGTGCCGGCGCCGGTGAGCCGGGCGGCCTCGATGTACTCGGCGACGACCACCTTGCGTGTCGCGGCCTCGGCCACGCGCGCGAGCGGCGCGATGTAGATCACCGACATCGAGATGATCACGTTGACGAGTCCCGGGCCGAGCGACGCGGAGACCGCGATCGCCAGGAGCACGGCCGGGAACGCATAGAACATGTCCATCGTGCGCATGATCAGCGCCGCCAGCCAGCCGCCGGCGAAGCCGGCGATCGCGCCGAGCGTGGTGCCGATCAGCGTCGCGAACAGCACCGGCGTGAGCCCCGCGATCAGCGAGAGCCGGCCGCCGTAGAGCAGGCGGGTGACCATGTCGCGGCCCTGCTCATCCGTGCCGAGCACGTGCCCGGCGCTGCCGATCGGCTGGAGCCGATCGGCGGCTTCGCCGAAGTTCGGGTCGTAGGCCGTGAGCACCGGCGCGAACACGGCGGACGCCGCGAGCGCGATCAGCACCCCGAGCGAGACGAGCCCCACGGGATTCTGCCCGAAGCGCCGGCGCGCCGCCTGGAGATACGACTCCGGCCGCGACGGGACGTCCTCCGCAGCCCAGCGCGCGGCGCGCGTATCGAACGATGTATCGATCGTGGTCATCGCGGAGTTCCGTTTCCGGCCGAGGCCAACGCCCGTCCCGCTCGGTCGGCGCGGCCACCGCCGGCGGCGCCGTGCAGACGGCGCGAGCGTGACGGCACGCGGCGACTCATCACGCCGCTCGTTTCTGACGCGGGTCGAAGGTGACCTGGAGGATGTCGACCGCCAGGTTGAGCAGCACGAAGATCACCGCGATCACGAGCGTCGTCGCCTGCACGACCAGCAGGTCGCGCGCGGTGATCGCGTTGAAGACGAGCTGCCCGAGACCCGGCCACGAGTAGATCGTCTCGATCAGCACGGAACCGCCCAACAGGTATCCGACCTGCAGGCCGGACGTCGTGAGCACCGGTGAGATCGCGTTCTTGCCGACGTGCATCAGCACCTGCCACTCGCGCAGACCCTTGGCACGCAGCATGTCGACGAAGTCCGCCTGGAAGGTCTCGACGATGCTGGCGCGCGTGACCCGCGCGGTGATCGCGATCGTGATCAACGATCCGGCGATCACCGGCATGACCAGGTGCTTCGCGTACTCGCCGAAGCCTTCGCTCAGGTCCGCCATGCCGCCGGCCGGCAACAGCTTGAGCTGTGCCGAGAAGACGATCAGCAGCACGATCGCGACCCAGAACGAGGGCACGCTGAGGCCCACGATCGCGAACCCGGTGACCACGCGGTCCGCGATCGAGTTGCGGTACACGCCGGCGGCCGTGCCGGCCGCGATCCCGAGCGAGAGCCCGAACGCCGCCGACACGCCCGCGAGCACCGCGGTGTTCTTCCACGCCGTGCCGATCAGCTCGGAGACGTCGCGCCGGCGGAACGGCGAGTAGCCGAAGTCGCCGCGCACCACGTCGCCCAGCCAGCTCACGTAGCGCACCGGCAGCGGGCGATCGAGCCCCATTTCGCTCGCCAGCCGCTCGCGGTCGGCGGGCGAGGCGTCCTGCGGCAGCAGGAAGGCGAGCGGGTCGCCCGGCAGGATCGACAGCAGCAGCCAGATCAGCACGGAGACGCCGAGCAACGTCGGCACCGCCATGCCCAGCCGGCGCGCGATGATCAGCAGCATCACGCCACCTCTTCTGCGTCGACGGCCTCCACGTTGACGCGCGACGCGTCGACGTGGAGGCAGCGCGCGTGGTGCCGGGCGGTCACCGTGCGGAAGTCCGGCAGCGACTCCCAGCACGTCTCCTCCGCCTCGCGGCAGCGCGGTGCGAACGCGCAGCCCGGCGGCAGGAGCGCGAGGTTGGGCGGCGCGCCCGCGATCGCCTCCGGCCGCTCGCGCTGCCCCGGGCGGACGTTCGCCTCGAGCAGGCCGCGCGTGTACGGGTGCCGCGGGCTGCGCACGATCTCGGCGACCGTGCCCTGCTCGACGATGCGCCCGGCGTACATCACGGCGATGTCGTCCGCGATCTGCGCTGCAACGGCGAGGTCGTGCGTGACGAAGACGATGCCCATGCCGAGTTCGTGCCGGAGCGCGCTGAGCAGGTCGAGCACGCGCGCCTGCACCGTGACGTCGAGCGCGGTCGTCGGTTCGTCGGCGAGCAGCAGGCTCGGATTCGAGACGAGCGCCATGGCAATCACGACGCGCTGACGCATGCCGCCCGAGAGCTCGAACGGGTACGCCTGGAGACGCCGCTCGGGCGAGGGGATCTGCACGAGCGTGAGCACCTCGAGCGCGCGCGCCGCGGCCTCGCGCTTCGACATGTCATGGTGACGGCGGATGGTTTCGATCAGTTGCTGCCCGACCGTGAACACGGGGTCGAGCGCCGTCATCGGGTCCTGGAAGACCATCGACACCTGCGAGCCGCGCATGTTCTCGCGCTCGTGCTCGCTCAGCGCGAGCAGGTCGACGCCGTTGAGCACCGCCCGGCCGGCCACGCGCGCCGAGCGCGGCTGGATGCCGAGGATCGTGCGGAGCATCGCGCTCTTCCCGGAGCCGGACTCGCCGAGCACGCCGAGCACGCGCCCCGCCTGGAGCGTGAACGACACGTCGTTCACCGCCGTCAGCCAGCCCTGCTTCGTCCAGAACTGCGTGCGCAGATCGCGCACCTCGAGCAGCGGCGCCGGCGCGCTGCGCCCGACGTCGTGCACGATCGGGGCGGGCCGGGGCCCGGAAGCGAGTGCCATGGCTGCGTCCTCTCCATGCCGCTTCGCGCTTCCGCGGCGCAGGGCCGGCGGCGCCGCGAGCGGCTGCGATGCGATGTGATCGACCGTATGGAGGCGAGGTGTCGCCCCGGTGACGCGGCGGTGAACAGTGCGTGTCGGGACGGCTACACGCGCGTTTCAGCGCGACTGCGCGACGCGTGCGCGCCCGGGCGACTGAAACCGCGGTGAGAGCAACCGGCAACGCGCCGGTCACGGCGTCTTCACGCGGACTTCACCGCGCCGACACGCCGCCGCAAATCGCGCTCCGTAGCGTCCCTCCCTCAAGCAGCCGGCCCGCCGCGCGGTGGGCGCAAACGGAGGAGCACAGGTGACGAGGAGCACGATCACACGCTCGTTCGCCGCGATGGTGTGGACGCTGGCGGCGTTCGCAGCGATCGCGTGCGGGTCGAGCGACTCGGCGAGCGACGCCACCGCAGGCGCCGGCGCGTCCACCCCCGGAGCGGCGGCCGCCGCCGCGGCCACGACGAATGCCGCCGGCGCGGGCGGCGTGCTGCGCATCGGGATGTCGGCCGGCAACATCCCGTTCCCGAACACGCCGCCGAATGAAGGCTTCGAGGGCCGGCGCTTCGTCGGCTACCAGATCTACGACGCGCTGTTCCGCTGGACGGTCGAGCAGGGCGACACGGTGCCTGAGGTCGTGCCGGCGCTCGCGGAGTCGTACACGCTCTCGGACGATCAGCTCACGTGGACGTTTGCGCTACGACAGGACGTCAAGTTCCACGACGGCACGCCCTTCAACGCCGACGCCGTCGTCTTCCAGATGCGTCGCATCATGGACGAGTCGTTCGAGCTCTACGACAGCAACCTCGCGAGCGCGAACGGCAGCAGCCTCGGCTCGATCGACACCTACGAGAAGCTCGGGGACTTCGAGATCGCCTTCAAGACGAAGTCGCCGAACGCCTTCTTCCCGTACGACCTCGCGTACATCTACTACCCGAGCCCCACGGCCGTGACGCAGTGGGGAAATGACGACTACATCAAGCACGCCGTCGGCACCGGACCGTTCAAGGTCGACAAGTACGTCGACGGCCAGGTGATGGAGCTGGTGGCGAACGAGGATTACTGGGCCGGCCGCCCGAAGCTCGACCGGCTGATCCTCTACCCGATGCCCGAGCCGGCGACCCGCCTCGCGGCGCTTCAGTCCGGTGACGTCGACTGGGCGGAGGTGCCTCCACCCGACTCGGTCGAGCAGCTCCGTGCGCAGGACTTCGAGGTCCTGCTCAAGCCGTACCCGCACGTGATCACGTACCAGCTCAACACGCTGCACGGTCCGCTTCAGGACGTGCGCATCCGCCAGGCGCTGAACTATGCGGTCGATCGTGACGGCACGGCCACGCTGATCAACAACGTCGGCGTGCCGGCGACCCAGTACATGTACCCGGGGCACCCCTGGTACGACGAAACGTGGGACGGCTACACATACGACCCCGAACAGGCCAGGGCGCTGCTGGCCGAGGCCGGATTCGCGAGCGGCCTGACGCTGCGGATGATCTACCCGACCGGCGGCTCGGGGAACATGTTCCCGGGTCCCATGAACGAGAAGCTGAAGCAGGATCTCAAGGCCGTGGGCATCGACGTCGAGCTGATCCCGATCGAGTGGAACAACATCATTACGGCGCTGCGCCAGGGCTTCGACAACCCGGACTGGAAGGACTACGACATGTCCTACATCTCGCTGGCGCCGGTCGCGCCAACGGGCTTCCGGAGCTACGTCACCGGCTACATCCCGCCCAACGGCTGCTGCAACCAGAGTGGCTACTCGAACCCCGCCGCCGACGCGCTCTACTACCGGGCAGAGCAGACCTTCGACGTCGCCGAGCAGAACCGCCTGCTGCGCGAGTTCCAGTCGACGATGATGAAGGACGCGCCGGTGCTCGTGACCGTGCACGACCTCAACCTGCGCGTGCTGTCGCGGAAGGTGCACGGCTTTGTGCAGCCGCAGTCGTGGTTCGCCGATCTCAAGGGCGTGTGGATGGAGGAGTAGGACTCACTCGCCGAAGCGCCCGACGAGCGGGCC
>JBBDXH010000152.1:18217-20386 GCA_040902395.1 Dehalococcoidia bacterium
CATGCCGGCCCGCTCGTTCGCGTCTGCTCGGCGCCCTGTTCGAACGCCGCCCCACAGGACGCCGGTGCCCGCATCCCGCCCGACCATGTGCGCAGAGCAGCAGGTTTCTACCTGCTGGTTCGGGGCCGCGTCCGTTCGCATCGCGACGCGCGTCACGACTCGCCGAGCACCACACCCGAGCCACCAGCAGGTAGAAACCTGCTGCTCCTCAGACACGTCCGCCCGCCCGCCGGAGGGCTACAGTGCGCTCGCAGACCGAACGGGAGGCGGCGCATGGACTGGAACGATAGCCCCGAGCAGTCGGCGTTTCGCGCGGAGGTGCGCGCGCTCCTCGATACGGAGCTGCCCGAGCGCTACAAGCGCATGGCGGCCGAGGGCGGTCCCGGCGAGCGCCAGTGGGAGTTCGATCGCAAGTCAGACGACCCCGCCGCGCGCCAGGCAGCCGCGGACTGGGCGGCCGCGCTCGGCGAGCGCGGATGGATCGCGCCGCAGTGGCCGAAGGAGTACGGCGGCGCCGGGCTGAGCGCGATGGAGCAGTTCGTGCTCAACCAGGAGCTCGCGCGCGCCGGCACGCCGGGCGCCGGGGGCTCGGGCGTCAGCCTGCTCGGACCCACGCTGATCGTGCACGGCACGGAAGAGCAGCGGCTGAAGTACCTGCCGCCGATCCTCGCCGGCGAGATGGCGTGGGCGCAGGGGTACTCGGAGCCGAGCGCGGGATCCGATCTCGCGTCGCTGCAGACGCGCGCGGTGCGCGACGGCGACGAGTACGTGATCAACGGCCAGAAGATCTGGACGTCGGGCGCCCACACCGCCGACGCGATCTTCGCACTCGTCCGGACGGATCCCACGGCGCCGAAGCACCGCGGCATCTCGTTCATCCTGATCGAGGACATCCACACGCCCGGCCTCACCGTGCGCCCGCTGATCGATATGGGTGGCCGCCACTACTTCAACGAGACGTTCTTCGAGGACGTGCGCGTGCCGGCGCGCAACCTCGTCGGCGAGGAAAACCGCGGCTGGTACGTCGGCATGACGCTGCTCGACTTCGAGCGCTCGAACATCGGCGGCGCGGTGGCGGCGCGGCGCACGATCTCGCGGCTGCTCGACGCCGTGCGGGGCGACGAAGCCGGCTCGGCAGCCCGCGTCGCCGGCGGCGCCGTGCGCGGCGAGATCGCCGATCGCTACATCGAGAGCGAGGTCATGTTCCAGTTCTCGTTCCGCATCATCTCGATGCAGCACCGCGGACTCGTCCCGAACTACGAGGCGTCGACCTCGAAGCTCTTCAACTCCGAGCTGTCACAGCGGCTTTCGCTCACGGCGACGCGCGCCTTTGGGCTGCACGCGAACCGCTGGGAGGACGACGTGCCCGCGGCCGCGTTCACGCACGGCTACGTCGCCAGCGTGCCCGCGACGATCCGTGGCGGCACCTCCGAGGTGCAGCGCAACGTGATCGCCACCCGCGGCCTCGGGCTGCCGCGGGGATGATGCGTCCCGGGCAAGCCACGCACCGCCCTGGGTGCCACCCCCCGTTTATCTCCCCGTTCGCCCTGAACAACGTGAAGGGCCCCGGTCGATCGGCAGCTGCACCCGACCGGGCCCTTCACGTTGTTGAGGATCTTGTTCACGCTCGACACGTCGAGGCCAACCGCCTTTGCAATAGCGACCTGGGTCACGCGTCGTTTTATCACGTCCTCTCCAGTCAGCCTTTCAGGACTTCACCTGCGGGGATCGAAAAGCCTACGGCACGATCTTTGACGATCCGACCCGAGACGAGCCTGTCCTGGTCTAGGCCCCTCTGCTCCTCCTCGCCGAGTCTGTACCAGAGAGAATCCATGATGTCCCTGATCTCGTCGGCCCCCACGCCGTCCGCCGACTCCAGGACCACCCGCTCAAGAGCGAGATAGGCGCTCAAGATGATGCTCATAGTCTCCATTTCGCGACTCATCGCTATTCCCCTATGTTAACTAGGATGTTCTCTCCACCTTAATCCTAGCCCTCCTGGCCTGCTCGTTCCTTTTGTGCATTGCCAAATACCTTTCCCTGTGGGCCGACTTCCAAGCAGCGCCACGAGCGTTGTGGCATTTCTTGCAGGCGGATCCACAGCCCGCAAAGCCAGTCTTCACGCGAACGAACGCTGCGACAGGGAGGATCTCTCGGCACAGGGAGCAC
>JBBDXH010000153.1:0-2933 GCA_040902395.1 Dehalococcoidia bacterium
AGAGGCGCACGCGACGCGCGAGCGCGACGAGCCGCGCGATCTTGGTCGCGCCCACGACCTCGTTCGCGATCAGGATGTCGTCGATGCCGCCGTCCGCCATGACCTCGGCCTCGCTCACCTTCGCGCAGGTGATGCCCACGGCGCCGCCGGCGATCAGGCGCTTCGCGAGCTCGGGCGCCTTGCTCGCCTTGACGTGCGGCCGCCAGTCGACGCCGTGCTCGCGTGCGACGCGTGCCATGGTCGCGATGTTCTGGTCGAGCGCGTCGAGATCGACGTAGAGCGCGGGCGTGTCGAGGGCTTCGACCGGGAGGCCGATCTCGGTGGCGGTGGCGGTCTGCGTCATGGCATGGATCCTCTCCGGCGAGCGAGAGCCTAGCCGCGCGGCAGGCCCAGTCCGCGCGTGGCGATCACGTTGCGCTGGATCTCGGACGTGCCCGCGCCGATCGTCTCCGCCACCGTCGCGAGGTAGTACGTCCCCCACAGCGCGCGATCGGGGACGCGGGCGTCTTCCTGGTCGTAGATCTGCGCGTAGAGGCCGAGCGCCTTCACCGCGGTGTTCGCCAGGCGCTGGTGCAGCTCGCTCGAGAAGAGCTTCTGCACAGACGCCTCGTAGTTCGCGATCACACCGCGGTTCTGCAGCGTGATGATGCGGTTCGAGAAGCTGCGCGCTACGTCCGATTCGATGTAGCGGTCGGCGAGCGCCGAGCGCACCGCCGGCATGCGCGCGATCGTGGTGCGCCCGCTGTCCGCGTCGCGCTCCGCCTTCACGCGTTCGAACAGCTTCTCGAGTCGCAGCCTGAACCCGACCGCGTTGCCGATCGACGAGCGCTCGAAGTCGAGATGCGTCGCACCCACGTACCACCCGCGGTTGATCTCACCGACGGCGTTGCCCACCGGCACGTGCACGTCTTCGAAGAAGACCTCGTTGAACTGCCGCGCGCCGGTCATCTGGCCGAGCGGGCGCACGCTGATGCCCGGCGTCTTCATGTCGAGCAGGAGGTAGGTGATGCCGCGATGCTTGGGCGCGTCGGGATCGGTGCGCACGAGCGCGAACATCATGTCCGCGGTCGCGGCGCCCGAGGTCCAGATCTTCTGCCCGTTGACCACGAAGTCGTCGCCGTCTCGGACCGCGCGCGTCTGCACGGACGCGAGGTCGGAGCCGGAGCCGGGCTCCGAATACCCCTGGCACCACTGCTGCTTGCCGTCGATGAAGCCGGGGAGGTAGCGCTGCTTCAGCTCGTCGCTGCCGTGCACCATGATCGTGGAGGCGACGTCGGGCACGCTCACCAGCGGTGCCTGGGCCTCGGAGAGCACCTCGCGCATGATGAACTGCTGCATGGGCTTCATGTCGGCGCCGCCGTATGCCTTCGGCCAGGCAGGGGCGATCCAGCCGTGCTCGCGCACCGCCTCCCGCCAGCGTGCGACCGCCTCGCGGCGCCCGGCTTCGCTCATCGGGCCGCGGTGCACGCCGCCCAGGCTGCCCGCAAAGTAGGCGTCTTCGCGCAGCTCCCCCGGCAGATGCGCATCGACGAAGCGCTGTACCTCCGCCCGCCAGGCGGCGTCCTCGGCGGTGTCCCGAAAGTCGACCATCGTCAGCTCCCTCGTGGCTTCGTGGTCCCAGGCGCGCGCATCGTATAACAGCGGGGGACCGATCGCCGCGCCTGTTCGCAGGCCCGGCGGTCCGGAGCTCTCCCGGCGCCGCGGGTGCCGCGGAGCCCATCGTCCGGCCGCCCCGCGGCGTGACGGACCCGCACCGAAGGGTGGAGCAGCATGACGCAATCCGGGACGAAGACAAAGACGGCGGAAGCGTGAACACACTCCCACCGTCCGCGTTCACCCACCTCCAGTGCGCGGTGTGCGGCGAGGTGCACAGCGCGGCGGTCCCGCAGACGGTCTGCACCGCGTGCGGTCGTCCGCTCTTCGCCCGCTACGATCTCCAGCAGGCGCGGCGCACGCTCACCCGCGCCGCGCTCGTCGGCCGGCCCTGGTCGATGTGGCGCTACGCCGAAGTCATGCCGGTGATCGACCGCACGTTCGTCGTGTCGCTCGGCGAGGGGATGACGCCGCTGCTCCACGCCGCCCGCCTGGGTGGCGCGCTCGGCGTCCCGCAGCTCTACGTGAAGGACGAGGGGCAGAACCCCACGGGCACGTTCAAGGCGCGCGGGCTCTCCGCGGCGATCTCGAAGGCCAACGAGTACGGCACCCAGGCGGTCGGCGTGCCGACGGCCGGGAACGCCGGCTCGGCCGCCGCCGCGTATGCCGCCGCCGCGGGCATGGCCGCGCACATCGCCATGCCGGCAGACGCCCCGCCCGTGGTCATGGACGAAGTGCGGGCCTTCGGCGCGCAGCTGGCGCTCGTCGACGGCCTGATCACGGAGGCGGGACGGCTGATCGCGATCGGCGTCGCCGAGCAGGGCTGGCTCGACCTCTCGACGCTCAAGGAGCCGTTCCGCGTCGAGGGCAAGAAGACGATGGGCTACGAGTTGTGGGAGCAGTTCGACGGGGAACTCCCGCAGGCGATCCTCTATCCGACGGGCGGCGGCACCGGGCTGATCGGGATGTGGAAGGCGTTCGACGAGCTCGAGGCGATGGGGCTGATCGGCGCGGAGCGGCCGCAGATGATCGCGGTGCAGGCCGAGGGCTGCGCGCCGATCGTGCGCGCGTTCGTCGCGGGCGCGGCCCGCGCCGAACCGTGGGCGGACGCCCAGACGATCGCGCCGGGCATTCGCGTCCCGGCGCCCTTCGCCGACGACCTGATTCTCAGCGCGATCCGCGCGAGCAGCGGCACGGCCGTCTCCGTCTCCGACGATGACATCCTCGACGCCATGGGTGAGTTCGCGCGCGAGGAGGGCATCGACGCCGCGCCCGAGGGCGCCGCGACGCTGGCCGGCCTCCGCAAGCTCGTGGAGTCCGGCGCGCTCAACGCCGCGCTC
>JBBDXH010000154.1:0-2909 GCA_040902395.1 Dehalococcoidia bacterium
CGGTCAGCGTGTAGCTGGCCGCCGGGTCCGCCTTGCTCGCGTCCACCGTCACGCCCACGGTGTCGGCGTCGAGCACAACGTTCCCGATCACGTTGGTCACGGCCGTGCCGGCCGCGGTGACCGAGAGCGCGCCCGTGAGCAGGTTCAGCCCGTTGAAGCGCGTGCGCGTTGCGATGTTGTCGATCTCGTTGCGCAGCGTCAGCAGTTCGTCGCCGACCGCCTGGCGGTCGCTGCCGGAGAGCGTCGTCGAGCCGGACTGCACCGTGAGCTCGCGCATGCGCTGGAGGATCGCGTGCGTCTCAGACAGCGCGCCTTCGGCCGTCTGAATCATCGAGACGCCGTCCTGCGCGTTGCGCAGACCCTGCTGCATGCCCCGGATCTGTGATCGCATCTTCTCGCTGATCGCGAGGCCGGCCGCGTCGTCGGCTGCGCGGTTGATGCGCATGCCGCTCGACAGGCGCTCGAGCGCCTTGCCCATCTGGCCGCCGGTCACGTTCAGGTTCCGCTGAGCGTTGAGAGCCATGACGTTGGTGTTAATGAACATACCCATGGTGAAGGTGGCCTCCCTGGCCTGCTAGCCCGACATCCCTGTCGGGTGATCCATCGCGGAATGAAGAGCGCTCTGTGGGGATCATCGGCGACGCAGCCCGGGGCACTCGATCGCTGGCGTCAGGGTGAACCCGCATTTACGACGGCGCCGCCGCCCGCGTGCGCGGCGGTCTGCGCGCGCCGGGCCACATGTGAAAAGCGGCCCCCGTCCTTCCGGACGGGAGCCGCTGTCGCCGGCCCTCGCGGGCCGGGGTCGAGGCGAGGCGTTAGCGTCCCTGGAGCAGGGAGAGCACCGACTGCGGAGCCGAGTTCGCCTGCGACAGCACGGCCACGCCGGCCTGCTGCATGATCTGGCGCGTCACCAGCTCGGAAGACACCTGTGCGATGTCCGCGTCGCGGATGCGGGACTCGGATGCGCTCAGGTTCTCGACGGAGACGCCGAGCGAGTTGATCGCCGACTCCATCTGGTTCTGCGCCGCACCCAGCTTCGCGCGCTGAGTGGAGACCTGGCCGATCGCCGTGTCGATCGCCGTGAGCAGCGTGTTCGCCTTGGCGATGGTCGAGACCGCATTGTTGTCGACGACCAGGTCCGCAATGTCGTTCGCACCGCCGCTCCCGATCGCCGCCGCGCGCATGTCGGAGAACGCGACGGCGACGTTGTCGGTCACCTCGGAGCCCACGCGATAGCTCGCGCTACCCGAGCCCGCGAGCGTGAGGGTCAGGCCCTTCAGCGGAGATGTGCCGGTGTCCACCATCTTCGCGCCGGTGATGCCGGTGCCGAAGGTCGTGAGCGAGAGCGTGACCTTGATGCCGAGCGCATCGAAGTCCAGCACCTGCGACTGGCCGGCGGCGGTGAAGTCCGCCACCGTGACCGTCTGCGCCACGCCACCGCTCGCCGTGATCGTGAAGTCCGCAGCGCCGGCGCCCTTGGCCAGGGTGTACGTCTGCGCCGTGTCCGCCGTGGTCGCGTCCACCACTGCGTTCACGAAATCGTCGCCATCGTCGATCGTGGCGGTCGTCAGCGTGCCCGCCGGGGTGACCGACAGCGCGCCCGTGAGCAGGTTCAGCCCGTTGAAGCGCGTGCGTACCGCGATGTTGTCGACCTCGTTGCGCAGCGTCAGCAGCTCGTCGCCGATCGCCTGCCGGTCGCTGCTCGACAGCGTGGTCGAGCCCGCCTGCGTCGTCAGCTCGCGCATGCGCTGGAGGATGGCGTGCGTCTCCGAGAGCGCACCCTCAGCCGTCTGGATCATCGAGACGCCGTCCTGCGCGTTGCGCAGACCCTGCTGCATGCCCTTGATCTGCGACCGCATCTTCTCGCTGATCGCGAGCCCGGCCGCGTCGTCTGCGGCACGGTTGATGCGCAGCCCGCTCGACAGGCGCTCAAGCGCCTTGCCCATCTGGCCGCCGGTCACGTTCAGGTTCCGCTGAGCGTTCAGTGCCATGACGTTCGTGTTGATGTACATACCCATGATCGTGGCCTCCCTGACCTGGTATAAGCGGCATCCTTGCCGCACCGTGAAGTGAGCGCGTTTCGCTCCCCCCGATCATCGGCGCCCGCCCGGCGCTCCAAACGTCCGCCGAGCGCGCTCCGGTCGGGAAAGACCCGCAACTCTCGCCCGTGAACCCCCAGGGCGGCAGCGGTGGATCTCAGGGATTTCCCCGCGGCTTCTCGGACTTCCCCCGAGACCGTGCGCCCGGGCGCGTCCGTACGCTCCCTCCATGAACCGACTTGCGCTCTGTGGCTGGACCGAAGAAGCGCCGCGCCTGCTGCGCGCCCTGCAACTGCGGGCGCGACTCGAGGCGGTGGCCGTGGGCGACCGACAGGCCGTCCAGCTCGTGCGCGCCCGAGGGGCGACCGGGCTGCCCTGCTACCAGCACGTGCTCGAGATGCTGCGCACGGTCGATCTCGACGCCGTCGTGATCACGGAAGCGGCCGCCGTGGAGGAACTCGCGAACATCGCTGCTGCGCGCGGCGTCGATCTGCTCCTGTGCGGTGATGCCATGACCGGCTCCGCGCTCGAGGCGGCCGCCGAGGCCGCCCGGCGCCACCGCGTCGCGCTGGCGGTCATCCGCCCGCGCCTGCGCTCGGCCGGTCTCGCCTTCCTGGCAGACCTCGTCGCCGCCGACGCGAGCTGGCAGCCCCGCTTCGCCAGCGTCGACGTCGCCGGCCCCGCCGCTGCGGCCGTGCACCTCCGCACCGGCGTCGCGCTCATCGCGCGCCTGCTCCCCGCACTCCCGGCCACCGCCATCGGCTCCGTCCTGGACGGCGCCGTCGACGATGCGTATGCGATCGCCGCGCAGCTGCGCGGCGAGGGCATGCTGGCGGCGATCTCCGCGCACACCGAAGCGGCTGCCTCGCT
>JBBDXH010000155.1:0-20094 GCA_040902395.1 Dehalococcoidia bacterium
GGCGCTGCCGCGACGAAGGAGCAGTGTCATGGCCAGGTTCGACGAACGAGTTGCCGTGGTGACCGGCGCGGCGAACGGCATCGGGCGCGCCACCGCGCTCGCGTTCGGCCGGGAAGGCGCGTCGGTGGTGGTCGCCGACTACGCGGACGAAGGCGTGCACGTCGCCGCGGAGATCGAGGCGGCGGGCGGTCGGGCCACCTTCGTATCCGCCGACGTCTCGAGCGCGGAGGCGGTGGAGCGGCTGATTGCCGCGGCGGAGGAGCGCTACGGCCGCCTCGACTATCTCTTCAACAACGCGGGAGTCGAGGGCGAGCAGGCGGCGACGGCCGACGCCGGCCTCGAGAACTGGCACCGCGTGATCGCAATCAACCTGAGCGGCGTCTTCTTCGGGATGAAGTACGCGATCCCGGCAATGCTGCGCACCGGCGGCGGCGCGATCGTCAACAACGCCTCGGTGGCGGGTCTCGTTGGCTTCATGGGGATACCGGCTTATACCGCCTCCAAGGGCGGTGTCGTGCAGTTGACGCGTACGGCCGCACTCGAATACGCGACGCGCGAGGTGCGCGTGAACTGCGTCTGCCCGGGTGTGATCGACACCCCGATGATCCGGCGGTTCACGCAGGACGACCCCGACGCCCTGGCAGCGATGGCGCAGATGCAGCCCATGGGTCGGCTCGGCCGGCCCGAGGAGATCGCCGACGCGGTGCTCTACCTCTGCTCCGACGCAGCCTCGTTCATTACCGGCGCGGTCATCCCCGTCGACGGTGGCTTCGTCGCGCGGTAAGCGCGCCGAAGCCCCCGTCTCACGCCGCTCCGTGCGCCAGCAGGAGAAGGAGCGCCCAGGGAAGGTCCCAGCGTTCGCCGGCGGACCGATCCCGCGCGCCCGCCCTGCGAACCTCGCCCTCCTTCGCCGTCTCCACGGGCCGGTACGGCGTCCGTACCACGTCGCGACGTTGTTGAGGGCCTGGGGGCACGCGCATGATCATCCCTGGATCGCACCGGCATCTCGCCGAAGCCATGATCGAGTCTGCCGCCGACGGCATCTGCCTGGCAGACGAACGCGGAACCGTCCTCTTCGTCAACCCGGCGCTCGAACGCATCGTCGGGTATCGCAGCGACGAGTTGCTCGGCAAGCCCGTGGAGTGGCTGGTGCCCCACTCGCTACGCGGCGCGCACCGGAACCGTCGCCGAGAGTACCGCGCAGATCCGCGCACACGACCGATGGCGGCGGGGCGGCAACTGCTCGCACGGCGCCGTGATGGCGGGGAGGTCCCCGTCGCGATCAGCCTGAGCCGGCTGCGGATCTCCCGGGACACGTACGTGGTTGCGATCGTCAGAGACGTGACGGCCCAGCGATGTCTCCTCCGGGCACTGCGCGTCAACGAGCAGACGGCGGCTGCCGCCGCCGAGGCAGCCGAGCGTGCGCACGCGCAACTGTGCGCCCTCGTCGAGCGATCGCCCGTGGGCATGGTCGTCGTCGGCCAGGACGGCAGCATCACCCTGGCCAACGACGAAGCCTGCAGGCTGGTGGGCCTCGACTGCCCGCCCGAGCGGCTGCGGGATCTCGAACGGGCCGCCGCGTACAGACATCGTGACGGGCGGATGTACGACCCGGCTCAACTGCCGCTGCAACGGACATTGCGAACGGGAGAGTGTCTGAGCGGAGAGGAGGTCACATTCGAGCGCCCGGACGGCACGAGCGTCGTCACCCTCGTCAACGCGTCGCCGGTCCGAGACGAGCACGGTCGGCAGATCGGAGCGGTGGCGATCATCAACGATGTGAGCGCCCTCGACCGGGTACGCGCATCACGCGAAGTCTTCGTCGACATGGTGTGCCACGAGATCGCCAACCCGCTCACCGTGATCCTCGGCATGGCGCTACGAGCACGGCAGGCCACCGCCTTCGACGCCGCGTCGGTGCGCGAGGTCCTGGAGGAAGTGCTCGCGCAGGGCGAGACGATCCGCCTGCTGGTCGACAACCTCCGTGATCTCGACGGGATCGCGAGTGGGCAGTTCTCCGTCACCACGCGGCAGATCGACATCGCCTCGCTCATCAGCGACGTGTCGCGGTTCTTCGTCGAGTTGACCGGGCGCGGCGCCGACCTGGACATCCGCGTGCCCCGGCCGATCAGGCCCATCCAGGCCGACCCGCTGCGCCTCAAGCAGGTGCTCACAAACCTGCTCACGAACGCCGCGAAGTTCTCCGCGCCCGGGTCTCCGATCTCGCTGCACGTCACGCAGGATCCCGATCGACTGCGCATCAGTGTCCGCGGACGAAGGGATCGGGATCGAGCGGGCAGCGCTCGAGCAGGTGTTCGAGCCGTTCGTCCGGCTGGAGCGCGCATCCGGAGTCCCGGGCGTCGGGCTGGGTCTGCCGATCGCGCGCGCGATCGTCGAGGCGCACGGCGGGCAGATCGCGGTCGAGAGCCGGGGCCGCGGGCGCGGGGCGACGTTCACCGTCACGCTGCCCCTGTGCACCTCGCCAGCGGATGCGCGCACCTGAACGGCGCGGAGTGCCGGGAGCGTTCATCCGGAGGTCCGCCAGGCGCGATTGGTGAGGGAGCAGTTGCAGGCGGCCGCCAGGAGCGCGCTGCGGCGGCCAGGGAGCATGCGGCCGCCGTGGAGTTCCACCGCCGCGCCTGCCGCGAGCACGCTCGCGGCAGCCTCCACGTGCGCGTCAGGCTCGCCGAGCGATCGCGCCAGGACATCCAGGCGCAGCCCCTCGCCCGGCGGCAACCCGCGGTCGAGCAGCTCGAGCAACCGACGCGCGAGGCGCGCTTCCAGCGCGTGTGTCCGCTGGCAGGCGCCTTCCACAGCGACGGAGGCAAGGAGCCGGGCATGGTAGCGATAGAGTCCCCGGCGCAATCCGGGCCAGTCGTCCAGGTGCGCGGCCAGCGTGCGCGCCGGTCCGACCAGCCCGTCTCCCGGCCAGAGCACTTCCACCCGAAGCGAGGCGGCGGTGCGCAGGTAGAGCCCGGCGAGACCGACGATACCTTCTCGGCCAACCAGCCCCGCCGCCACGATCCCTCCCGCCGACGGCACCGTCAGGGCGACTGCTGAGGACAGCGGAAACCAGACCCGGTCGATGGTCTCGCCCTCACGGTGCAGGATCTCGCCGGGATCGAGGCGTCGACGTTTGAGGATGCGACCGAGCCGGACGCGTTCGGGAAGAGGCGCTGTCAGGATCAGTTCGTTCCCGGAAGCAGCCCACATGACGTCGCCCGCGATCCTTCGATGCGATGATGCGACACTCGGACGAGCAGGCCGTGATCGTTCAACGCGACCTCGCACAGCGGCATCGCTGCGTGTCGCGCTGCAGACCGGTCACGAACTCGCTCGCAGCTCTCGGGTGAACGCTACGCGGCTCTCGCGCAGTCGCGCGTAGCACGCGCACGCGGTTCGCTCGAGGCCCGGTCGGTCAACGATCACGATACGGAGACGACCGTTCTCGATCAGCCGGCTCCCGCGCAACCCCTGCAGCGCGAGCGTCACCGTCGGGCGGTACGAGCCAAGTACGCGGGCGAGGACGTCCTGGCCGATCCGGATCTGGTTGCCGCCATGATCGGCCAGCTGGAGCAGCAGCCTCGCGAGCCGAGGCGCGAGCTCGTGGAAGTGACTGCAGCCCGACAGCTGCACGCTGCTCTCGAGCAGCAGGGCGGAGTAGCGCTCGGCAAGCGAGCGCATGCACGGCGCTCGCTCGAGCAGATCGGCAAACGAGTCCGCCGGCACCGCCAGGACCTCCGTCGGCAGCAACGTGAGCGCCTCCCACGGTGCTCGATGCAACGCCATCTCGCCCGGGAAGCCGACGATGCCCTCCCGGCCAATCAGGGCGGCATCCGCGGCGAAGCCGTCGTCCAGCGCGAGCAGCAGGTCCACCGCGCCGCTCAGCGGGAAGTAGACGTGCGGTCGGGACGGCAGGATGCAGAGGTCGCGACCCGGGGGCAGGCTCAGCGGCTGCGCTGCGCCTGCCAGCGCATGGCGCTCGGCCTCCGGCAGCGCGCGGAGCAGTCGATTCTCGCGGAGATCGGCGAGCAGGTTGGACACGGCAGCTTCTCGGCTGAGCGACAACACCGGCCGGCCCATGAGTCGCACTCGTCCGGCGTGCCGCCGAGTCTCGGCAGCACGGACCGGCAGTTGCTGGCGGTTCATCGCAGCGGGAATTTCACCTCAACGCACGTTCCCGACCCGGGCGCCGAGGTGACGTGCAGTTCGCCGCGCAGATGTGACACGCGCTCCGCGATGGCACGCAGGTCGTGTCCGCCTGGATGCTCCGGATCGAACCCGATCCCGTCATCCCGGACGACCAGGCGCGCTTCACCGCCTCGAATCGTGATGCCCACGTGGCCGGAAGCCGCCTGCGCGTGACGTTCGACGTTCGAGATCAGCTCCTTGGCGACCAGGTAGATCTGTCGCTCGGTTTCCTCGCGCGGCTCGCAATCGGCGTCCACCTGGACGGTCCACGAGGACGCGCGGGAGTGGTGGCCGACGAGCGACGTCAGGCGCGTCTGCAGGAGCGTCTCGTCTCGCGCCGTGGGGGATCGCAGGTAGCGCATGTACGCACGGAGATCCGCGATCACGGCGTTGAGATCCTGGGTCGCCGTGGTGAGTGCCTGCTCTTTCGACACCTCGGTGTTCGTCATCGCGATCAGGCCGAGGCCCATGGCGTAGATGGACTGGATCACGTCATCGTGGATGTCGCCGGCGATGCGTTCACGCTCGAACGCTCGCCCTCGCCTCCACGCCGCTTGCCAGCGTCTCGAGTCCCCCCGCCGGCGCGCCGATCCATCCCTCACGGTCGCGATCACCAGTGCGCCCTCGCCCACGGACGACCGGCTGAGCTCCACAGGGAACTCCGAGCCGTCGCGCCGGCGTCCCGTGACTGTTCGCCCGGAGCCGGTCGCGCGTGCTGGGTGGTGCTTGCCGTCCCGGCGCCTCCCTGCCGCGTGATGCGCACCGGACGGATCGGGCACGAGCTCGTCCACGGATACGTTGACGAGTTCGTCGCAGCGGTACCCGAAGAGCTCTGCGAGCCGCCGGTTGGCGAGCACGATGCGCCCGTCCGCGTCCGCGACCAGGATGCCGTCCGGACCAGCCTCGAACACCCGCGCGAGCGCGCGCGCCTCGATCGGGGGCATCGCTGTGGCGGGTGGCCAGGGAAAGTGGTCCTGCATGCTCATGTCCTCACCGCGCGAGGGCGTATCGCCCCGCTGACGGACGCGCGCGACGCGGATGAGGAGCCCGGCCCCACGGCGCCCGACCCGATCGCTCGTCGCGCGCTGTGCGCGGCGGGCGTCCAGTCGACGTGTAGGTGGCGCAGTGACGGTAGGTCGCGGATCGTCCCGGGCTCGGTCCGCCGGAATGCCGACGCCGGCTGTTAGCGTCTGCCGGCTGCCCCGCGAGCGCGGGGCGGCGCACGTGCTCGCGCATCGATCCGGAGCGGGACCGGCAGTCCCGCCGCGCGGCGACCGCGTCGCGGGACGAAGGTCCCGGGGCAACCCCGCGCTCGGCCCTCCTCGCCGCCCATGCGCACGGCGCACGATCTCCCAACGCCGACGACCGCCCGCCTCGCCGCTTGCGCGCGGCGGCGGCACACCGCCCAGCGAAGGGACTCACGATGGCACTGCGCGTGGGGATCAACGGGCTCGGGCGCATCGGTCGCCTGACGCTCCGCAACTGGGCAACCCGGCATCGTGACGCCTTCACGATCGTGGCCGCGAACGACCTCGCGGACGCGACCACGGCTGCACATCTCACCGCATTCGACTCGGCGTACGGCGCGTTCCCCGGTCGGATCGAGTCCGGCCCGGGCACGATCGCGATCGACGGTCACGAGCTGCGCGTCACGTCCGAGCGCGATCCGGCCGCGATTCCCTGGGGCGATGCGGGTGTCGAGGTCGTGATCGACGCGACCGGCAAGTTCCGTGACCGGGCGGCCGCCGGATCCCACCTCCGCGACGGCGTCCGCAAGGTGCTGATCTCGGCGAACGGGCGCAACGAAGACCTCACGATCATCTACGGCGTGAACCACGACGCGTACGACCCTGCCTCGCACCACATCATCTCGGCCGGGTCGTGCACCACGAACTGCGTGACCCCGCTGGCGAAGGTGCTGCTCGATCGCTTCGGCATCCGCGGGGCGCTGCTCACGACGGTGCACGCGATCACGAACGGCCAGAGCCTGCTCGACTCCGCGCAGAAGGATCTCCGCCGGGCCCGCACGGCGAGCGAGTCGATCATTCCGACCACCACCGGCGCGAGCGACGCGGTGGCGAAGGCCCTGCCGGCGCTGGCGGGCAAGATCGACGGCATGGCGTTGCGCGTGCCGACGGCGTCCGTGTCCATCGTGGACCTCGTGACGCAGCTCGAGCGGCCGGCGTCCGTCGAGGAGATCAACGACGCCGTCGCCGAGGCGGCGGCCACGGAACTGCACGGCATCCTGCACTACGAGACGCGCGAGCTGGTGTCCGTCGACTTCAAGCAGCACGACGCCTCCTCGATCTTCGATGCCCCGCTGACGAGGGTGCTCGACTCGGGCCTCACGAAGACGCTGGCCTGGTACGACAACGAATGGGGATACGTCTCCCGACTGACCGATATCTGTGCGCTCTTCGCAGAGCGTGGGATCTCGTAGTGCCTCCGCGCACCGCCATGTCTGCCGTGGCCGCGGCCGCGAGGACGGCAGGGTGATGCTCGCAGGCGATCTGGGCGGCACCTCCATGCGCGTCGCGGTGTTCGATGCGCACGGGGCGGGCGGCGAACACCGCCGCGCGCGCACGCCGCCCGGCGACCCCGACGCGATCATCCATCTGGCGCGCGCAGCGCTCGCGGCGACGTCCTCGTCGCCCAGCGCCTTCGTGCTGGGTGTCCCGGGTCCGGTGTCGTACGTGGAGGGCCGCCCCTTCCGCCTCCCGAACCTGCCGGGCTGGGAGGGCCGGCTCACCGCACAGTCGCTGGCGGACGCCATCGGCGTGCCGGTGCTGATCGCCAACGACGCCGATCTCGGGGCGCTCGGCGAGCATCGCGCCGGGGCGGGACGGGGCACCGCCGACATGCTCTACGTGACCGTGAGCACCGGCGTCGGCGCCGGTGTGATCCTCAATGGGCGACTGCTGCACGGCCGGCGGTCACTCGCGGAGCTCGGCTGGACGACGGTGGATCGGCACGCCGGCACCACCGTCGAGGAGAACGGCTCGGGCACGGCACTCGCGCGCCTCACCGGGCTCGACGGCGCGGCAGCCGTCGAGCGAGCTCGCGCCGGCGACCCGCGGGCGCTCGCGGCCTTCGCTGACGTCGCGGGCGTGCTGGCGGTCGCGGTCATGAACGCGATCCTCTGCTTCATGCCCGAGCGCGTGGTGATCGGTGGCGGCGTCGCCGGAGCCGGCGAACTGCTGCTCGGCCCGATCCGTGAGCACGTCGCCCGCACCGGCGTGCGCATGGCGATCACCCCCGACATCGTGGTCGCCGCCGGGGGCGACGACGTCGGTCTGCGCGGCGCCTTCGCGCTCTGGCAGGACGTGGAGCGTGGGACCGAGACGCTCGCCTACGCGTGGCCCGGCGGCCGCGGAGAGATGGCGCCCGGCTCCGCGGAGCGACGATGAGCCTCCGCGGCGCGGACGCATGCGTCGGGCCGCTCGGACCGCTCGGACCGCTGGCCGCGCCGGTGCGTGCGCGACTGGAGGCACTGCAACGCGAGCGCGTGGTCGAGCGGTTGTGGGCGGCCGATCACACGCTCTGGAGCGAGCAGCCCGACGAGATCACGAACCGGCTTGGATGGCTCGAGCTCGACGCGGAGATGGCGGACGAGGCAGCGGCCATCGAGGGCTTCGCGCGCTCGGTCGCGGACGAAGGTTACGGCACCGCCGTGCTCCTCGGGATGGGGGGCGCCAGCCTCGCGCCCGCCGTGCTCGGCAGCGTCCTCGGCAGTCGCAGGCGCGGCCTGCGCCTGCAGGTGCTCGCCACCACGGACCCATCGGCGATCCGGGCCGCCGCCTCGCGGCTGGATCTCGCGCGCACGCTCTTCATCGCCTCGAGCAAGTCCGGCACCACAATCGAGACGCGCGCGCTGCTCGACTACTTCTGGAGCCTCGCTCCCGACGGCCGGCACTTCGTCGCGATCACCGACGCCGGCACGCCGCTCGACCGGCTCGGCCGCGAGCGCCGCTTCCGTCGTGTCTTCGCGCACAGCAGCGACAACGGACCGCTCCGTGGCGGTGCAAACGTCGGTGGACGGTACTCAGCGCTGAGCTACTTCGGGCTCGTGCCGGCCGCGCTGGCCGGCGCCCCGCTCGGCGAGCTGCTCGCACGAGCCCGCGCGATGCGCGAGCGGTGCGGGCCCACCGTTCCGACCGCGGGCAACCCGGGCGCCTGGCTCGGCGCCGTGCTCGGCGAAGCCGCACTGGCGGGGCGCGACAAACTGACGCTGGTGCTCCCGGATGAGCTTGCCGTGCTCGGAGCATGGCTTGAGCAGCTGGTCGCGGAGTCCACCGGCAAGGACGGACGCGGCATCGTCCCCGTCAACGGCGAGCCGCTCGGCACACCCGCGGTGTACGGGGAGGACCGGCTGTTCGCGGCGATCGAAGACGCGGGCGCTCCACGACTGGCGCGCCTCGAGCGCGCCGGCCAGCCCGTGGTGCGGCTCAGCACCAGCGATCGGGCCGCTGTCGGCGGCGAGTGCTACCGCTGGGAGTTCGCCACCGCGATCGCCGGTCACATCCTGGGCGTGCACCCGTTCAACCAGCCGAACGTGCAGGAAGCCAAGCAGGCGACACAACGCATTCTCGACGAGCCGCGCCCCGCGGCGGTGACGCGGCGGCCGGCGGATCTGCTGGCCACGCTGCGCGCTGGCGACTACATCTCGCTCCAGGCGTACGCGCGGCCCACGCCGCGCCTGCGCACGCTCCTCCAGGCGGTGCGCATCCGGCTCCGCGATCGCCACCGGGTCGCGACCACGGTCGGTTACGGGCCCGCACTGCTGCACTCCACCGGGCAACTGCACAAGGGCGGCCCGGGAACCGGGATCTTCCTCGTGTACGTCCCCGAGGATCGGAGCGACCTGGAGATTCCCGGCCGCGCCTACTCGTTCGGCGAGCTGAAGCGTGCGCAGGCGCTCGCGGACCTCGACTGCCTGCAGGCCCACGACCGTCGCGTCTCGCGGGTCACGTGCCGGGAGCTGGAGGCGCTGGCGTGCTAAAGCGGCGCACCTGCCCCCGTGCCGGCCTGCCCGCGCGCGGCGCACCGCGCCGATCGCGACTCGCTCGCGACGAGCGGCCGGGCTCCAACGCCACCCATTCGGGGTGCTGCACCGGGGGCCGAGGCGCTCACGCCCGCGGGCGCGGGGAACGCGCGCCGGATCCGGCACGGCGAATCGCGCGGCCGATGGCCCAGCGCCGCCGACTATCCTCCGGGGGTCCGCCCGTACGTCCCGCCGATCGAGTTCGCGCCGCGCAGCCATTCACGGGAGCAAGGCCGGCAGCAGGCGCGCGCGAACGCGTGCGACGTGGAGACGAGGAAGATCATCGTCACGATCTCAGGGCGAGCATCGATACGCGTCTGGCCCGGCGCACCGTACCCGCTGGGGGCGACGTGGGACGGCGCCGGCGTGAACTTCGCGCTCTTCTCTGAACACGCGAGCGCCGTCGATCTCTGCCTCTTCGAGTCCGTGGACGCCACGCAGGAGTCCGCACGCATCCAGCTCACTGAGCGGGACGGGCAGCTCTGGCACTGCTACCTCCCGGACGCGCGCCCGGGGCAGCTGTACGGGTATCGCGTCCACGGTCCGTACGATCCTGCGGCCGGCCATCGCTTCAATGCGAACAAGGTGCTGGTGGATCCGTACGCCAAGGCTGTGGCGCGCACGCTGCGCTGGCACGACAGCCTGTTCGGCTACCGGATCGGCCCCGACCCCGACGACACCACGTTCGACGACCGCGATAGCGCACCCTATGCGCCGCTGGGAGCCGTGGTGGACCCGGCGTTCACATGGGGCGACGACCGCCCGCCGCGCACGCGGTGGGAGCAGTCCGTGATCTACGAGCTGCACCCGCGTGGCTACACGAAACTCCATCCGCAGGTGCCGGAGCACCTGCGGGGCTCCTACGCCGGCCTGGCCGCCGCTCCCGTGGTCGAGTACCTGCTCGACCTGGGCGTGACCGCCGTGGAGCTGATGCCGGTGCACCACCACGTCGAGGACCGGCTGCAGGTCGGGCGCGGGCTCATGAACTACTGGGGCTACAACACGCTCGGATTCTTCGCGCCGGACAGCCGGTACGCCTCCACCCGCGACGGGTCGGACGCGGTGCGTGAGTTCAAGATGATGGTGCGCGCGTTTCACGTCGCCGGCATCGAGGTGATCCTGGACGTCGTCTACAACCACACTGCGGAGGGCGCGGAACTGGGCCCCACGCTGTCGATGCGCGGCATCGACAACTACTCCTACTACCGCACCGTGCCCGACAAGCCGCGCTACTACATGGACTTCACGGGCACGGGCAACACGCTCAACCTCCAGCACCCGCGTGTGCTCCAACTGGTGATGGACAGTCTCCGCTACTGGGTGCTGGAGATGCGCGTGGACGGCTTCCGCTTCGACCTCGCGAGTGCGCTGGCCCGCGAACTGTTCGAGGTGAACAAGCTGAGCGCGTTCTTCGAGATCATCGCCCAGGACCCCGTGCTCGCGAACGTGAAGCTGATCGCGGAGCCATGGGACCTGGGCGAGGGCGGCTACCAGGTCGGCAAGTTCCCGGTGGGCTGGGCGGAGTGGAACGGCAAGTACCGCGACGGCACGCGCCGCTTCTGGCGCGGGGATGCGGGCGAGGTCTCCGAATTCGCGACGCGCGTCAGCGGCAGCAGCGATCTCTACGAGACGAGCGGGCGCCTGCCGTTCGCCAGCGTCAACTTCGTCACTGCGCACGACGGGTTCACGCTGCGCGACCTCGTCTCCTACGAACACAAGCACAACGAGGCCAACGGTGAGGACAACCGCGACGGGACCGACGATCACCTCAGCTGGAACTGCGGCGTGGAGGGCGAGACCAACGAGCCGGCCGTGATCGCGCTGCGCGAGCGCCAGATGCGCAACTTCCTGACGACGCTGATGGTCTCGCAGGGTGTGCCGATGCTGCTGGCCGGCGACGAGATCGGCCGCACGCAGCGCGGCAACAACAACGCCTACTGTCAGGACAACGAGGTCAGCTGGGTCGACTGGCGGCTGCGGCCCTGGCAGCGCGATCTCCAGCGGTTCACCCGCGCGTTGATCCGTCTCCGCAGGGAGCAGCCGGCGCTGAGGCGCCGGCGATTCATGGAGGGCCGCCGCGTGGCCGGCTCGCAGACACAGGACGCCGCGTGGTTCCGCGAGGACGGACTGCAGTTCGAGGAGAGCGACTGGCAGGACGAGGAGCGCCGCGCCTTCGCGCTGCGCCTCGCCGGCGACGCGATCGACGAACCCGACATGCGTGGCGAGCGCATCGTCGGTGACAGCCTGCTGATCCTCTTCAACGGCAGCGCAGCGGACGTGCCGTTCCAGCTCCCCGCCGGCCGGCATCGCCAGCGCTGGCTCCGCGTCATCGACACCGCAACGCGCGGCCGCAGTGGCAACTGGTTGGCGCGCGATCGCTACCGCGTGCAGGCGCGCTCGGCGGTGGTGCTGCGCGCGCCGGCGCGAAAGGGCTGACCCGTGACCACACACCCCACACCCGGCAGTGAGCCACCGGCGGTGCGGCCGCCCCGCGTGATCGTGGACGCCGTCTTCCCCGAGATCGACGGCGGCCGCTACCCCGCGAAACGCACGGTCGGCGACCGGCTGGCGGTGCGAGCACACGTCTTCGGCGACGGCCACGACACGCTCGCCGGCGTCGTGCGCTACCGCTGCGCGGACGACGGCGAGTGGGCCGAGGTTTCGCTGCGCCCGCTCGGCAACGACGAGTGGGACGCAGCGTTCCCGCTCGAGCGGGTCGGGCGCTACCTCTACACGGTGGAGGCATGGGTAGACGCCTTCACGACGTGGCGGCTGGACCTCGAGAAGCGCGTGGCGGCCGGTTGGGATGTGAGCTCGGAGCTGCTCGAGGGCGCGGTGCTCGTCGCGAACGCCACGACCCACGCCCGCGCCGACGAGGCCGGGGCGCTTCGCCGGGTCGCGGGCACGATGGCCGACCCCGCGGTCGCGCAGCGGGCGCGCGTGCACGTCGCGCTCGATCCGGAGCTCGCTGAGCGCATGGCGCGCTTCCCCGACCGGCGGAACGCCGCGCGCTACCCGCGCGAGCTCAGCGTCCGCGTGGATCGCGAACGCGCCCGCTTCGGCAGCTGGTACGAGCTGTTCCCGCGTTCGGCCGGCACGGACCCTGTGCGCGGCGCCACGCTGCGCGAAGCGGCGGGACGCTTGCCCGACATCGCGGCGATGGGCTTCGACGTGCTCTACCTGCCGCCGATCCATCCGATCGGCCAGTCGGCGCGCAAGGGGCCCAACAACGCCCTCCATGCCGGCCCGCACGATCCGGGGAGCCCATGGGCGATCGGCGCCGAGGCAGGCGGCCATGCCGCCGTGCACCCCGACCTCGGCACCATCGACGACTTCGACTGGTTCGTCGAGGAAGCGCAGCGGCACGGCATCGAGATCGCGCTCGACCTCGCCTTCCAGTGCTCGCCGGACCATCCCTGGGTACGCGAACACCCCGAGTGGTTCCGGCATCGCGCCGACGGCACCATCAAATATGCCGAGAATCCGCCCAAGCAGTACCAGGACATCTACCCGCTCAACTTCGAGTGCGACGACTGGCGAGGCCTCTGGGCGGAGCTCAAGCACGTGACCGACTTCTGGATCGGCCACGGCGTCGAGATCTTCCGCGCCGATAACCCCCACACCAAGCAGTTCGCGTTCTGGGAGTGGCTGATCGCGGCCGTCCAGGCAGCGCACCCGCACGTGATCTTCCTTGCCGAAGCGTTCACGCGGCCGAAGCGGCTGTACTCGCTCGCGAAGCTGGGGTTCACGCAGTCGTACGGCTACTTCACCTGGCGCAACACGAAGGCGGAGCTGACCGAATTCTTCACCGAGCTGACCACGCCGCCCGTCAGCGACTTCCTTCGCTCGAACCTCTTCGCGAACACCCCGGACATCCTGCACGAGTACCTGCAGGTCGGCGGGCGGCCGGCGTTCCTGGTGCGCCTGGCGCTCGCCGCGACGCTCGGGCCGACCTACGGCATCTACAGCGGTTTCGAGCTGTGCGAGCGAGACGCGATCCCGGGCACGGAAGAGTACCTGGATTCGGACAAGTACCAGGTGAAGCCACGCGACTGGCACGCGCCGGGCAACATCAAGGAGACGGTCTCCCGCATCAATCGCCTGCGCCGAGAACTCCCGGCGCTGCGATACAACCACGAACTGTGGTTCCTCCCCCTCGACAATCCGCAACTGCTCGCCTACTGCAAGGGTGTGCCGGGGGGTGGTGCAGGTGACCGCGTGGTCGTGATCGTGAACCTGGACGTGCACACGCCACAGGAGGGCTGGGTCGGCCTGCCGCTCGAGGCGCTGGGTCTCGCGGCCGACGAGCCGTTCGTGGTGCACGACCTGCTGGGCGGCGAGCGCTTCATGTGGCGTGGGGAGTGGAACTTCGTGCGGATCGATCCCGCACGCGAGCCGGCGCAGATCATGGTCGTGGAGGGTCGCGTCGGCACCGAGCAACGTGTCCAGGCGTACGCGTGAGCGGCATCACGGGCGATCCGCTCTGGTACAAGGACGCGATCATCTACGAGCTCTACGTGCGCTCATTCCGGGACACCAATGCCGACGGCATCGGTGACTTCCGCGGGCTCACGGAGAAGCTGGACTACCTCACTGCGCTCGGCGTGACCTGCGTCTGGCTGCTGCCGTTCTACCCGTCGCCGATGCGCGACGGCGGGTACGACATTGCGGACTACACGGGCATCCACCCGGACTTCGGCCAGATGCGGGAGTTCACACGCTTCGTGCGCGAGGCGCATCGGCGCGCGATTCGCGTGATCACGGAGCTGGTCGTCAATCACACCTCGGATCAGCACCCCTGGTTCCAGCGCGCCCGGCATGCGCCGCGCGGCTCGGCGGATCGCAACATGTACGTCTGGAGCGACAGCGACGAGGCGTACGCAGGAACGCGCATCATCTTCACGGACACGGAGCGTTCGAACTGGGCCTGGGACCCGGTGGCCGGTCAGTACTACTGGCACCGTTTCTTCTCGCACCAGCCGGACCTGAACTTCGAGAACCCCCGCGTGATCCGCGCGGTCAAGAACTACCTGCGATTCTGGTTCGAGAAGGGCGTGGACGGGCTGCGGTTGGACGCCGTCCCCTATCTCTGCGAGCGCGAGGGCACGAACAACGAGAATCTGCCGGAAACGCATGCGGTGCTGAAGGAGCTGCGTGCGTTCGTCGACGAACACTTCGAAGAGCGCATGCTGCTGGCCGAGGCGAACCAGTGGCCGACCGACGTGCGCGCGTACTTCGGCGACGGCGACGAGTGCCACATGGCGTTCCACTTCCCGATCATGCCACGCATGTTCATGGCGCTGCACCAGGAGGATCGCCACCCCATCGTCGACATCCTGGAGCAGACGCCGGTGATCCCCGACAACTGCCAGTGGGGGCTCTTTCTGCGCAACCACGACGAGCTGACGCTCGAAATGGTCACGGACGAAGAGCGCGACTACATGTACCAGACGTACGCGACCGATCCGCGCATGCGCGTGAACGTCGGCATCCGCCGCCGCCTGACGCCGCTGCTGAACAACAGCCGGCGCGCGATCGAGTTGCTGAACAGCCTGCTCTTCTCGCTCCCCGGCACGCCGATCCTCTACTACGGGGACGAGATCGGCATGGGCGACAACGTCTTCCTCGGCGACCGCGACGGTGTGCGCACGCCGATGCAGTGGAGTCCGGACCGCAACGCCGGGTTCTCCGCCGCGGACCCGCAGCGGCTCTACCTGCCCGTGATCATGGACGCGCAGTACGGCTACCAGGCCGTGAACGTGGAGGCGCAGGAGCGCAGCCCGTCGTCGATGCTCAACTGGATGCGTCGCCTGATCGCGCTGCGCCGCGAGCGCACGGTGTTCGGCCGCGGCGATGTGCAGATGCTGCATCCGGCGAACCGCGCGGTGCTCGCGTTCCTGCGCACCTACGAGGAGCAGGCGGTGCTCGTCGTCGCGAACCTGTCACGCTTCGTGCAGCCGGTGGAGCTCGATCTCTCGGCCTTCGCCGGGATGGTGCCGACCGAGATGATCGGCAGGCACGCATTCCCAGAGATCGGCGAGGAGCCGTACTTCCTCTCACTCGGGCCGCACACGTTCTTCTGGTTCGATCTCGTCCGCCGGCCGGAGCCGGTGCGGCTGCCTGAACCCGGTGCGCCGCCCCTGACCGTCGTCGGCGACTGGAACGGCCTGTTCGAGGGCGAAGCGCGGCGCCGTCTCGAGCGCGACCTGGTGCCGGCGTTCCTCTCGCGGCAGCGCTGGTACGGCGGCAAGGATGCGCCCGTCGCGCACGTCGCGATCCACGGGCTCGTCCCCGTCTGCGTCGGCGCCGCACCGGCGTGGATGGCCATGGTCGACGTCGCCGGCGAGGGGCGAGCGGTGCGGACATACGCCCTGCCGCTCGCGATCGCGACGGGCAGAGCCGCGCGCGCGGTCCGTGAGACGGTCCCCGGCGCGGTGATCGGCGAGCTCGAAGGCGACCGCGGTCGCGGCGTGCTCTTCGATGGCACGGCCTCGGATGACGTCTGTCGCGCGCTGCTCGATCTGATGCGCGACCGCCGGGCCGCGAGCGGCGCGGACGGCGTGCTGGAGGCGGAAGCGACGAGCGCGCTGGCGGAGCTGTACGGCGCGCTCGAGGAACCGCCGTCCGTGCACCGCATGGCCGTCGAGCAGAGCAACACGTCCGTCCGCTTTGACGCGCAGCTGATCCTGAAGTTCATCCGTCGCGTCGATCCGGGCGTCCACCCGGAAGTGGAGGTGGGGCGCCACCTGACCGAGCGCCTGCGCTTCGACCACGCGCCGCGGTTCGCCGGCGCCGTCCATCACACGTCGCCCGGGGAACCGGCGGCAACCGTGATCACGCTCCAGGAGTTCGCATGGAACCAGGGCGACGCCTGGTCGTACGCCGTGGGGGAGGCCCGCCGGTACCTCGAAGAGGAGGGTCCCGTCCCCTTCGACCAGTTCGCCGACGGCACGCAGCCGGATCCGCGCTTCGCGGACGCGGCGCGCGTGATCGGCACGCGCACCGCGGAGTTGCACCTCGCCCTCGCGGACGCGCGCGGCGACGCCGCGTTCGCACCCGAGGACTACACGCGCAACGACCTGCGGGCGCTCAGCGCCCGCATCCGCGACCGTCTGCGACGGCTCACACCGGCGCTCCGGCGGATTGCCCGCGCCGACGACGAGGACGCCGTCGCCGCGAGCGACGCGGCCGGCATCCTCTCCGCCGCGCGCGGCCTGGCGAGCCGGCTGACGGCCGCCGCGCGTGAGATCGGTGCCCTCCGCAAGATCCGCTGCCACGGCGACTACCACCTCGGCCAGCTGCTGTGGCGTCGCGGCGACTTCATGATCGTCGACTTCGAGGGCGAAGTTGGCCTGCCGATCGCCGAGCGCCGCCGCAAGACCAGCGTCTTCACTGACGTGGCGGGGATGCTGCGGTCGTTCCAGTACGCCGCGCTCTACGCGCTGCGCGAGCATGCGGGCTCGCTGCCGGACCCCGCGTTGACCATCGAGCGGAGCGAGCCGTGGGCGCGGCGGTTCGAGCGACGCAGCATCGAGCGGTTCCTCGAGGGCTACTACGCGGCGGCGGGCGACGCGCCGTTCCTGCCGCGCGAGGCCGGTGCGCGGGACCGCCTGCTCCACGTCTATCTCATCGACAAGGCGCTCCACGAGCTCGAGTACGAGCTCGAACACCGGCCGGCCTGGGTCGCGATCCCGCTGCGCGGCGTCGCGGAGAGCCTGCGTGCGCTGGACGGAGCGGGCGCATGACCGGCACCCCGATCCTGGGCGAACTCGATCTGCACTTGCTCGCGGAAGGCACGCATCTGCGGGCATGGGAACAGCTCGGCGCTCACGTCCGCACAATCGACGGTGTGACGGGCACGACGTTCGCGGTGTGGGCCCCGAACGCGCGCGGCGTCTCGGTGATCGGCGACTTCAACCGCTGGACGCGCGGCACAACACCGCTGCGACTGCGACCGGAGGTGGGCGTCTGGGAGGGCTTCGTGCCCGGCGTCGGCGCGGGCACGCGCTACAAGTTCAGCGTCGCCTCGGCAGATGGACGGAGCTACGCGGAGAAGGCCGACCCGTATGCCTTCTACGCTGAGCAGCGCCCACAGAGCGCCTCGGTCGTGTGGGACCTCGGCGGATACGGGTGGGGTGATGACGCCTGGCTCGCCGCACGCGGGCGCCGCGCACGGCTGGACGTCCCTATCTCCATCTACGAGGTGCACCTCGGCTCCTGGGCACGCGCCGCGGACGGCGGCTGGCTGAGCTACCGCGACGTCGCCGACCGGCTGGCCGAGTACGTCACCGACATGGGCTTCACGCACGTCGAGTTTCTGCCCGTCGCCGAGCACGCGCTCGACGAGTCGTGGGGCTATCAGACGCTCGGCTACTTCGCACCGACCAGCCGCTTCGGTACGCCGCAGGACTTCATGTACATGGTGGACACGCTGCATCGCGCCGGGCTCGGCGTGATCCTGGACTGGGTGCCCGCGCACTTCCCGCGCGACGGTCACGGGCTGGGGCTCTTCGACGGCACGCACCTCTACGAGCACGCCGACCCGCGGCTGGGGGAGCACCCGGACTGGGGCACGTACATCTTCAACTACGGCCGTGCCGAGGTGGCGAACTTCCTGATCGCGAACGCGCTGTTCTGGATCGAGCAGTACCACGTGGACGGACTGCGCGTGGACGCCGTGGCGTCCATGCTCTATCGCGACTACTCGCGGAAAGAGGGCGAGTGGTTCCCGAACGCGCACGGGGGTCGCGAGAACCTCGAGGCGATCGCGTTCCTCAAGCGCTTCAACGAGACCGTCTATCGCGAGCATCCGGATGCGGTGACGATCGCGGAGGAGTCCACGGCGTGGCCCATGGTGTCGCGGCCGACGTACGGAGGTGGGCTCGGCTTCGGCTACAAGTGGAACATGGGCTGGATGCACGACACCCTCGCCTTCATGGCGCAGGATCCCGTGCATCGCGGGTATCACCTGGACGAGCTGTCGTTCAGCATGCTCTACGCCTTCGACGAGAACTTCATGCTGCCGTACTCCCACGACGAAGTGGTGCACGGCAAGCGCTCGCTCGTCAGCAAGATGCCGGGAGACGCCTGGCAGAAGTTCGCGAACCTGCGGCTGCTGTACGGCTTCATGTACGGCCACCCCGGCAAGAAGCTGCTCTTCATGGGCTGCGAGTTCGGGCAGTGGAGCGAGTGGAACGACGGCGCGAGCATCGACTGGCATCTGCTCGACCAGCCGAGCCACAGTGGACTCCAGCGCTGGGTGCGCGCGCTGAACCGCCTCTACCGGGAGCGACCGTCCCTCCACGAGAGCGACGTCGAGCCGAGCGGGTTCGAGTGGATCGATTGCTCGGATCGCACGAACGTCGTGACGGCGTTCGTGCGCCGGGCGCATGGTGGGCACGAGCAGACGCTGGTGGTTTCGAACTTCACGCCGGTCCCGCGCGACCGCTACCGCATCGGCGTGCCGCCGGGGGCGACGCGCTGGCGCGTGCTCCTGAACAGCGACGCATCCGAGTACGGCGGCAGCGGCTACAAAGTCCCGGCCGCCTACGACGTGGAGGCGATCGCGACCCACGGTCGTGACGGTTCGATCTCGCTCAACGTGCCGCCGCTCGCGACGATGGTGCTGGAGCCGGTCCAGGGCACGGCGTGAAGCTGAGCCTGGTCGTCCACGCCCACCAGCCGCCGGGGAACTTCGACTCGGTGTTCCACGAGGGCGTGGACCGCTGCTACGGGCCCTTCCTCGACCTGCTCGACGAGTTTGATCACGTGCGCGCCTCGCTCCATTTCTCGGGCAGCCTGCTCGAGTGGCTCGAGCGCCATGCGCCCGAGCGCGTGGAACAGCTGCGCCGGCTGGTGGCGCGCGGGCAGGTGGAGCCGGTGGCCGCCGGCATGTACGAGCCGGTGCTCGCGCTGCTCCCGGCTCACGACCGCGCGGCTCAGCTCCGCGCGCACCGCTCGTACCTGCGACGCCTCTTCGGCGTTGATACGCACACCGGCTGGCTGACCGAGCGCGTGTGGGAGCCCTCGCTTGCCGCCGACCTCGTGGACGGCGGGATCGACGTGGTGCCGCTCGATGAACGGCACTTCCTCTCGGCGGGATTGCGCACCGAGGAACTGACCGGCGCCTTCGTCACTGAGTACCAGGCGAAACCGCTCATGATCGCGCCCGCGCTCGAGGAGCTGCGCATGAGCATCCCCTGGCGGCCGGTGCCGGAGGCGGTCGCGATGCTGCGCCGCCACGCCGCGAACGGCGTGGAGCTCGCCGTCTTCGGCGACGACATGGAGAAGTTCGGGATGTGGCCGGGCACGTTCCGGTCCGTGATCCGCGGTGGCTGGCTGCGGCGTTTCTTCACCGCGCTCGGCCGGATCGAGGACGAGATCGAGCTGGTGCCGCTCGGCGAGGCGGTGGCGGCCGCGCCACCGACGCGCCGCGTGTACATCCCGGACGGCAGCTACCCGGAGATGCTCGGGTGGTCAATGACACCACGCGCCCAGCGCGAACTCGCGGCGACCCGCGCGGACCTAGAACAGGCCGGCACGTGGGAACGCACCGAGCCGTTCGTACACGCCGGCGTCTACCTCCAGTTCCTGGCGAAGTACCCGGAGGCGAACCACCTCCACAAGCGCATGCTCGACGTCAGCCACCGCGTCGCCGCCCGCGTCGAGCGGCGCGCGGGCGGGCGGGCGAGGGCGGGCGAGGATGAGGCGGCGCTGCCGGAGATGCAGCGCGCGCTCTGGCGCGCGCAGGCGAACTGCGCCTACTGGCACGGCTGGTTCGGCGGCACGTACCTGCCGCACCTCCGCCACGCCCTCTGGCGCTCGCTGCTCGTCTCCGAGCGCGCGCTCGAGGCGGACGGCGA
>JBBDXH010000156.1:0-19954 GCA_040902395.1 Dehalococcoidia bacterium
GCGCCTTGATCGTGATGCCTTTCTCGCGCTCGAGGTCCATCGAGTCGAGCACCTGGTCGCGCATGTCGCGTTCCAGGATCGCGCCGGTGCGGACCAGCAGACGGTCGGCAAGCGTCGACTTGCCGTGATCGATGTGCGCGATGATCGAGAAGTTGCGAATGCGTTCCGGCTGCATCGCTTCATCGTATCGGCGCCCGGCGGCTGACACGAGCGAAGCCCCGTTCCTCTCCGGAGGAACGGGGCTTCGCGGCGGTCAGTAGGGCGTGTCGCTTAGACCCGGTGGCAGGCCACCCAGTGGTTGGGGACGATCTCGCGGAACTCGGGGACGCGTTCGCGGCACTCATCCACCGCGATCGGGCAGCGTGTGTTGAAGACGCAACCCGGGGGCGGACGCAGCGGCGACGGCACGTCGCCGGTGAGGATGATGCGCTCGCGCTTGCGCTCGATCTCCGGGTCCGTGATCGGGACGGCGGAGAGCAGCGCCTTCGTGTACGGGTGCAGCGGGTTCTCGTAGAGCTCGTTCGACTCGGCAAGCTCCATGATCTTGCCGAGATACATCACGGCCACGCGGTCCGAGATGTGCCGCACGACCGCGAGGTCGTGGGCGATAAAGAGATACGTGAGGCCGAATTCGTCCTGCAAGTCCTCGAGCAGGTTGATGATCTGTGCCTGGATCGACACGTCAAGTGCGGACACGGGCTCGTCGCAGACGATGAAGTCCGGTTCGACGGCGAGCGCGCGCGCGATGCCGATGCGCTGGCGCTGACCGCCTGAGAACTCGTGCGGGTAGCGCTTGGCGAACAGGGGGTTCAACCCCACCGCGTTCATGATGTATTCGATGCGATCGCGTCGCGCCTGGCCCTTGTACAGGCCGTGAATCGCCATCGGCTCGCCGATGATCTGGCTCACGTTCATGCGCGGGTTGAGGCTCGAGAACGGGTCCTGGAAGATCATCTGCATCTTGCGGCGGAAACGACGCAAGTTGGAGCCCTTGAGCTCCGTCAGTTCGGTGCCGTCGAAGTCCACCGTGCCCGCCGTCGGACGGTAGAGCTGCAGGATTGCGCGACCGGTCGTCGACTTGCCGCAGCCGGACTCGCCGACGAGTCCGAGTGTCTCGCGTCGCCGGACGGTGAACGAGATGTCATCGACGGCCCGTACGTCTGCGATCTTGCGCTGGATGAAGAGCCCTGCCGTTACGGGGAAGTACATCTTCAGGTTCTTGACCTGAACCAGGTCCTCGCCGGCTTTGGCGCTCGGGCGGGCAGCGGTCGCGGTGTCCGTCGTCATGTTGATTCCCCCTGGTCAGGCGGTGGCGGCGGGCTGCGCAGACGCTGCCGCCATGTCGGCGGGGATGCGGGTGCGTTCGTCCGTGAGCGGGTTGCGCCAGCATGCTGCGGTGTGGTTCGGCGTCTTCTCCTCGAGCGGAGGAGCATCGGTCTTGCACTTGTCGATCGCCCAGTCGCAGCGGGGCTCGAACGAGCAGCCCGGGATTGGCTGGATGAGCAGCGGCGGCTGACCCTCGATCGTCGCGAGCCGCACGTGCTCCGTCGCGTCCAGACGCGGCACCGAGTGCAGGAGCCCGACCGTATAGGGGTGCCGCGCATGCTTGAAGATGTCGACGGCGGTTCCGCTCTCGACGATCTTGCCCGCGTACATGACGTTCACACGGTCTGCGTAGCGCGCCACCACGCCGAGGTTGTGCGTGATCACGAGCACGGCGGTGTTCAATTCCGTCGCCAGCCGCGCCATGATCTCGAGGATCTGCGCCTGGATCGTGACGTCGAGTGCGGTCGTCGGCTCGTCCGCGATGAGCAGTCGTGGGTTGCACGACAACGCCATGGCGATCATCACGCGCTGGCGCATGCCGCCGGAGAACTGGTGCGGATAGTCATTGAGGCGGCCGGCGGCTTCTGGAATGCCGACCATCTCGAGCAACTCGACCGCTCGAGCGGTGGCCTCTTCATCGTGCAGCCCGAGGTGGAGGGTGATCGCCTCCTTGATTTGCTGCCCGATCGTGAGCACGGGGTTGAGTGACGTCATCGGCTCCTGGAAGACCATCGCGATACGGTTTCCGCGGATGGCCCGCATCTCCGCATCGTTGATCTTCAGGAGGTCCTTACCGTCGAACAAGATCTCTCCGTCGACGATGCGACCCGGCGGATTCGGAATGAGGCGCAAGATCGACATCGCGGTGACGGACTTCCCGCACCCCGACTCGCCCACGAGACCGAGCGTCTCGCCCTCCGAGAGATCCCAGGTGACGCCGTCTACGGCTCGAACCACTCCCTCTTCCGTGTAGAAGTACGTACGGAGGTTCTTCACCTCAAGCAGCTTCGCCATGGCCCCCCCTCACGTCGTCTGACGTAAACCAATCCGCGCCGCCGAGTACCAGCCCTCAGCGGTCTCGGAGACCACCCTGGGTTCCTGGTGGGGAAGAGGAGACTCGAACTCCTACGCCTCTCGGCACGTGATCCTAGGTCACGCTCGTCTGCCAGTTCCGACACTTCCCCACGGCCCCGCTCGTGGTTCGTGCTGGTGAGCCCCCGGGGACTCGAACCCCGAACCGGCTGATTAAGAGTCAGCTGCTCTACCATTGAGCTAGAGGCCCCGGCGCGACGGTAGCAAGCGCCCGATCGGGTGTCAACGAAACTGATAGGTCGGCGGATCGAGCCCCGAAACCGCCGCGATCGAACCTGCGAAGGGGCCTCGGCGCCGTCCTTTGCGCTCCATCACCGGGCACCGTAGGCTAACCGCCCTACCCCCGCGGAGCGGTGCCGGGGCGGTTAGCTCAGTTGGTTAGAGCGCAGCGTTGACATCGCTGAGGTCAGTGGTTCGAATCCACTACCGCCCACCACCTACCCGGCACACCACCCGCCCTACCCGGCATCCCACGCGCCCGGGAAGCATGATCTCGCCATCGCGCACGATCTGGTGCGGATGCCCGTCCCGGCTGCCGTCGGCGCGTTCGCCTGATAGAATCGCCAGCAATCCCCCCGCCGCACGTTCATCGACGTGCGACATACGAGCTGTGACGGGACCACGTCCCGGCGGACGCGACGGCTGACAGAGAACCGGGGCCACGGCTGGAAGCCCCGGAGCCCGACCCGCCGGTGATACCACCCCCGAGCCCGCGGGCGAACCCGCGGCGACTACGCCCTCGTTACGGGCATCGAGTCCTTCGGCGCTGCCGCAAGGAGAACTCGGGTGGAACCACGTGAGCGCGCCTCTCGTCCCGAAGGACGGAGGCGCGCTCTGCGTTTCAGGGGGACCGAGCCGATCGCGGCCAGGCGAGGAGTGATGCGATGAACGACACACCAGAGGTACGCCGCGACGACGCGGGCCCGTTCGAGGCGCTGAGCCCGGAGGAACAGCTGTTTCGCATGCGCCATTCGGCGGCGCACGTGCTCGCCGAGGCCATGCTCGAGCTCATCCCCGAGGCCAAGTACGCGATCGGCCCGCCGATCGAGCACGGCTTCTACTACGACTTCGACCTGCCGCGCACCCTCACGCCGGATGACCTCGTGCTGCTCGAGGCGCGCATGCGGAACACCGTCGAAGCGGATCTTCCGATCACCGGTGAGTGGATACCGAAGGCGCGCGCGCGCACGCTCTTCAAGGACCAACCGTACAAGCTCGAGTTGATCGACGAGATCCTCGACGACACGGTCGGCCACTTCCGCCACGGCGAGTTCCAGGACCTGTGCCGCGGCGGACACACGGAGCGCACCGGGCAGATCGGCGCGTTCACACTGACGCACACCGCAGGGGCGTACTGGCGGGGCGACGAGCGCCGCCCGATGCTGCAACGCGTGTACGGCGCGCTCTTCCGCACACAGGCCGAGCTCGACGCGCACCTCAAGGCCCGCGAGGAGGCGGAACTCCGCGACCATCGCCGGCTGGGTCGTGAACTCGACCTCTTCCACCTGGACCCGATCTCGCCGGGCTCCCCGTTCTTCCATCCCAAGGGAGCGATTCTCTACAACGGTCTCGTCGAGTACATCCGCGGCCTCTACCCGAGATACGGGTACCAGGAGGTGATCACCCCGCAGCTCTTCAACACGGACATCTTCCGCACGTCCGGGCACTATGACCTCTTCCCCGACATGTACAAGATGGGCGACGACGACGAAGAGGTCGGACTCAAACCGATGAACTGCCCGGGGCACTGCGTGCTCTTCGACTCGAACCTCCACTCCTACCGCGAGTTGCCCATCCGTTACGCCGAGTTCACCCGTCTGCACCGCAACGAGCGCTCGGGTGTGCTCCACGGACTGACGCGTGTCCGCTCGTTCTCGCAGGACGACGCGCACATCTACTGCACGCCGGAGCAGATGGACGACGAGATCCAGCGCGTCTTCGAGATGGTGCGCGAGGTCTATAGCGACCTCGCGCTCGGCGATGTCGAGGTGAAGATCGCGACGCGCGGCGAGCACTTCATCGGCTCGATCGAAGACTGGGATCACGCCGAGGCGTTGCTCCAGGAGCGGGTCGCGGACGCCGGTTGGGAGTATGAGCTCGCGCCCGGGGAGGCGGCGTTCTACGCGCCGAAGGTGGAGTTTCATTTCCGCGACGCCCTCGGGCGCTCGTGGCAGCTCGGCACGCTGCAGATCGACATGGCGATGCCCGATCGCTTCGGGCTGCGCTATATCGGGCCGGACGGGAACGAGCACCGCCCGGTGATGATGCACCGAGCCGTGCTCGGCTCGCTCGAGCGCTTCCTCGGCGTCTACATCGAGCACACGGAGGGTCGGTTCCCGTTGTGGCTCGCACCGGTGCAGGCGCGCGTGATTTCGATCGCCGATCGCCATATCGACTACGCGTGGCACGTCCAGCGCGAGCTTGCCGGCCGCGGCCTCCGCGCCGAGGTCGACGCCTCGAACGAGCGTATGGGGGCGAAGATCCGGCGAGCGCAGCTCGAACGCATCCCGTACATGCTGATCGTGGGCGACCGCGAGGCGGAGGCGGAGGCCGTGTCCGTGCGCGACCGGACCGGAGATGACCTGGGCGTGATGCCGATCTTCCAGCTGGCCGACCGGCTCGTGGACGAACGCGATACCCGCACCACGCAAGCGCAGGTAAGCGCCCCGCGGCCCTGACGCGGCGACCCCGCGTGGGGACCGGCCTTCGCGCGGAACTGCGAGCGGCCCCGCGCGGCGGGCCGGACGGCTACAGTCCGCGCTGGCGCCTGGGCGCAGTCGCGAAGGGCCGGACGCATGCACTTCACCCGCGCTCGTGCGCTCGGGCTGTTGTTGACGCTCGCTGTGCTGGCAAGCGCCTCCACGGGATGCGGAGACGGCAATCCCGATGCGGCAATCCGTGACACGGTCACCCGCTGGCTTGACGCGTGGGTTCGCACGTCCGGGCCGGCCCGGGACGACGTTGCCGCCGCAGAAGCGCGGCGTGAGCTGGGCGGCGACCTGCTGGTACGGACGGATGCGGCCGGCGCGGCCGCGGCGGGTGCGCCGCGGGCGCGGCTCCTGGCCGGCGTCTACAGCGCATTCGTCGGGCTCACGATCCCGCCGGATCGCGGGTTCGAGGTGCTCGCGCTCGCGCGTGACGGCGAGAGCGCACGCGTCTGGGTGCGGCTCCGCTACTCCGAGGCGGCGGCGGGTGCGGCGGCCGCCGCCGGCCTGATCCCCTTCGACCATGTCGCCCGCCTGAACGTGCTCGTCACCGCGCCGCCCGAGCCAGTCTTCACCGTGACGCTGGTCGACGGTGAGTGGCGGATCACCGCGATCCGACCGGGCTGATCCACCGGACCGACTGCGCTCGCGGCGCGGACCGACTGCGCGAAACGAACCGCGATCTGCGCCTCGGTGTCCACGCTGCCGTCGCGCGGGCTCGTGGTGAACGCCCGCACGCTGCCCCTCGTTGCCCGACGCAGCCGCGTCGAGCGTGCGCGTGATCGCCCAGCGCGCCGCGAACAGACCGAGATCGGTGCCACGGGGCGGCGCCGACCCCCTCAGGCCGTTTGACTGCGCCCGCCTTGCCGGTGTCGGCGGCGCATGTCAGGCTTACGCGCGCGGGTCATACGGGTCGAGGCGGGGTGCTGCTCAACATGTTCAAGCGGGTCCTGATCGCGAACCGCGGTGAGATCGCGCTGCGGGTGCAACGCACCTGCCGCGAGCTCGGCGTCGAGACCGTGGCCGTCTACTCCGATCCCGATCGCAACGCCCTCCACGTCCGGCAGGCCGACGCGGCCGTGTGCATCGGGCCCGGTCCGGCGCTGGAGTCGTATCTCGTGATCGATCACATCATCGCCGCCGCGAAGGCGACGGGCGCGGAGGCGGTTCACCCGGGATACGGCTTCCTCTCCGAGAACGCCCGATTCGCGGACGCGGTCGAAGCGGCAGGGCTCACATTCATCGGTCCGCCCGCCTCGGCGATGCGCGCGATGGGCGACAAGATCTCCGCGCGACGATTGATGGAGCAGGCGGGCGTGCCCGTCGTCCCCGGCGCGAACGACATCGACCCGGCGGACTTCGAGACCGCGCGCCGCGAGGCGGAGCGCATCGGCTACCCGCTGCTCGTCAAGGCCGCCGCCGGCGGTGGTGGCCGCGGCATCCGCCTGGCGTCACGAGCGGACGAGCTCGAGGGGGCCATGCGGGCGGCCGGTTCGGAAGCCGCTTCGGCCTTCGGCGACGCGACGATCTTCCTCGAGAAGTACGTCTCGCCCGCGCGTCATATCGAGGTGCAGGTGGTGGCGGACGCGCACGGGAACGTGCGGGCATTCGGCGAGCGCGAGTGCTCGATCCAGCGCCGCAACCAGAAGCTGGTAGAAGAGGCGCCGTCCGTCGCCGTCTCGCCGGCGCTGCGCGAGCGGCTGTGCGAAGCCGCGATCGCCGCGGCGCGGAGCTGTGGCTATCGCAATGCCGGCACCGTCGAGTTCCTCGTCGATCGCGATGAGCACTTCTACTTCCTCGAGGTGAACGCGCGCTTGCAGGTGGAGCACCCCGTGACCGAGCTCGTCTACGGGGTGGACCTCGTCGCGCTCCAGCTCGCGGTGGCCGCAGGTGAACCGCTGCGCGGGGTTTCCGATCCGCTCGAGCCGCGCGGCTGGGCGATCGAGTGTCGCATCAACGGCGAGGACCCATATGCGAACTTCGCGCCGTCGGTCGGGCTGGTCGAGTTCGTCCAGCAGCCGGCGGGGCCCGGAGTGCGCTTCGACACGATGCTGTTCGACGGCCTCGATGTGCCGGTCTTCTATGACTCGCTGCTCGGCAAGTTGATCGTGTGGGCCGAGACGCGCGAGCTCGCCGTGCTGCGGATGCGGCGTGCGCTGGACGACCTGATCGTCGCCGGGGTGCAGACGAACGTGCCGTTCCACGTGGCGCTCATGGATCACCCGGCGTTTCGCTCAGGCGACTTCCATACCGGCTGGCTCGAGAGCGAGTTCGAGATGCCGCCGCTGCCGGAGCACGACCCGCGCGAGCGACAGGCGCTGATTGCCGCGGCGATCGCCGCCAGCCTCGTCGGGAGCGGCGGGACGGCCGCGCCGGTGCAGACGGTCGGCAGGTGGCAGCGTACGGCGCGCTCGCGCGCCGTCGGGATGCGCATCGAGGGGGGAGGTGCGCGCGGATGGCGTCGAGGCATCGCTTCCAACTAGGCGACGCGAATCACGTCGTCGTCGTCGACGAGGTCGCGGGCGGTCTCGCCGTCACCATCGACGACGCTCCGCCGATCCTGGTCGACGCCACGGCCGCGGGCGTGCCCGGGCTGATTTCCATGATCGTGGACCAGCGGCCGAGCCGCGCCTACGTGTCGCGGCAGGGCCAGGGTTTTCGCGTGATCGTCGAGGGCCGCAGCTTCGACGTGATGCCGGTCGGTGCCGGCGGGCGCCAGCGCGGCACGGTGGGCGGCGCGTCTGACCCACCCGGCAAGGTGAGTGCTCCGCTGGCCGGGGTCGTGATCGAGGTGCGCGTCGCCGTCGGCGACACGGTGGCGACCGGTCAGAGCCTGGTGGTGATCGAGGCGATGAAGATGCAGAACGAGGTGCAGGCCCCGCGGCCCGGTACCGTCACGGCCATTCGCTGTGAGAAGGGTGGTCGCGTGGAGCGCGGTGAGCTGCTCGTGGAATACAACGTCACCACGGATTGAGCGGCGGGGAGCGCGCCGCGGTGCGCGCGTCGTCCGCGCAGGCGTTGTGACGAGCGTTCTGCCCGAATGCTAGAATGCGTCGACGGCGGCGCCTCCGGGCGCCGTTTGCAGTGGCCGTCCGGGGCCGCAACGGGCGCCGCGGCCAACAGGAAGGGTTCGTGCTATCGCCAAGGAATTGCGCATCAACGAGCGCGTCTTCGCACCCCGGGTGAGGCTGATCCGGGGTGAGGAGCAACTGGGCATCGTGCCGCTCGCCGAGGCCCAGACCCTGGCCGAGCAGGCCGGGCTCGACCTCGTCGAGATCGCCCCGGGCGCCGACCCGCCGGTCTGCAAGATCATGGACTACGGAAAGTTCAAGTACGAGCAGGCGAAACGGGAGCGCGACTCGCGTCGCGGTTCGAAGCAGACCGAGTTGCGCGAAGTGCGCATGAAGGTCAAGATCGACACGCACGACCGAGAATTCAAGACCCGAACGGCCCGCAAGCTGTTGCTCGAAGGAGACAAGGTCAAGGTCTCCGTGATGTTCCGCGCGCGAGAGATTACCCACCCCGAGGTGGCTCGCGAGTTGCTCGACAAGTTCTGGGAGGCGCTCAAGGACGTCGCAGACCTCGAACGTTCACCCGGCCTCGAGGGCCGATTCATGACCATGATCCTCGACCCGACCAAGAAGATGCGCTCGACGTCCCAGGCGAAGGGCCGAGAGAAGGAAGCGGTGCGCGAGACAGCGGGCACCGCCGCCGCGGAAGGCGCCTAGCCGATGCCCAAGATGAAGACCCACAAGGGCACCGCCAAGCGCGTCAAGGTGACGGGCTCGGGGAAGCTCATGGTGCGCTGGATGAACCCGAAGCGGAACAAGCGCAGCCACGAAAAGAAGATCCAGTCGATCCGCCGCAACCGGCTCGCGGACGCGTCCGTGGTGCGCACGCTCGGCAAGAACCTCCCCTACACGAAGGCCGCGCGCTAAGGCGCGTCGGCGAGCAGACCGAGGGACCCGCACATGTCGCGAGTTTCGAGCCAGGTTCCCGCCCACCAGCGCCACAAAAAGGTGCTCCAGCGCACCAAGGGACACCGCGGCAAGCGCCACGCGAACTACAAGATCGCGCATGAGTCGATGATGCACGCGCTGCGCTACGCGACGGATCACCGACGCGACCGCAAGGGCGATTTTCGTCGACTGTGGATCGTCCGAATCAACGCGGCGGCGCGGCTGCACGGGCTCAGCTACAGCCGGCTGATCGCCGGTCTGACGAAGGCCGGCATCGACATCAACCGCAAGATGCTCGCAGATCTTGCCGCGCTCGAGCCGGCCGCGTTCGCCCGCGTGGCCGAGCAGGCCAAGCGCGCCATCGCCTGACCGCCCGCGCCGCGGCGACTCCGCGCGTCAGCTCACGCGCGCTCCGTAGGTCACCACACGGAACGCGAACCGGCTCGTCACGGCCACCCGCTCGGCGGGCGGCAAGCGGCCGAGGCGCTCGCTGACCAGCCGGTCGATCCGCCGCTCCAGCGCGCGCTCACGCTCGGCATCGAGCGCGATGCGCAGTTCGAGGATCACCTGTGTCACCGTGTCCTCGCCGGGTCGTTCGCGATACGCGAACGCCAGCTCCGCACCGTGCGTGCCACCCGGCAGCGCTTCGGCGAGGCCGGCCACGACCGCCTCCAGCGTGGACCACGCCCCCGGCGCCTCGAACAGCAGGGCGAGCGCTCGCGGATCGACCGGGAGCGCGAGGCTGTCGGACGTGCCCATGCGCCGGTCCTCTGCCTGCCAGCGGAAGAACAGCACGCCGAGCGCGGTGACGACCATCACGCTTCCCACGAACCAGAGCAAGAAGCCGGCAATCTGTTGATCCACCCCATGTCCCAGCCCGAAGGTCGGGGGCGACATCGCGAAGCTCGCGTAGAGCGGATCGTCGCGGAACGCGAAGACGAGCCCCGGCGCCTTCGTCAGGAGGAACGGGACAACGAGGTAGACCATCGCCCCGAGGTACGGCAGTCGCCGCGCGTCGGGCTCCGGCCCGACGATGCGCCACCAGAACACGGTCGCCGCGGCGAGCCACGCGAGGTCGACTGCGAGGACGCCCGCCGCGTGTGGGGTGACGGCGTCGACGACGCGCGGGAGGTGCGTCAACGCGAGTGTGATCGCGAAGAGCGGCAGCGCGACCGCCGGATGCGACAGTGCGCTCACCGCACGCACGCCGGGCGACGGGGCCGTCGTCCGCGTCGCGCGCAGACCGAGCAGGAACAACGGGACGCTCACGAAGGTGAGCACGAGGTACTGCGTCGTGCGTACCGTCAGCAGGTGGCCCGCGGCGAGCGCGCCGACCGGCCAGTCCAGCGCGACCCAGAGCGTGAGCCACCCGGCCAGCGCGAGCAGTGGCCGGTGACGCGTACGTATCGCGGCGTCACCGCGCCCGCGTTGCCACAGGAAGCCGCCCACGCCCACGCCGGCGACGAGTAGCCAGACGCCCGGAAAGGCAACCCAGCGCCCGTCGAAGGCGGCCTCGCCGGCCGCCGGCCACCACATCCAGTTCACGGTGCCTCGCCCGTCGCTCTGCGCGTGTGGCCGATTCTAGGCCGAGCGCAGCGGCGCGACGGGTCGTGTGGCGCGGCCGCCCCGCGCGTCGCTAGGTGCGCGCGGTCGCGCCGAACTCCCGCTCGAGGCGCCTCAGGATCTTCGCCTGCTCGCGGTTCGCGTCGTCCGTCGTGAGCGTGCGATCCGGCGCCTGGTAGCGGATCGCGAACGCGATCGACTTCTTCCCCGGCGGCAGCTGATCCCCGCGATAGACGTCGAACGGGTGCGCGTTCGCGACGAGTGGTGAGCCTTCGATCACCCGCTGCAGGGCGCCGGCCGGGGTGCCGGCGTCGACCACGACGGCGAGGTCCTGCTCCACGGCGGGGAAGCGCGACACCGGTCGCGCGCGGGGCCGCGCGACGGTACGTGCGGCAGCAGCCGTGCGAGCTCGATCTCGAAGAGCACGACCGGCTGATCGACGCCGAATGCACGGAGCGTGTGCGGATGCACGTCACCGAGCACGCCGATCGCCTCGCCGCCCGCGCTGAGCCGCGCAACGCGCCCCGGCATCAGCCCGTATTCGCGGTCGGCTGCGTAGTCGATCGCGACCCCGAGCTCCTGCATCGCCGCCTCGAGCATGCCCTTCGCGTCGAAGAAGTCGAGGCGGCGCGGCGTCGCTCGCCCCCAGCGATCGGGTTCCGCACCGCTGATCGCGCCCACGATCACCTCGCGCTCTTCCGGGAGCGGCCCGCCGACGTCGCGGCGGGGGATCACGGCGCGTCCGGCTTCGAAGACGAGGATCTCGCCGGCGCCGGCCCGGATGTTTTGCTCCACCGTTTCGATCAGCGCGTGGCGCAGCGTCGGGCGCATGACCTGCCGATCGGAGGAGAGCGTGTTACGCAGGCGCAGCGGGCGGATCACCGCGAGGTCCTCGGGCGGCATCACCCGCGCCAGCACCTCGTCCGTCGTCAGCGAGTACGTGACCACCTCCTGCATGCCGGCGCGCACGAGGGCGCCGCGCAGGCGGTCGCGGAGCGCGGGCAGCGGATTCGGCTCCCACGCAGGGATACGCCCGCGGATGGTGGTCGCCGGCAAGCGCTCGTAGCCCGCGAGACGCACGACCTCTTCGGCCACGTCGTCTGCGATCGCGACGTCGGTGCGCCACCACGGCGGCCGGATGACGAAGCGGCCGTCCGGTTGCTCGTCGTCGGATGCGCGGACGTCGAACCCGAGGGCCGCGAGGATGGCGTGCACTTCCACCGTGGGGACGTGCATGCCGAGCAGCGTGTCGAGGCGCGCCCGCGAGAGCGTGATCGTCGGCGGCGCGGGCGGCGCGGGGTAGACATCGACGACGCCGCTGCGGGCGGTCCCGCCACAGAGCTCGACGAGCAGGCGCGTCGCACGGCGCGCGGCGTGCATGGCGAGCTCGGGGGAGAGGCCGCGCTCGAAGCGCCCCGACGCCTCGGATCGCAGCCCGAGCCGTGTCGACGTGCGCCGAATGCTGGTTGGATCGAAGCGCGCGGCCTCGAGCAGCACGCTGCGCGTCGCCGGTGTGACCTCGGTGGCCTCGCCGCCCATCACGCCGGCGAGCGCGATCGGCCGGCTCTCGCCACGCTCGTCCAGGTCGGTGATGAGCAGCGTGTCCGGCGAGAGCGTGCGCGTCTGGCCGTCGAGCGTGGTGAGCACTTCGCCCGGCCGCGCCGTACGCACGACCACGCGACCGTGCATGCGGTCGCGGTCGAACGCGTGAAGCGGTTGACCGAGCTCGAGCATCACGTAGTTGGTGACGTCGACGACGTTGCTGATCGGCCGTACGCCCGCGGCGCGCAGCCGGTCCTGCATCCACGCCGGCGACGGCCCGGCGGTCACGCCATCGACGACGGTCGCCACGTAGCGCGCGCAGAGTGTCGGATCCTCGATCGCGATGGCGAGGTCGTCCGCGACCGCGGGGCCGTCGGCGGCGTACGACTCATCGGGCAGGCGCAGCGCGCTCACGCCCACGATCGCGGCGAGCTCGCGCGCGATGCCGACCATGCTCATCGTGTCTGCGCGGTTCGGCCAGGTGTGCACGTCGAGCACGATGTCCCCGAGGTAGTCCGCCAGCGGCATCCCGACGGGCGCGTCGGCGGGGAGTTCGACGATGCCCTCGTGCTCCTCGGAGAGGCCGAGTTCGCGCTCGGAGAGCACCATGCCGGCCGACTCGACACCGCGGATCCTCGTGGCCTTCAGGCGGATGCGCTTGCCCGTGTGTCCGTCGAACAGGTCGGCGCCCTCGCGGCCGAAGGCGATGCGCTGGCCGACCGCGAGGTTCGGCGCGCCGCAGACGACGCGCTGCGGTGCGGGGCCCCCGTAGTTCACGGTCGCGAGCCGCAGGCGGTCCGCATCGGGGTGCGGCTCGACGGCAAGCACCTCGCCGACGCGCACGAGCGCTCGGTCCCAGTCACCGCCCACGCGGCGGATGCCCTCGACCTCGGACGAGGCCTCGGTCAGGCGGTGCGCGAGCGTGTCGACGTCGAGCGCCTGCGGCAGGTCCACGTAGTCGCGGAGCCACTTCAACGAAACGAGCATGGGCAGAGCGCTCCCGGATGGCTGCGTGGGTGTGACGGCCAGTCTGGATCAGCGCGCCCTTGGTGGCCACTGCCCGGGGGCCGGCGCTCGCGCAGCGCGCGCTCCGGCGCGGCGGGTACGCTCGACCGATGCACACCCCACCCCCGAAGGCTGTGCTCGATGCGTTCTCGGTGCACGCCGTACCCGTGCGTCTCCCGGGTGGAGAGGGCCGGACCTTCCTTGCCGGCGACACGGTGCTCAAGCCGGTCGCGAACCAGGTGGAGGCGGCATGGATCGCGGAGACCCTCCGCGGCCTCGACGGGCGCGGACGTTTCTGCGTCCCGCGCCCGATCGCAGCGCGATCGGGAGGGTGGATCGCTGAGTCGTGGGTCGCCTGGGAACGTGTCGACGGGGAGCACCGCAGCGGACAATGGCCGCAGGTGCTCGCCGTCGGCGATGCCCTTCACGAAGCGCTGTCGGGCATACCGGAACCATCGTTCCTGAGCGCGCGACAGACGCCATGGGCGATCGGCGATCGAGTGGCGTGGGGTGCAGACCCTCCTACGGACGTTCCGCGCGGCTTCCTGGACCTGCTGGCGCGCCTCGCATCGGCCCGCCGGCCGCTCCGCGAGCTCCCGCAGGTCATTCACGGGGATCTCTGCGGGAACGTCCTGTTCGCGGATGGCCAACCCCCCGCCGTGATCGATTTCTCGCCGTTCTTTCGCCCGGCGAACTACGCGAAGGCGATCGTGGCGTTCGATGCCGTGGCGTGGGAAGGCGCGGATCCCGAGCTGTTCGAGGCGGACGGCGAGACGAGCGACCGCGAGCAGCTGCTCATTCGCGCGGCCATGTTCCGCGTGACCGCCGGCGGGCTGCTCATGCGCGGCGATCCGCGGCGAGCCGGGGACCGTGGAGCCGCCCCGTACGAGCGGATGGTCCGTCTTCTGACTTCGTCAGACTGAGTCGCCCGCCCGCAGAAGCCACCCTGGAGTGCCCCCGCATGACGACCATCGGAGAGCGATTGATCGCTCGTCCGCCCGCGCAGGTGCTGCGATGGGTCGAGGACGCAGTGGGTGCGGGCGCGTCGGTGGTGCGCGTGCGGCGGCTGCGCGGCGGCTGGTCCGCCGCCGTGCACGCCCTCGACGTGCGCGCAGCGGACGGCGCGATGCGGCGGCTGGTGCTCCGCCGCTACGTGCGCGCCGACTGGCTCGCGCGCGAGCCAGACCTGGCCGAGCGCGAGGCGCGGGTGCTCACGCTGCTCGCCGGCACTGCCGTGCCCACGCCGCGCCTGGTCGGGGTCGACGCGACCGCCGAGCGCTGCGACGTGCCCGCGGTGCTGATGACGCGCGTCCGCGGACGCGTCGACCTGGCGCCGCGCGACCTCGACCGCTGGCTGGCGCGGCTCGCCGAGCCGCTGCCTGTGATCCATGCGCTCGACGTCCGCGGCACCGCCGTCCCGCCATACGCGCCGTACTACGACGTCGCACACCGATCGCCGCCGCCGTGGACGCGGGCGCCCGCGGCATGGGCCGCGGTGATCGCGCGCGCCGGCCGCCCGGCGCCGCCCGCGCCGGCGCGCCTCGTCCATCGCGACTACCACCCCGGCAATGTGCTGTGGGCACGCGGGCGGGTGACGGCCGTCCTCGACTGGGTGAACGCCTCGGTGGGACCGTCGGGCGTGGACGTTGCGCACTGCCGGACGAACCTCGCGGTGCTCTTCGGCGTCGACGCCGCCGACCGGTTTCGCGAACACTACGAGGCGCTGCCCGGAGCGACGCGGCACGACCCGTACTTCGACGCCGTGAGCGTGCTGGACGCGGACCTCGCTTCCGACCCCGAAGCCGAGGACGCTCCCGACGCGTGGACGGAACAGGGGCGGTCAGACCTATCCCATGCGCTGCGACGCGCTCGAACAGACAGCTATGTCGAATCACTCGCGCGACAGTTATGACGTGTCACGGCTTAGAGACAGCGTTTCGGCCGCCTCTTCTTGCATTTCACGGCGCCGGTTTGGGGAGTCCGGAGGAGACGCCGTGAGGCGATGCCGAACGCAACCAGCCCCGGACGTCGTCTGACTTCTTGCCATAAAATAATGCGCCGCTGAGCGCGTACCTGCGCATGCGTTGACGCCGCGCTTGTCCCGCCCGGAGGCTCGGCCGTCTTCGGCGCGCTGCCCACGACCAAGGAGCAGTGCAAGAACGGCGGATGGACGGCGTTCGGGCGATTCAAGAACCAGGGCGATTGCGTGGGCTTCGTCGCGACGAAGGGCAAGAATCCGCGCGCCCACTGAGTCCGGCTCGGACCACGGTGGTCAGCGAGAAGCCCGGCGACGCCGGGCATCTCCGCTCTGGTCGCACCACCGGCCGGCTCGTCGGGCCGGTGGTGCCGGCGGTCAGAACTGGCTCAGGAACCGCAGGTCGTTCGCGTAGAAGTTGCGAATGTCCTCGATGCCGTACTTCAGCATCGTCACCCGTTCGGCGCCCATGCCGGCGGCGAAGCCCGTATAACGCTCCGGGTCGAAGCCGGCCGCCGCGATGATGTCCGGGTGGACCATGCCGGCGCCCATGATCTCCAGCCAGCCGGAGCCGCGGCAGACCGGGCACTTCGGGTCGTCGCCCGGGCAGTTGAAGCAGTCGACGGCCAGTTCGACGCCGGGCTCGACGAACGGGAAGTACGAGTTCCGCAGCAGGACGCGGCGCTCCGGGCCGAACATCTGACGGGCGAACTCCTGGAGCGTGCCCTTGAGGTCCGCCATCGATACGCCCTCGTCGACGGCGAGCACCTCCACCTGCTGCATCATCCACTCGTGCGTGGCGTCCGTCGCTTCGTAGCGATAGCAGCGCCCCGGCACGACGATGCGCACGGGCGGCTCGTGCTCCTCGATGAAGCGGATCTGCATCGGGCTGGTGTGCGTGCGCAGGAGCAACGGCGTCGCGCCGAGGATCTCCTCGTCGATCCAGAACGTGTCCCACATGTCGCGTGCGGGATGGTGCTCAGGGATGCGCAGGCGGCCGAAGTTGTACTCGTCGAGCTCCACCTCAGGGCCCTCGACGGCCGCGAAGCCCATGCGCCCGAAGATGTCGAGGATCTCGTGCAGCGTGCGCGTGACCGGGTGCAGCCGCCCGGGCCGGCGCGGCCTTCCCGGGAGCGTCACGTCGAGGCCGTCGGCGGCCTCGCGTTCGAGCGCGGCGCGCGCGAGCTGCTCCTGGCGCGCCTCGAGCGCGGCCTCGAGCTCCTGCTTGGCGGCGTTTGCCGCCTGGCCGACGGCCCGGCGATCGTCGGCGGCCATCTCGCCGATGCCGCGCAGCACCTGCGTCAGCTCGCCCGAGCGGCCGAGCACGCGCGTGCGCCACTCGTCGAGCGCCGCCTCGTCGGCGGCGAGCATGAGGCTCGCACGCGCCGCGCGCGCGATCTCCGTGACACGCTCGAGCGCGGATCCGGTCGTCATGCTCGGAGTCTACGGTCGGCCGCGATTGCCTTCTAGCGCGTCGTCCCGCGTGCATGCCCGGCGCAGCGGCGGCGCACCCACGCCATCACTGCGTACGTTGACACCCTTCGCCGCCGCAAGGCACGATGCCGCCGCGACAGTCGAGACAGGCGTCGGGCGACACCGCTGAGCGTGCGCCAGGAGGACAGCATGTCGATCCGCGGATACGTGCTCGTGGAGACGGAAGTCGGCCGCACCCAGGCGGTCGGCGACGCGATTCGCCGCATCAAGTCCGAGTTCGCAAGCGTCCGCGCGGTCGACACGGTCACCGGGCCATACGACGTGATCGTGCAGCTGGAGGCGAGTGACCTCGACAATCTCGGGAAGTCGATCACGATCGACATCCAGAATCTCGACGGTGTGCAGCGCACGACCACCTGCCTGGCGGTGAACCTGGCCTGACGCAGTGACCTGATCCATGCGTTCCGGCAACGCGTCGCGCGTTCTGCTATGGTCAGGCTGCCCCACTCGGGACATCCGGTTTCTCAGGCAAGGAGCTCCCCAGATGTCTTCGGACCGGTCTGCGTCGCCCACCGACTGCGCCCACCACTGGGTCCTGCCGCGACCGGGCGGCCCGACGAGCAACGGAATCTGCAAGTTCTGCGGGGCCGAACGCCAGTTCTCGAACACGACCGCTTCCGGCTGGGTTGCGCGCACCGCCGCCCGTCCGAAGTAGGATCTTCTTTCGGCATCCGCGCTCACAGCGCCGCTTCAGGCCGCCGGCTGAACCGACCGTCACACGCCCGTACACTGGGCGCGTGACGAACATCGACCGCACCGACCGCGCGCCCGCAGGGGGCGTCCGCAGCATCCTCCCCGCCGACATGATCTCGGTCGAAGAGGCGCGCGCGCGCATCCTCGCGCACTTTCACACGCTCGACGCCGTCGATGCCCCGTTACTCGACCCCGGTGGGGCCGTCCCGGTGCTCGGCCAGGTGCTGGCCGAGGACGTGCACGCCGGCTTCGACATTCCACCGCTCGCCAACACGGCGATGGACGGATACGCGGTTCGCGCGGAGGACACCCGCGGCGCCACTTCCGACTCGCCGCTCGAGCTCGACGTCGTCGGTTACCTCGCGGCCGGCACGGTGTTCGACGGCCGCGTCGGCCCGGGCCAGTCCGTCCGCATCATGACCGGAGCGCCCATGCCGGACGGCGCGGATGCGGTCGTGCCGTTCGAGGAGACCGACGAGCAGGAGCTCGGTCGCTGGGGCGAGCGCCCGCGCGCCCGCGTGCGCGTCGACGTCGCGGCGAAGCCCGGCGCCAACGTGCGCGATGCCGGCGAGGACGTGCGCGCCGGCGAGCTGGTGCTTCCGCGCGGGACCGTGCTGGGGCCCGCGCAGATCGGCGTGCTGGCGTCGCTCGGCCGGTCGACTGCGCGCGTGTTCCGTCGCCCCGTCGTCGCGATCCTCTCGACCGGCGACGAACTGCTCCGCCCCGGTCAGCCGCTCACGCCCGGCAAGATCTACGACTCGAACGCGTTCTCGCTCGCGGCACAGGTGCAGTCGTTCGGCGGCATCCCGCGGGTGCTCGATGTCGCGCTGGACACCGTCGCAGCGCTGACCGCGCGCATTCGCGAGGGACTCGCCGACGCCGACATGCTGATTACGTCCGCGGGGGTCTCGCGCGGCGACTTCGACGTCGTGAAGACCGTGCTCGCCAACGAAGGCGAGGTCGGTTTCTGGACCGTGCGCATGAAGCCGGGTAAGCCCCTCGCCTTTGGCGTCTTCCGCGGCCCGAGCGGCCCGGTCCCCCACCTCGGGCTGCCCGGCAACCCGGTGTCCGCGATGATGACCTTCGAGCTGTTCGGCCGGCCGGCGATGTTCACGATGCTCGGCAAGCCCGGCGCCTGGCCGCGGCCGATCGTGCGCGCGCTGGCCGGCGACGCGATTCGCAACACCGACGGCCGGCGCTTCTTCGCGCGCTGCGTCGTGGCCGAGGAGGGCGGGCACTGGGTCGCGCGCCTGAGCGGCCCGCAGAGCTCGGGCGTGCTCACGTCGATGGCGCGCGCGAACGGCTACGCGATCTGCCCGGAAGATCGCGACGTAATCGCTCCCGGCGAGGAGTGCGATGTGATCCTCGTCGATCGCGAAGCGCCCATTCCGCCGCCGCCCGTCGGAGGCTCCTAGCGTGCCGGCGGTGCTGCGCGTGGTCGGCCCGCCCGGCTCGGGCAAGACGCTGCTCATCGTGTCGCTGGTCGAAGCGCTGCGCTCCCGCGGCTATCGGGTCGCGACCGTGGTCCGCCGGGAGGCGATCGAGGTGAGCCTGCTGGACATGGATGCGTCGCGGCAGCTCGACGCGGGCACGGCCGCGACGGTGATCGTGCTGTCGAACGGCGGACGCGTCACGCTCGAACGGACGATGCCCTTGCCGGGCCTCAGCTCGGTGGTGACTGCGATCGACCCCAGCGTGGACCTGGTGATCGCCGAAGGCTTCGAGGACCCGGGCTACCGCGCGATCGAACTCTCCCCGCCCGGCGGTCCCGCGCTCACGACCACGCCCGCCGAGTTGATGGCGGTGGTGGCCTCGCGCGACCTCGCAGGCGCGTTCGCCTCGTTCGGGCCGGGCGAAACCGGCGGCATCGCCGACCTCGTCGAGCGCGAACTGCTCGACGCGCGCGACGACGTCGAGCTGAGCCTCGCGGTCGACGACCGCCCGGTCGAAACGCTGGGGTTCGTACGCGACATGATCGCTCGCCCCCTGCTGACGATGGTCGAGCAGCTCAAGGGCATCTCGCAGCCATCTTCGATCCGCCTGCACATCCGCCGACGCCGGCGCGACGACTGACGGCGCTCCGCACCCGGACGATGGGCCGCTCATGTGCGGCGGGCCAGTGGAGGAGAGTCTCTGCCGGGTCCGCGCCTAGCCGAACCACTGCGCGCGTCGCGCGAGGTAGGTCTCGGCGGTGAGGCGCATGAGCAGATCGTCGTGCCAGCGCCCCCCGATGAACGAACGGTCATGTTGGCGCGCGTACGTGACGAAGCCACACTTCTCGTAGCAGTGAATCGCCCGGTCGTTGCTCGCGAGCACGCGCAGGTCGATGCGCGTGAAGCCGAGCGTCTCGAACGCGTGGCGCGCCACGAGGCGCGTCGTCTCGGTGCCGACGCCGCGATCGCGGTCGCCGGGGGCGAAGACGCCGATGGCGAAGCGCGTGGCGCCGGCCATGCGATCGACGTCGTCGAGCCGGACCTCGCCGAGCAGTCGCCCGTCGCGCTCGATCGCCCACCGCAACGCGCCGGGGAACGACGCGTACCAGCGCCGCGCGTCGTCCACGGTGAAGGTCGTGGCGCGGGCCGGGTCGCCGCCGTTCAGGC
>JBBDXH010000157.1:0-9550 GCA_040902395.1 Dehalococcoidia bacterium
TGGGCCGCGTCTGACGCCGGCAGCGAGCGGACCGCCCGCGGCCGGCAGGCCCGCCGCCCCGTCGCCTGCGCCCACGCGCTTCGAGGACCCGCCTGCCCGGCCGTCCGACACCGCACCCGGCCCGCCGGCGCGTGATCCGGTGACGGCTTCCGCAGGCCCGGCCGCGCGCGCGCGTACGCCCGCCGCCGGACCGCCGCTCCCGGCGACGCCGGCGACGTCGCCGTACCTGCGCACGCATCGCACCGAGCTGCCCCCCGTCCCGGGCGCGCGTCCAATGCTTCCGCAGTAGCCGTCGCTGTGACCGCGCGGGGGACCGCTGCTATGCTGGCCGACGGCGCGGCCCCTATCGTCTAGCGGCCCAGGACGCCACCCTTTCAAGGTGGAAACAGGGGTTCGACTCCCCTTGGGGGTACCAGCTGCGCGCCTCGATCGTCGAGAGTGAAGGACCGGTCGCCGCCGGTCCTTCTTCGTTCCTGGGGACGCCCGCGAATGGGGCCTCGCCGCGACGGACGGAATCGCTCACGTCCTCTGCGCCGGCCGCCGTCCCAGCGTCCGCGTGAGGAACTCGTCGATCGCGCTGAAGGCCTCGCCGCAGGCCGGTAACGCCTCGATCTGGAGGAACGCATGCGGGGTGGATGTGTAGACGTGTAATTCGGCCGGTACGCCGGCCGCGTTGAGTGCCCCCGCGAACTCGCGTGATTGCGGAGCGAGCGGGTCTTCGTCGCCGACCACCAGCAGCGACGGCGGGAAACCGGCGAGCCGTGGGCTGTAGCGCGGGCTGATGCGCGGATCGCGGAGCCGAGCGATGTCCGTCTCCGGGCCGACATAATCCTCGACCTGCCATGCGAAGGTTTCCCCGTTCACGAAGGGCGTGTCCGCCGGTAGCCGGAGCGTCGCCGGGAAGTCGAAGACCCCGTACGCGAGCACGGCGGCGCGGAACGGCGTGATGCGCAGGCGCTCGACGAGATCGTGCAGCGTCGCCGCGGCGAGGTTTGCCCCGGCGGAGTCGGCCCGCGATCGCCAGCCGGCCGGCGTCGACGCCGAGTGCCGGGGCGTGATCGAGCAGCCATGTCAGCGCGACATGGCAGGCCTCGAGACCGGCGGGGAATGGGTGCTCGGGCGCGAGCGGGTAGTCAACGCTCGCCACGCTGACCCCGCGCTGCGCGAGCCGCACGCACAGTTGCCGGTGCGTCTCCGTGCTGCCGGCGACCCACGCGCCGCCGTGGATGAACAGCACGCCCGGGTGGGGGCCGGCGCCCGCCGGGAAGACCGTCACGTCGACCGGGAGCCCCGCCACATCGCCGGCGCGATGCACCGTGCTCGCCCACGGCGGGCAGCCGGCGTTGAGGATGGCAGCTGTGCGCGCCCAGCGATCGCGGATGACGGCGCCCGCCACACGCAGCGGCGGTGAGGGCGGCGGTGAGCGATAGAAGTCGACGATGCGCCGGATCGAGTCCGAGCGCTGGGCCTCCGCCGTCACGCTCCACCGGGCGGCGGCGCCGGCGACGCGGCCTGCACGTGGGTCACTCCTCGAGCGCCGAGCCGAGGCCGAGGGCGGTGGCCCGAGCGGCGAACCCGGCGACGTCGTGCGTCATCATGACGAGGTCGTACTTCTTGCCGTCGCGGTCCTTCACGTGGTCCTTGAGCAATGCCTCCGCCTCGAAGCCCATGCGCCGGAACATCTCGATCGCGCCCTGCTGGTCGAGCGTCATCTGCGCGATCATCTTCTCCACGCCCATGTCGAGCGCCGTCCGGAACGCCTCATCCGTCAGCAGGCGGCCGAGGCCCTGTCCCCGGAAGTCCGGCGAGACGAGCACGCGCAGCTCGGCGAGGTGCGCGGTCCAGCTCATGCGCAGGCTGCGGTCGACGGTCGCGTAGCCGTGGATGCGATCACCGGCCGTCGCCAGGACGGTGGTGACGCCGTCGTCCAGGTCATCGAGCCACTGGTCGACGACGTCCGCGTTCGTGATGTCGCGGCGGAGGAACAGGAGATCGTGCGGAGGCAGCGAGCGGGCGAAGGCGAGCATCGCCTCGCCGTCGCCGGAGGTCATGGGGCGAAGCGTGAGCGCCGTCGTGCCGAGCGTGATTCGTCGCGGCAGATCGGCCGCCGTGCTACCGGCGGGCATACGCGCGCGCTCCGTTCGTGGTCAGACTGATCGGGTGGCGAGCCAGCGTTCGAGCTGTGGCCAGAGACGATACTTCGCGTTCCCACCGGCGACCAGACTGGCGTGCCCGCCCCTGAGCACCACGTCCTCGCAGTCGGTGCTCCCGACGGCGCTCGACAGATCGACGGAGGCAGCGGCGGGCACGATGTGGTCATGCTCGGCCGTGATGTGAAGCATCGGCTGCGTGATCGCCTTCAGGTCAATCCGGCGACCGCCCAGCTCGAGCTCGCCGCGGAGCAGCTTGTTCTCCCAGAACAGCTCCTTGGTGATCTGGCGGAAGCACTCGCCGGGGAACGGGATCTGATCCGCGGCCCACCGATCGACGAGCATGAAGGCGCGGACGAACTTGTCGTCCCGGGCACGTTCGATCAGCCGGAGCTGTCCGGCGACGCGTCCCGCAGGCTTGAGCATGTCGAACGACATGAAGATCAGCTCGCCGGGCACGTTGCCCAGCGTGTCGACCACGCGATCGACGTCGAAGTAACGACGGTCGCTCCATGTGCTGAACATGCCCATGCGCGTGAAGTCGACGGGCGTCGTGAGGAACGCCCAGTTGCGGACCGGTGCGTCCGTGAACGCCGCCCCGTACATGGCGGACAGCGTGCCGCCCAGGCAGTACCCGAGGATCGTCACGTCGGGCTCGCCCGTGATCTCGTGGACGCGCTCCACGCAGGCCGGGATTCGCTCGAGGACGTAGTCCTCGAGGCGGAGCGTGCGGTCCTCGTGTCGAGGGACGCCCCAGTCGACCAGGAAGACATCGAAGCCACGGTCGAGCAGGAACTCGACGAGGCTCTGGCCGGGTGTCAGGTCGAGGATGTACGGCTTGCTGACGAGCGAGGTCACCACGAGCACGGGCACGCGGTACACCTCGTCGACGCGCGGTCGGTAGTGGTAGAGGCGCGTGGTGCCGACGCTGTAGACGACGTCCTTCGCGGTCACACCCACCGACTGGTCTGACAGGGTGATCGGCGGGACGTGCAACGCGCCTCGCCGGATCGCCCGATCGACCTCGGCCTGGACCTGCTCGGCGATGGTCGGACGCACGGTCGTGTCAGTGTCGGCTGGGGCGGTCATCGCACTCTTCCCTGTCGGTGTATGGACGGCAGCCCGAAGGCCTGGGACCGCTCCGGTCGGGTGGCGGCGGAGGTTCGGTCCCGCGCGAAGTCACGCGTTCACTATCGCTCGGGCGCGGCGATCGTGCGTTACGGTCGCGTATCGCGGCCGTTCATTCTCAGGCGGGCGGTGTCGACGAGCCGGGCGGCGGGTCCGCGGGAGGCCTGCGCGTGCGCGCCGGCCGCGCGGCGGTCGTGCTCGCGTCCGCTGTGAGCCGGCCGAGCGCGTTGAGGGCGTGTGAGAGCTGCGCCTCGATGGCCGCGAGCCGGGACTCCACGCCGATCAGCCGCTCGCCGAGCTCGAGCACGTCCGTGCGCGTGGGCACGTTCATCGTCGTCAGGTAGCCGCCCATCGTCTCGTTCATGACGCGCTGGATGTGCAGGAAGACGTCGAGGTTCTGTCCCAGGCCGGCCGCGAATCCCTCGGTCCCCATGGTCTGGCCAAGCAGCTCGTTCCACTGCTGCTCGGTGGTCGTCAGCCAGTCGCGCCAGGCCCCCATGAGGTCGGCAGACGGTGACGGGCCGGCGTTGCCTTCGGGCATCGGGCTCTCGCTTTCCGGGCGCGGCTACTCGCCGTCGTCGCGCGTCGTGTCGCCGTCCGCGGTCGCCGAGTCAGCACGGGCGTCGGCCGGGGGCTGGCGCACGGCGAACGCGTCCGCGGTCTGCTTCAGCACGGCCTGATACCGCTCGATCACGTCGATCCAGCCCTGGAGGAACAACTCACCGGGGCCGGTCAGGCTGTACATGCGGCGTGCGGGTCCGCTCTCGGACGTGTCCCAGAAGGACGATACGAAGCCGGACCGCTCGAGTTGTCGCAGCGTGCGGTAGACGGAACCGCTGTCGAAGTCGGGCAGGCCCGCCTCCTCGAGCATGCGTGCCAGCTGGTAGCCGTACGCGCTCGACGAACGGAGGAACGCGAGCACGCTCGTGGTGAGCATGTCTCCGTGAAGGCGAGGTCGTGCGGTTCCGCCAACCTCGGAGTCGTTCGTTGGGCCTTCCGGCACGCGGTGGCTCCTCAGCGCAAGGATGGCAGATCGCACCGATCGGGGCGGTTGCCACAAACTGTCAATATGTGTAAATTACACGTAGTGGGGCGATCCGGCAAGTGCCGTCATGCCGGGCCGCGCAGGCGATCCGCAGACAATGGGTGTGACCGCGCACGTGGAGGGTTCACCGGTGGCTGAGCTCGAGCAGTACTTCGACGCGTTGATCGAGAGCTACGACGCTCTCACCGAGGCGATAGACAGGGCGGGGGAGCGGGGCGTGAAGGTGTCCCGCCAGCTCGCGGAGGACGTGACGGCGGGCCAGCGCGACGTGCTCGCGCTGAGCAAGCAGGCCGCGGCCGACCCGGCGAACGCGAGCCGGAACTACGCCGCGCTGGTCGAGGCGATGCTCGCGGCCCAGGGGCGGGCGCTCGCGTTCGCGCGCGTTGCGATCGAAGAGGGCAGCACCGGCACCGCCGAGGCGAAGGCAGCGATCGAGCGCATCGCGACGGCGAACCGCGCGGTGGCGGAGTCGGCGTCGGCGCTCACCAGCGTGTGGTCGAAGGACAACCCGCTCGCCGCGTTCTGGCAGCAGGGGATGGCGGCCTTCGGCGGGCCGCGATCGGGCGCGACGAGCTAGGCGGAGGCGCGCTCCGGGGGCGTGGCGAGGGAGGTGGGCGCGAGCGCGCGCGCCTCGTCGCAGCCCTCGGCGAGCAGGCGGGCGAGTGCAGCGAACACCTGTGCGTTCGCCACCATCCCCGTGTGCGTGCTCTGGACCTCGACGTTCATCTCGTCGTCTTCTTCGACACAGCTCTCCCAGGCGACGAGGCCGTCACGCCGCGAGTAGATCGCGCGTCGACGGACGTCCGAGTGCGTGGGTGCGATGAGGTGTTGTGTGAAGCGGCAGAGGCAGTGGCCGCTATAGCACGTAGGCCCGACGTTCGGCGTGTGCGCGCCCCCGGAGTGCTCGCGGATCACGTCCATCGCGGCCGCGAGCGCCGGGTGCACGCGCGCGACCTCGCGAAACGGGGCGGCGAGCGTGATCACCTGCGCGACCACGCCGGGCTCGGCGAGCGCCACGTGCCGCGCGAGCAGGCCGCCGAGGCTGTGTCCGATGATGTGCACGCGCAGGCCGCTCTCCCGCGCGATGTGACGGACGCGGTTGGCCAGCGCATCACCGGTCACATCCGGGCAGTCGGCGTTCAACCCCACCTGCGCGAGGTGCGGGTCGTAGCCGATGCGTGAGAGCCACCAGAACAGCTCGGTCATGCTGAGGTCCGTGCTGAGGAAGCCGGGGACGATCACGACCGGCTCACCGTGGCCGCGCCGGACGCCCATCCCGAAGTACGCGGGAGACAGGTGCAACGAGGCCCACTCGCCGGACGCGAGCAATTCGCGCCAGATCGGCGTCCGCACCGTCTGCACGGTGTGGTCTTCGCCGAAGAGCGACTGCCGATATGTAGCGCCCGGCCCCACGTTGTTCCGTTCCGCCTGGTGCGGTCACGCCACCTCTCTGGCTGCGCGGCCGTTGCCCCGGTGCATAGTGGGATCATCGGCGGCTCGGAGCAACGCCAGCAACGTCAGATGGGGCGGCCGCGCGTTCGTCACGCGAGGCCCCGCGACTGCCGGCGAGCGAGCATCGGCCCGGCGGCCAGCTCTGCGCGCGAGCGTGCTCGTCAGTCAACGGACGAACGCGTCGCGAGTCGGCGCGTGCATGAGCAGTACCCAGGCCGTGTACCCCGCGATCATCGTGCCGACCGGGATGAAGAGCACGCTGAGCGCCGCCATCACCAGCGTGACGTGGCGTGCCCACCGCCGGCGGCGCCGCAACCCGATCCCGGCGATCACGCCGGGCACGAAGCCGAGCGCGAGCACCGCGAGCTCGGCGGCGGCTCGCCCGTCGCCAAGGACGATGAGGGTGTACCCGGCGGCGGCGGCCGCAAGGGCGGCCACGGCGGAGCCATAGGCGATCCAGCTCCACCCGAGGATCGTGAGCTGGCGCAATGCCGTCCCCCGCTCGCGTTCGCCGGCGCGGTGCCCACGGTACGGCGCAGGCGCGCCGCTCCGGTGCATGCGCAGGCAGCGCCGGCGGGCTTGCGATCGGGAGCGTCGGGCGTCACCTTCCTTGCGCGAGGCGGTGCCGTGGCCGGACGCCTCGCCGATCGGCGGGGACGGCCAGCATGTGCGCGGCAGCGCGGGTGCGTCGAATGGCGGCGGTGGAGGAAACGATGGGCGCTCGCTATCGCGTGCGACGGCTCGAGCAGAACCCGATCATCGTGCCGCACATGGACGAACGCATGGGCGCGAACATCAACGGCCCGACGCTGCTGCGGGTGCCGGAGTGGGTGTCGGATCCGCTCGGCCGGTACTACCTCTACTTCTCGCACCACAACGGCACGTACATCCGGCTGGCGATCGCGGACGCGATCGAGGGGCCGTGGCGAATGCACGAGCCCGGCACGCTGCAACACGCGGACTCGTACTTCCCGCCGGAGCTGGAGCCGCTCGACCCGGCCGCGCTCCCGACGGGCATGGTCCCACCCCTGCCGCACATCGCCTCGCCGGACGTGCACGTCGATCACGCGGCCGGGCAGGTGCGCATGTACTACCACGGCATCCTCGCGAACCGCCGGCAGGTGACACGCGTCGCGCTGTCCGCGGACGGTCTCCGCTTTGCCGCGCGCGAGGAGATCCTCGGGCCGTCGTACTTCCGGGTGTTTCGGCACGGCGGCTGGTGGTACGCGCTGGCGATGCCCGGCGTCTTCCTGCGCTCACGTGACGGCCTCACGGGTTTCGAGCGCGGGCCCACGCTCTTCACGCACGACATGCGCCACTCAGCAGTGTTCGTCGACGGCGACACGCTGACCGTCTTCTACACGGTCGTCGGCGAGGCGCCCGAGCGCGTGGTCGTGTCGGCGATCGATCTCTCCGGCGATTGGCTGTCGTGGCGCGAGGGGCCGGCGGAGCCGGTGCTGGAACCCGAGCGCGAATACGAGGGGGTCGACCTCCCGCTCGTCCCTTCGATCCGAGGGGAGATCACGCAGCGTGCGCGCCAGCTGCGCGATCCGGCCGTCTACCGTGAGGAGGGCAGGACGTACCTCCTCTACGCGGTGGCGGGCGAATCAGGCATCGCCATCGCGGAGCTCTCCGAGCAGTAGCCGTGCGACGCGCGCGACCCGGCTCTCCGGGGAGGACTATCTTCCTCTCTGCTCGGGCCGAACGTCCTTGGCTCCGAGGCGACTGCGGCCGTACGGTGCGGGTGTGCCCGCTTCCGTCGGCGGGCTCGATGCGTGGAAGGGGGGCGCTTGAAGTTCCACTGGTTCAACCTGATGCCCTGGCCGTACCTGCCGGATGACTTCCGGGAGAAGCACCGCAGCGTGTGGGTCGACGTCGATTCGCGGCTGTATGACCCGGTCAAGGGGCACCGCGTTTACAACGACTACCTCGACATGCTCGAGTTCGCCGCCGATCTCGGCTACGACGGGGTCGGCGTCAACGAGCATCACCAGAACGCATACGGGATGATGCCGTCGCCGCAGCTGATGGCGGCCACGCTCGCTCGGCGCACGCATGACGTTTCGATCCTGCTGCTCGGCCAGTCGATCGCGTACTACAACCCGCCTACGCGCGTCGCCGAAGAGATGGCGATGATCGACGTGATCTCCGGCGGCCGGTTGATCGCCGGCTTCCCGGTGGGGACGTCGATGGACGGCAACTACGCGGTTGGTGCGAACCCGGCGACGCTGCGCGAGCAGTACCAGGAGGCGCACGAGCTGATCAAGAAGGCATGGGCGGAGCCCGACGTCTTCACGTGGAACGGCAAGTACCACAAGCTGCGCTACGTCAACATCTGGCCGCGCCCGATCCAGTACCCTTCGCCGCCGGTCTGGATTCCCGGCGGCGGCTCGATCGAGACGTGGGACTTCTGTGCCGCGAATGACTACAACTACTCGTATCTCTCCTTCTCCGGTTACCTGCGCGCCGAGCAGCTCATGAAGGGCTTCTGGCAGCGCATGGAAGAGATGGGCCAGGAGTTCAATCCGTATCAGGGGGCGTTCGCGCAGCAGATCTGCGTGGCCGAGAACATGGCCGAGGCACAGCGACTGTATGAGCCACACGTCCGCTACTTCTTCGAGCGCTGCCTCCACGTCTATCCCGGCTTCGCCGACGCGCCGGGCTACCGCACGGAAGCGACGATGCGCGCCGGCCTGCTGTCGCAGGTGAGCGGCCAGCGCGGGGGCTCGGCCGTCGCGCACGAACTGTCGTGGGACGAGCTCGTGAAACGCGGCTTCATCCTCGCCGGCAGCCCGGACGACGTGGCGGAGCAGGCCGAGCAGATGTCCGAGAAGCTGCGCGTCGGACACATCGTCTGCCTGCTGCACATGGGCGACATGCCGCTGGAGAAGACGCTGTACAACACCGAGCTGTTCGCGACGCGGGTGATGCCGCGCCTGCGGTCGCTGTGGTCCGAGTACGAGGACCGGTGGTCGCCGCACCCGTTGCCGAAGGACGACATGGCCACGCCGCGAGCGGTGCCGGGACGACGCCTCGAGCCCGGGATGTATCTCGAGCCTGCGCCGGCGGGCACCGCCGGCGGGGGTTCGTAGCCATGCCCGAGCTGCAAACGATCACCGTTCAGCCGAGCGGACTCGAGACGTACTACTACCGGTCAGGGAGCGGACAGCCCCTGCTCTACCTGCACCACATGCTGGGCATCGTCGGCTGGGAGCAGGCGCTCGAGGAGCTGTCGCACACCTTCGACGTGATCGCGCCCTTCCACCCCGGCTGGGGACGGGCGAAGGACCAGCTGCCCGAGGTCGCCACGAATCTGGATCTCGTCCTGCACTACGTGGACTTCCTCGACGCGCTCGGGCTGGAGCGCGTGAGCATCGCCGGGATCAGCATCGGGGCCTGGATCGCCGCCGAGTTCGCGGCGATCGTGCCCGGCCGCGTCGAGCGCCTCGTGCTCGTGAATCCGATCGGCATCTGGGACGAGCACGCCCAGGGCGAAGATCCATTCGCGCAGTCGCCCGCCAGGCCGACGGCGGTGCTCTTCTCGCAACCCGAGTTGCGGTCGGAGCTGCTGATCGGCGACCGCGACCCGATGGAGTCGAGCATCAGCGAGCTGCTCGACCTGCGCGCGTCGGCGAAGTTCATGTGGCCGATCCCGGACAAGGGGATCGTGCACCGGCTCCCGCGCATCAAGGCGCCCACGCTCGTCGTCACCTCCGAGCGCGATCGCGTGGTGCTGCCGCCGCTCGGCGAGCAGTGGCGGGGGGGGGGGGGGGGG
>JBBDXH010000157.1:9560-19722 GCA_040902395.1 Dehalococcoidia bacterium
GGCAGCGCCGCCGCGCAGCTCACCACGTTGCCCGCCGCGGGCCATCTCGCGGAGCTCGAGCAGCCGGCCGCGTTCGCCGCGCTCGTGCGCGGCTGGGTGGCCGACCGCAAGGTCGCGCGGTCCGAAGTGGAAGCGGCGGCAACCTAGCCGCCGACCGGTCGGCCGTGCGTGGGTGCCCCGCCCGACGGCGGGGCGCCCACGTGCTCGCGCCGCCTCATCCGCCGGCAGCGATGCGCCCTTCGTCGCGGCCCAGCAGCACTCGGGCCGGCGCCCCGTCGGCGCCCGGGATCAGCAGCGGCAGGCACACGAGCGTGTAGTCGCCCGGCGCGACCGCCCGCAGATCGAGCCCCTCGACGATCACGACGCCCGCCGAGAGGAGTGCGACGTGCGCGGGTGCGGGATCGGCGTACGGCGCGATCGACAGGTAATCGATGCCGACGAGGCGTACGGCTCGGTCGACCAGCCAGCGCGCACCGTCCTCTGTCAGCGCGACGTAGTCGCGCGCGAACGCGGGCGCGTCCCACAGGCGTGAGTTCGCCGTCTTGAGCAGCACGCGCTCGGCGTGCTCCGGCACGCCGAGCAGGGCGAGCGCGGCGGCGTCGAGGTGGCCGGACGCGGACACGGCGTCGGCGACGTATGCCGGGCCGATCAGGGCGTCGAGGTCGAGCGCCTCGATCGCGGGCGCACCCGCGATGAAGTGCGACGGCGCATCCACGTGCGTCCCCGTGTGGGTGCCGAGCGTGAGCGCGGTGACGTCGTAGCCGTCGCCATCCGCCAGCGACGAGGCGAGGCTCATGGCGACCACAGGGTCGCCGGGGTAGGCGTGCATGCCCGGGCGGATCGGGCTCGTGACGTCGATCCAGTGCATGCGATCACCCTCGAGTCGATGCGCGCGCGGGGGCGCGCGTCCGAGCCTACGCCGCCGCCGCCGCGCGCTGCTGCACGTGGCGCCGCGCGCGTAGACTCCCGCCATGAGCAGCCGTCTGCTGCCTGGTGCGCGTGCGCTGGCGCCGCTGCGGGTCCGCGAGTTTCGGCTGCTGTTCATCGGGCTCGTCGCCGGGCAGGCGATGATGCCGCTCCAGTTCATTGCGCAGATCTTCTGGATGCAGGCCGAGACGCCCGCCGAGCTCCGGGTCGTGCTCGTGGGTGCGCTTGCCGCGGTGCGCGGCGCCGGCGCGCTTACGTTCGGTCTGCTCGGCGGCGCGCTCGCGGATCGCTTCGACCGGCGCGCCGTACTGCTGGCGACCCAGGTCGCGGCACTCGGCGTGAACGCGCTCGTGGTGCTCGTGATGGTCGTCGCCGAGGGCGACGTCGCGGGCGTGACCGCGCTGCTCGCCCTCACGTTCGGCGCTTCGGGGCTGATGGCGGTCGGCGTGCCGACGCGGCAGGCCATCGTCCCCGAGCTGCTCGGTCCGGAGCTCACGCCGGGCGGCATCTCGCTGAGCAACGCCGGTATGCAGATCTCGATGCCGGTCGCGATGTTCGCGTCCGGGTTCGCGATCGCCGCGCTGGGGTTCGCCGGTGCGTACGCCGGCGGCAGCCTCGGCAACCTGGTGCAGATCGCGGCGCTGCTGCGGATGCGCTACCGCTCAACGCATGCGGCGGACGCGGCGCAGCGCGGGCACGGCCCCATGCGCGCCCTCGCCGACATGCGGGACGGACTGCGCTTCACGCGCAGCCAGCACACCGTGCTCTGGGTGATCGTGCTCGCGCTGCTCGTGACCGGCCTCGGGTCACCGGCGGTCGCCAACCTGGGCCCGACGTGGATCACCACGGAGGTTGGGGTCGACGTGCAGCACTTCGGGTTCGTGGCGATGACGTGGGGGCTCGGGGCGTTTCTCGCGTCCGCGCTCCTGGCGCATCACGCCGCGACGCTGCACCGCTGGGGCGCGATCGCGACGGTCTCCGCGCTCGGTTTCTCGCTCTCGTTCCTCGTCTTCTCGATCGCGACGATCCCCACGGCGGTGCTCGGCAACCTGGGACTCGGCGCCGGGCTTGCGGCGGTGAACATCGCGGCGGCGACGATCGTCCAGGACCTCGTGCCGAACCGGATGCGGGGACGCGTGATGAGCGTGCTCGCGCTCAACCTCGGCCTCGCGCAACTGCTCACGCTGCCGCTCGCCGCCGCGGGGCAGATCGTCTCGCTGCGCGTGCTCTTTCCCGCACTGGCGTTGATCCAGCTCGCGCTCGTGGCTGTCCTGGTGATCGCGCGGCCGGCGGTGCGCCGGGCACGGATCGACGGTGCGGCGGGCGCGGCGCCGCCCGTGCCGATGCCGTCCGCGCTCGTCACCGATCGGCCGGCCACGGAGGCCGGCCCACGCGTCTGACCACGGTCCGACGGCGCGAGCGGCGGGGCGGCGGCCTTGAGCCGAGCGCTATCCTCCCCTCGTTCCACGGTGCCTGGCCCGGATGCGAACGCCGACACGACGGCGAGCCGCCACGCGCAACGCGGAAGGGACCGCCCCATCACACACCCGGCCCGGCCCTCGTTCCGCTCAGCCGTACCCCGGGGACGCGGCTCGTGACCGCGACCGCGCGCACGCTGTTCACGACCGACGACGGCCTGCCGGTTCCGGCGCTCTCCGTGGCCGAGATGCGTGCGGTCGATCGCATCGCGGTTGAGCAGACGGGGCCCACGATGCTCCAGATGGTCGAGCACGCGGGCATGGGGCTCGCGCTCTCTGCGATCGAGATGCTCGGCGCGGGCTGGCGGGACGCGGCCGTGGCGGTGCTCGTGGGCAGTGGCGGCAACGGCGCCGGCGGCGCGTGCGCCGCGCGTCACCTCGCGAATCGCGGCATGCAGGTGCTCGTCGTCACGGTCACGCCGCCGTCGGAGGCGGATGGCGCGCTCGGCCAGCAGTTCCTCGCGCTCGGCGAATCGCCGGCGCGTGTGATCCGCGCATGGGAGGCGTTCGACGTCGCCCAGACCGATCTCGTCATCGACGCGGTGATTGGCTATGGCCTCGACGGCGTCCCGACGGCCGGGCAGATGGCGTTGATCCGTGCGGCGAACGCTTCCACGACCCCCGTGCTCTCGCTCGACGTCCCGTCCGGCGTCGAGGCCGACACCGGCGCTACGCCGGGGTTCGCGGTCACGGCCACCAGGACGCTGGCGCTCGCGCTCCCGAAGCGCGGGCTCACCGCGCTCAACGCCGGCGAGCTCTGGCTCCAGGATCTCGGCATCCCGCCGGGCGTGTACGCGCGCGCCGGGATCGCCTTCCCCCCGATCTTCGGGACGAGCGACCGTCTGCGTCTGCATTACCCGGTGATCGCTCGCGACTAGCCCGGGGGCGAGCCCGGTCTCACCCGTCGCGCACGCGGCTATCCCCGCTGCACCTGCGGCAGCACCTCGGCCGCGAGTAGTTCGAGCGATGCGAAGTCGTCGTTGGCGTGGTGCTGGAGCATCACGCGCGACAGCCCGGCCTCCTCGCGGCGCCCGATCTCGTCCACGAGTTCGCCCGGCGTGCCGATCAGCCAGCCGCGGTCGCGCAACGAATGGAGCAGCGTCTCGGGGTCGCGGCCCTCGAACGCCGGCAACTTCTCGGCGAGCCGCGCGAGGTGCGCCTTCTGCCCCGCGACATCGCGGCCGATCACGAACGCGGCCATCTGCGAGTGCCGGATCGTGCCGGGGTCGCGGCCGACCGCGGCGCAATGCGCTTCGAGGATCGCGCGCTTCCGCAGATACCCGTCGACGTCGAGCCCGACGCCGTTCCACTCCTGCGCGTAGCGGGCGGCGATGCGCAACGTGCGCTTCTCACCGCCGCCGCCGATCAACACGGGGAGTGGCCGCTGTATCGGCTTCGGGAAACACTCGGCGTCCTCGAGTCGGAAGTGCGTGCCGGCGAACGAGGCCGGTTCGTCGGCCCACAGCGCCTGCACGACCTGGACGCCCTCCTCGAGCCGATCCATGCGTTCGCGGAGCGACGGGAAGGGGAGACCGAAGGCCTCGTGCTCGGGGACGTTCCATCCTGCGCCCATGCCCAGCACGAAGCGCCCGTCGGACAGCCGGTCGATCTGCGCCGCCATGCGCGCCAGCAACGACGGATGGCGGAACGTCATGGACGAGACGAGCGGACCGAAGCGGATACGCGAGCTCTGTTCGGCGACGAGCACGAACGAGAGGAATGTCTCGAGCGCGTCGCGGCTGCGCGGCCCCGAGAGGGAAAAGAAGTGGTCGGACCGCCAGAGCGACTCGAATCCCAGGTCCTCGGTGGCGTTGATGATGCGCCGCCAGAGGTCCCAGTTCAGGCCCTCTTGCCCCTCGATCATGACCCCGAGGTCCACTGCGGCCTCCCTTCGGGCCGCGGCATGCTAGCGGATCGGCTCTCGTGGGGCGTGGCGGGGAGATTGCTTGAGCGCGACTCCGGCGTACCCCTACGATGAGCGCCCGCTCGTGGCGCATTCGTCTAGCGGCCCAGGACGCCGCCCTCTCAAGGCGGAGATCGCGGGTTCGAATCCCGCATGCGCCACCACCCGCCCGCCCCTTCCTGCGCCTGCACTCTGATTCGGCCGTGCCGCTCCCCAGCTGCGTCACCTCCGTCAACGAACGGACCTGCGAGACGAGCGGCCGGCGGGTTTCTGCTGACGCCCAGGATCGGCGTGCCGAGTGTCCGACGAGTCGAGTGTCACGCCCGGCTCCAATTCCATCCTCCAGCGCGCGGCTCTGGCCCCAGGACGGCGAGGGACGAGGGGCTTACTTGCCGTTCGCTCGTTGCTCACGGTGGATGCGCTGGACGCTGAACGCCTGTGGAGAGATACGCGTGATGGCGTTCGGTGGTGTGAGCGAACGCCTCGCCCGCCTCGTTCGTGCCTGGTCCTCCCGATCCGGGGCGCGACGGGTGGCGGTTCCCAGGCCGCGATCGCGGGAGCGCATCGGCGTGGTGCCGAACCCCACCGTTGGCGCACCGTCATTGCTGACGAGCGAGCTCGGCCGTGGTGCCGGCAGTCGCGGCGATGCCGACCTCTTTCGCAATCCCCTGTGGCATTGTCTCGAGCAGCTGGAACCCATTCTCGATTCCGACGAACCCGAATGCCTCGGCTTGATCGGCCAGGTACCGCATCTCCTTGACGCGGGAGGGCAGCGATTCCAGGGGCGTGTCCGTGTAGGCCTTCAGCTCAGCCGCCATGTCCACTCCTCGGAACTCGATACGGCCAACCCCGGCTTCCATCAGCTCCTGTAGGAAGGCCTCATTCGTATCCCACGTCAGCTCGGGACCCGCCGCCGAGTACACGCCGGGCGATGACTCGTACCAGATCCCGCCGTTCGCCTGGACTTCGGCTTTGTAGCCGCCGCCTTCCACGGCCCTCCCGAGGACGATGCGATTCGCCGGACCCTGGACATGGGTCGCGTCCCGGGCGATCAGTGCGGTGATCTCCATGGCCTCAGGGCTCCCGGGCGTTGCCGAGCGCAGTGCCTGAGCGGCGGCCTCCGGGCTGCCGAAGCGCTCGGCCAGTCGCGCGGTGCCGGCTGCTTTCGCGTCGGCGACCAGCTGGCCCACGCGGACTGCGTTCGCCGCCTCAACCGCCTGAGCGGTACGGACGGCAGCTTGCTTCGCGATCGCCGTCGCGGAACCGAGCCCGGCGAAGGTCGCACCGACGAGTTGCGCCAGTTGCTGCTGCCCCTTCGTAGCGCCCAGGGCTTCCGCGGCGGCGGCCGCGCCGGTGCCTGCGGCAATCGCGGCAGCGGTGAACACGCGAACGGCGCCGCCCGCTCCGATCGTGCCCAGCGTCATCGGGTCGACCAGCTGCTCGCCGATGCCGGCGAGCCCATGCTGGAGCCGCGACCCGGGCTCGGCCAGCCGAGCGAAGCCCAGCTCGTTCGCCGAGAACTGCTGCTCTCCGCTCAGCCCCTGGAGCGCCTGCCGGACCGAGTCCAACGGGTCGGTGCCTGTGAAGAAGCCCAGCGAGGTCTGTTGCGCGCGTCCGTATGCCGCGGCTGTGAATTCGGCAACCCGCCCGAGCGCCTGCGTGAGGGACAACCCTCCCTCCGCGCGCCTCGCCTGCTGCTCCTCCAGCGCGGCCGACGCCTGGTACGCCGCGACCTCGGCGGCCGTCGCGCCGACTTCGTTGAGCGGCCGAAACGCGAATGCGGCTGGCCTCGGCGCGGGGACCGGCGGTGGCGAAGGGTCGGAGGCGGGGCCGAGAGCGCTCCGTGTCGCCGCCGCGGCTGCGATCGGCACCTCCTCCAGGATCTGTCGCTCGTCCCAGACCCAGGCCCCCTGCTGCTCCGCCGTCGACCGCTTCACGGTCGAGGTTTGCGTGGCGCTCCCGATGACGCGCTTCGACACCGTCACCACGTGCTCGACCGGACGCGTCACCCACTGCTCGATCCAGGATCGAATCGTCACCACGTACGGCTCGAGCACCGTCTTCGTGAGGGTGATCGGCACCGTGAGCTTCACCCATTGCTGCACCCAGTCCGTGACGGTGCGGGAGACCTGCACGGGGACGCTCGCCCACTCCGTGTAGGAGACCTGCCGGTACTCGACGATCGTCATCGGTCTGGCAACGTACTGACGGCCGTTCCACACCAGGTTCGTGACCTGGTGATAGACGGGCACGCTCGAGGTCACGACTCGCGGAACCTGCCGGTACACCGTCTCGATCACCGTGCGGACGCGCGGCACCGACTGCGGGATGCTGACCTCCCGCCACTCGGTGAACGTCCGCTGGACCTCGCGGTACTGCGTGACCGTGGTCGTGACGGGGATGCGCTCGAGCACGCGCTCGGTGCTCGCGCGCAGCTCCTGGACCAGGGTGGTCTTTGCGACGGCGCGGCTCACGGTCTGCGTCAGCTCCTGGACGGCGAGCATCGGCCGCTCCACCCAGCGTGGAACGCTCACGGTCTTCAGCACGACCTGCGTTCCCGGTGCCGCCGCAGGTGCGCTGCCGCCCGGCACAGCCGGCGCCGCGGGCAGGGACACGGCTGTCGCCGCGATCGCGGCCTTCCCGGTCATCGTGCTCGCCCAGCCATCCATCCAACGCGCGGCCTCGACGATCGCCGTCGTCGAGCCGCCGCGACCCGCCGCGGCCAGCGTGCCGTCGACCCGACGCGCGGTGGTCTCGAGATCAGCCGCGAGACTGCCGAGCGCGTGCGCCTGTGTGACGAGGTCATCAGGAGCGATGCGGCGATAGTCGGTCACGGCGTCCTCCCGCCAACGTGTGCGCACTGCACGAGCTCGATGTCGCCGTCCGCGAGCAGGTAGCCGCGCCCGACACCCGTCGCGGCGCGGTCACGCGGCAGCGCGACGGCGAAGAGCTCGCCGTCGACATCCGGGTCCGGGCGCAGCACGAGCGCCTGGCGGCTCAGGCGGAGCCGGCGCGTCCAGTGCGCGTAGGCGCCACGCAGCGCGTCCGACCGGGCCGCAGCCACGGCGTGCAGCCCGGGGTGCTCCTCGCGGAGCGTGCGTTCGAGCGTGCCCGGCGTGTCCTCGACGCGGTCGGCGTCGTCGATCAGCACGAGGTGCGGGTTGCCAGTCGCGCGCATCGCGGCCGCGACCGCGTCGGGATCGACCGTGATCATCCGGCTGGTCACCGACCGGCAGTCGGTGAGCCGTGAGCGGCGCGGCGCGATCGCGGTGATCGCGAGCGAGGGGTCCGCCGCGCGCGCCGCCTCGGCGAGCGCTTCGAGCACGGTGGTCTTGCCCGAGCGTGCTGGACCGACCACGAGCGCGTGGTCGCCCTCGCGCAGGTGGAAGCCCGCAGGCGCAAGCCGGCGATTGCCGATGCCGATCGGGAGCCACCAGCCGTCGTCGCCGATGCGCGCGGCGGCGAGGACGGCGGCGACGGGTACGTCCGTCGGGAGCAGCTCCACCGGTCGCGGCCGCCGGGCGTCGCCGCCGGCGTGCGGCCCCTGCGCGCGCCGGCTCCACAGCCCGCGGCGCGGGCCGGCACCCGCCGGCGCGGCGGCAGGGATCGCGTCGACGTGCGCGAACTGCACGACGTTGCCCGTCGCCGCGTCGACCGCGCGCAGTCGCGGCAGCGTGGGCACGTCGTTCGGACGGAGCCCGAAGGCCGCGTAGTCCTGCCGGTCCGGCAGCCCGAAGACCAGGCGCTGTGTGAGCGCGGCGGCAACCGACGCGGGCACGCCGCCGGGGCGTTGCGTCGAGAGCGCGACGTGGATGCCGAGCTCCTGTCCCGAGCGCACGACTTGCGCGAGGCGATCGAGCACCCGGGCATCCGAAGGGGAGTCGAGCGCCGCCGGTAACTCGTCATAACGGTCGATCACGAGCAACAGTGCGGGTGCCGGACCGGTCGTGGACCGACGCCGCTCGATCTCCTCGTCGAGCACGGCGGTCAGCCGGATCAGGCGTTCGCGTTCGCCGCCGAAGACCACGGCGCCGGTGTGCGGCAGCGCCGTGAGGCCCGCGAGCCCGCGCGCCCCGCAGTCAATCGCGTAGATATGGAGCTCGTCGACCGGGCGCTCCGCCGCCGCTCCGACCGCGAGCGTGACGAGCGCGTCCGTCGCGCCGGAACCCGACGCGCCGCAGCACCAGACGTTCCCGGCCGCACGCCGCCATCGCCAGCCGACCTGCCGCTGACGATGCGGCTCGTCCGCGAGTCCGATCGCGGGTCCGGCGTCCTGGTCTGCGCTGCCGGGCGCATCGGCGTGTCGCGCTGCGAGCGCGTCGAGGGTGAGCGACGTGGGCAGCGGTGGGGGCCAGGGCGCGCGCTGCGGCGCCCGCCCGCTGCGACCCGCTGCGGCGGTGATCGCGTCGGCGAGGCGCTCCAGATCGGATGCGCCCGCGGTGCCGGGGGGTGACGCGGCCGGCGCGGGCGCCGGCTGCGCCCACGCCGCCACGAACGGCGCGATCGTGATCGAGGCGTCGGCGTCGTGCTCCGCGCTCACGCCGCTGACGTAGGCGCACTGCACCGCGACGAGGTCGCCGGGGCCGAGCCGGGCGAATCCGCGCCCGGGCTGGCCGCGTCCCAGCCGTGCCGCGTCGGGGGCGTCGAGCACGTCGGTCGAGTCGGGCGCGGACTGCACCCGGAGCGCGATGCGGAGATTCGTGTTCGCGCGGATCTGATCGTTGACGACACCGGCGGGCCGCTGGGTCGCCAGCACGAGGTGGACGCCGAGGCTGCGCCCGCGCTGGGCGATGTCGACCAGCGAGCGCATGAAGTCCGGCAACTCACGGGCCAGCGCCGCGAACTCATCCACGACCACGACCAGGCGCGGCAGCGGGCCGTCGGGCTCGCGCGCCGCGCGGTATCCGGCGAGGTCCGATACGCCCGACGTGCGTAGTCGGAGCTCGCGGTAGCGGAGCTCCGCCTCGAGGCAGATGAGCGCGCGCCGCCCCAGGTGCTCGTCGAGATCCGTGACGGCGCCCACCACGTGCGGGAGCCGTGCGCACGCGTCGAACGCGCTTCCGCCCTTGTAGTCGATGAGCACGAAGTTGACGCGATCGGGGTCGCGAGCAAGCGCGAGCGAGGCGACGAGTGTGCGCAGCAGCTCGCTCTTCCCGGCGCCGGTCGTGCCGGCCAGGAGCGCGTGTGGCCCATCGCGCACGAGATCGATCTCGAGCGTGCCGGACTCGCGTGCGCCGAGCAGCACGGGCAGCGTGTCCTCGTCCGGCGGCGGTCGCCGCCAGCGCTCGAGCACGGACTCGGCCGTGGGCTGCGCCATGCCGGCGATCGCGAGCAGCGCCACTGCGGGCGGCAGCGCGGCGCCCGCTTCGCGTAGCTCCGGATCGTCGAAGCGCGCGAGCGACCGCGCGCACCGGCGCGCCGTGCCCGGCGACGTCCCCTCCACGCGCACGCTCGAGACGTTGTGTCCCGCGGCTTCGCGGAGTGCCGCGTGCGCGAGGCGCGTGAGCGAGGGCGTTTCGTCTGCTCGCGAGCGCACGTCGACGACCGCGGTACAGCTCGCTGGCAGCGCTTCCACGGCATCCGCGAGCACCACCGCGGCGAGCGGCGGACCACCGCCGGCGTAGAGGTCGCGGAGCAGCTGGGATTGCGCGGGCGTGGGCCGTGGCGCATCGACCACGATCAGCACGAGCGGCCGACCGGCGGCGTCGCGCGCGCCGTGGTGCGCGCCGTCGACCAGGGCCGTGAGCACCGCGTCCACGTCGCCGCGGGCGAAGCCGAGCAGGCGCCGCCCGGACTGCGCGTCGAGCTGCGTGTGCGGCAGCCACTTCAGCCAGTCCCACGCCGCGACGCGCTC
>JBBDXH010000158.1:0-2785 GCA_040902395.1 Dehalococcoidia bacterium
CGCGAGCCGGGCCGCTTCGGCGGGGCCGTCCATGGCGATCACTTTCGCAGCCGGTCAGACGCTCTGGCGCCGGCGCCGGACGCGTCGCCTGATCCTCCAGGCGGCGTTCGCCACGTTCGTAGCGCTCTTCCTGGTCTACTTCGCACTCCGCGCAGCCAACCTCCAGCTCGGGCTCGGATTCCTGAACGAACGTGCCGGTTTTGCGATCGGGCACCAGTGGCTGACGTCCTACGAGGCGAACGAGAGCCGGCGCAACGCGTACGTCGTCGGCGTCTTCAACACCGTGCGGCTCGTGATCGTCGGGCTCGCGCTGGCGACTGTGCTCGGGGTGATCGCCGGCGTCGCGCGCCTGTCGACGAACTGGCTCGTGTCGCGGCTCGCCTTCGCGTATGTCGAGATCTTTCGGAACACGCCGCTGCTCATTCAGATCATCTTCTGGTACACGGCCGTGCTGCTCCGGCTGCCGAGCCGCGAGCGCGGCATCCACGTCCTCGATCTCGCGTTCCTCTCCAACCGCTCGCTCGCGATCCCCTGGCTCTTCCCCCACGGTCGGGCGGTGCTGTGGCTGGGGTTGCTGCTCGTGGCGGCCGTGGTCGCGTGGCTGGTGCGCCGATGGCGGATCCGCCGGGAGGACGAGACCGGGGAGCCAGGCCGCGGCAACACGCTCGCGCTGCTCACGTTCGCGATGCTGGCGGCAGCGACCTTCGTGATCACCGGCATGCCGCTCGCGCTCGAGGTGCCCGAGCGCCTGGGCGGCACGGGGAGCGTGCTGACGATCGTGGGCGGCATGCAGGTGACGCCCGAGTTCGCTGCGCTGTTGATCGCGCTCGTCGTCTACACCGGCTCGTTCATCGCCGAGATCGTGCGCGGCAGCATCCAGGCACTGCCGCGCGGCCAGACCGAGGCCGCGAAGGCGCTCGGCATGGGCGGGTACGACCGGATGACGCTCGTGATCCTGCCGCAGGCGCTCCGCATCATGATTCCGCCGCTCACGAACCAGTACCTGAACCTCACGAAGAATTCGAGCCTTGCCGTCGCCATCGGCTTCCCGGATCTCGTGTTCGTGGGACGCACGATCCAGAACAACGCCGGCCACGCCGTGCCCATCTTCCTGACGATCATGGCGACGTACCTCGTGATGAGCGGGGTGATCGCCACGCTCATGAACGCGCTGAACAGGCGCGTGCGACGGGTGAGCCGCTAATGGTCGTGCGCGTGATCGTGCAGCGACCGTGGGGGACGCGTGCTCGCCGCTGGGCGCTCGCGAACCTGTTCAGCAACCGCTGGAACACGGTGCTCACGATCGTCACCGTCGCGGTCGCCGGGTTCGTGGTCTTCGCGGTCGCGCGCTTCGTCTTCATCGACGCCCAGTGGGAGGTGGTGCTGGCGAACCGGCGACTGATCTTCCTCGGTCGCTTCCCGGCAGGCGAGGAGTGGCGGGTCTGGCCGCCGGTGTGGCTCTTCCTCGCGCTCGCGGGCTACTCGGTCGGCTCGTGGGGACGTGTCAATGTGCGCGGGGCGGTCGCCGCGGCGCTCGCGTTCGCGCTGCTCTTCCTGCTGCTCGTCCAGGGCGAGAACGCCGTACGGCTGGGCATCGGGGTCGTGCTCGCAGTGGTCGCGTACGCGCTCGCGCGGCGTGCGCTCGACGGGACCGCGCTCGCGGCCACCGGCAGGCGCGTGGCGATCGCAGGCTGGGTGCTGTTGCTCCCGTTCACGCTCGCCATCCTCGTCGGCTTCGGCGGCGTGCCGACGTCGCGGATGGGCGGCTTCCTGCTCAACGTGTTGCTCGCGGCCGTCGCCCTCGAGGCTGCGCTGCCGATCGGCATCCTGCTTGCGCTCGGGCGCGCGAGTTCGCTCCCGGCTATTCGCACGGTCACGACGGCGTACATCGAGGTTGTGCGCGGAGCGCCACTGATCGCGTGGCTGTTCATGGCGTGGTTCGTGCTCCCGGACTTCCTGCCGCCCGTCTTCAACGTGAACCGCATGGACCTCGTGCTGCGCGCGATGTTCATCCTCTCCGTCTTCACGGGCGCATACATCGCCGAGATCGTGCGCGGCGGCCTGCAGTCGCTGCCCCGCGGACAGGTCGAAGCGGCGCAGGCACTCGGGATGTCCACGTTCAGCACGACGATGCTGATCGTGCTGCCGCAGGCGCTGCGCGCGGTGATCCCCGCGCTCGTCAGCCAGATGATCAGCCTCTGGAAGGACACCTCGCTCGTGTCCATCCTCGGCCTCACGGACGGCCTCGGTGGCGCCGAGGCGGCGGTCGCGCAGCGCGAGTTCTTCGGCAGGCACAGCGAGGTGCTGCTGTTCGCCGCGGCGGTGTTCTGGGTCGTCGCGATTACCATGTCCCGGCTGAGCGCCAGGCTCGAGCGCCGCCTGGGCATAGGGGAGCGGTAGGACCACGATGACCGCTGAGCCGACACGGGCGCCGGCGCCCGGAGCTGCGACGCACGAGGACATCATCGTCTGCGAGAACGTCGAGAAGTGGTTCGGCGACTTCCAGGCGCTGAAGGGCATCAGCACGCGCGTGCGCGAACGCGAGGTGGTGGTCGTGCTCGGGCCCTCGGGCTCGGGCAAGTCGACGTTCATTCGCACGCTCAACCGCCTCGAAGAGCACGACGCCGGGCGCATCGTGATCGACGGCATCGAGCTCAACGACGACCTGCACAACCTGGAGCGCATCCGCTCCGAGGTGGGCATGGTGTTCCAGCAGTTCAACCTCTTCCCGCACCTCACGGTGCTGCGCAACATCACGCTCGCGCCGCAGAAGGTGCGCCGCGGG
>JBBDXH010000159.1:0-1682 GCA_040902395.1 Dehalococcoidia bacterium
GCGCGCCCGCACACGAGCCCGAGCACGTGCCCGCCGACGTCGAAGGCGCGCCGGTGGAGCCGTCGCCGGGGCGCGGCCGACGCCGCAAGGCGTCACAGATCCCGATGGACCTCGAGACCCCGGCCGGCGCCCTGCGCCACTCCGCCGACGGCTGGCAGCTGCCCCCGATCGGTATCCTGAAGTCGGCCACGCCGGGCAAGGGGAGCGCTGTCGACAACGCGCGGCGCGCGCAGCTGATCACGGACACGCTGGCTTCCTTCGGCGTCGACGCCACGGTCGTCCAGGTCAACGAGGGGCCCACCGTTACGCAGTTCGGTGTGGAACCCGGTTGGGACGTGAAGACGCGCACCGTTATCCAGCGTGATGCCTCGGGGCAGCCGATCCTCGGCGAAGACGGACAGCCGCGCGTGAAGGAGATCGAGGTCTCGCGCACGCGCATCCGCGTGAACCGCATCACCGCGCTACAGAACGATCTCGCGCTCGCGCTCGCAACACCCGCGCTGCGCATCGAGGCGCCGGTGCCCGGGAAGCCGATGGTCGGGATCGAAGTGCCGAACCAGACCACTTCGCTGGTATCGTTGCGCAGCGTGATGGAGTCCACGGACTACGCGAAGGCGTTCCGGTCGGGCGGAATCCCGATCGCGCTCGGCGCCGGCGTCTCCGGCGATCCGGTTGTCGCGGATCTCGCGACGATGCCGCACGTGCTCATCGCCGGCGCGACCGGCTCGGGCAAGTCCGTCTGCCTCAACGCCGTGATCACCTGCCTGCTCATGAACTTCTCGCCTGAGGAGTTGCGCATGGTGATGATCGACCCCAAGCGGGTCGAGCTCACCGGCTTCGCAAACATCCCGCACCTCGCGTTCTCTGAGATCGTCGTCGAGATGGATCAGGTCGTCGGCACGCTGCAGGCGGTGATCAACGAGATGGAGACGCGCTACCGACGCTTCGCGAAGGCCGGCGTCCGCAACATCAAGCGCTTCAACGAAACGACCACGGAGGGCAAGCTCCCGTACTGGGTGGTGATCATCGACGAGCTCGCGGACCTGATGCTCGTCGCGCCGTACCAGGTCGAGAACCAGCTCGTCCGGCTCGCGCAGCTTGCGCGCGCGACGGGCATCCACCTCGTCGTCGCGACGCAGCGGCCGTCCGTCGACGTGATCACGGGGCTGATCAAGGCGAACTTCCCGACGCGCATCGCGTTCGCGGTGTCTTCGATGGTCGACTCGCGCACGATCCTCGACCACGGCGGCGCCGAGAAGCTGCTCGGCAAGGGCGACATGCTCTACGTCCCGCCGGACGCGCAGAAGCCGAAGCGCGTGCAGGGCGCGTTCGTGGCGGACCAGGAGATCGACGATCTCGTGAAGTTCTGGACCTCCGACCGCTTTGCGGAGCTCGTGCCGGACAAGTTCGACGAGCTGCTCGTGGAGGCACAGCGCGAGGTCGCGGAGCACGCGGAGAGCGCGTCGGCGCCGGGTACGGATCCCATGTTCTCGCGCGCAATCGAGGTGGCGCGCGAGCACCAGTCCGTTTCGACATCGCTGCTTCAGCGCAAGTTGCGCATCGGCTACCCGCGCGCCGCGCGGCTGATGGACGAGCTCGAGGAGCGCGGGTACGTCGGCCCGCAGGAGTCTGGCGGCGGCTCGCGCGAGGTGCTGATGGCCGTCGAGGCCGGCGCCGGGCCC
>JBBDXH010000159.1:1692-19082 GCA_040902395.1 Dehalococcoidia bacterium
CCCCCGTCCGCTGCGACGGGCCAGCCGCCGAGCTTCCCGCGACCGTTCGACGCGGATTAGCCGCGGCACGTATCGCGACTGGCGACCCCTCGTGATCGCCGCACGAGGAGCCGGGAGCACAGCCACTGCGCCTGCCTCGGCGTGCTGCGATCGGGCGAGGAGGCGCTTGTTCGGCCGCGCACATGCGCGCGGTGCCGGGCGCGCGCGCGAGGTCGGCGGCGACGCCCCGAGTGGAAGAGGGCAGACGTTCGTGCTCAGCAGGACTCACGCGACTTGCCTTGCTCGCGCATACTCGAAGTACGAAGCAGAACTGATGAAATGGGAAGCAGGTATTCCGCCATTGAAGCGGTCAGACGACTCGGACGGTTCGCCGCTCGCCTGATGCTCGGCGACCCCAACCTTCGCGGATGACCCGAACGGACAAAAGCGCACACTGAACGGCTGTACACACGCCGGCACTCGGGGTCGACCGGCCCCGCCGCGGAGCATCGATAGCGGGCTTGCCCGCCTCCCGACATCAGAGCAGAGCACGCGAGAAGAGACCCCGGGGCATGTGCCCCGGGGTTTTCGTTGCGCCTCGACCCGGTGGAGTTGCTAGCGGCGTCGCGCACCCGGCCGCGTGCGGCCGCCCCGCTGTTTGCGCTGCTCCGGCCGCTTCGTTTCGAGGAAGCCCCGCAGCGACTCCGGCGTATCGCCGGTCAGCATCTCCGCGCGCAGCTCCATCACCTGGTCGCGCAGGAGCGCCGCCCGCTCGAAATCCAGTTCCTTCGCCGCCTGCTTCATCTGCCGCTCGAGCTCGAGCATGATGCGAGCGATCTCCTCCTTCGGGAGGTCGGACGCGGTGGTGTACTCGGACTCGCTCTCGGCAACCTGCCGGAGCCGGTCGTTGATGTCACGGATCGTCTTGACGATGCCTTCGGGCGTGATGTGGTGCGCGATGTTGTGGGCCGCCTGGATCTCGCGGCGGCGGTTCGTCTCGTCGAGCGCGGTGCGCATGGAGTCCGTCACGCGATCCGCGTACATGATCACGCGACCCATCGGGTGTCGAGCCGCGCGGCCCATCGTCTGGATCAGCGACCCGCCGGACCGGAGGTAGCCTTCCTTGTCCGCGTCGAGGATGCACACCAGCGACACCTCGGGCAGGTCGAGGCCTTCGCGCAGGAGGTTGATGCCGACCACCACATCGTGCACGCCCAGTCGCAGGTCGCGCAGGATGTCGATGCGCTCGAGCGTGTCGATCTCGGAGTGCAGGTACATGGACTTCACGCCCATCTCCTGCAGGTAGTCGTTGAGGTCCTCGGCCATCTTCTTGGTGAGCGTGGTCACGAGCGTGCGTTCGTGGCGCTCCACCCGGGTGCGCACCTCGGCGAGCAGGTCGTCGATTTGGCCGCGCGTCGGCCGCACGTCCACCTCCGGGTCGAGGATGCCCGTCGGGCGGATCACCTGCTCAACGACCTGCGCCGACACCGCCCCCTCGTACGGGCCGGGGGTCGCCGTCGTGAAGATCACCTGGTTGATGTGTGCCTCGAACTCGGTGAAGTTGAGCGGCCGGTTGTCGAGCGCCGACGGGAGGCGGAAGCCGAAGTCGACGAGCGTGCGCTTCCGGGACGCGTCGCCCTCGTACATCCCGCGCACCTGCGGCACCGCGATGTGCGACTCATCGATGAACAGCAGCCAGTCGTCCGGGAAGTAGTCCAGCAGCGTCCACGGCGTGGAGCCGGGCGTGCGGCCGGCGAGATGCCGGGAGTAGTTCTCGATGCCCGAGCAGTAGCCCACCTCGCGCATGGTCTCGAGGTCGTACCGGGTCCGTTCTTCGAGCCGCTGCGCCTCGAGGATCTTGCCCTGCGCACGCAACTCTGGGAGGCGCGCGGCCAGTTCCTCCTGGATCGTCTCCATCGCGCGCTCCAGCCGGTCGGCCGATGTGACGAAGTGCTTCGCCGGGTAGATCGCCGTGCGCTCGGCCTCACCGAGAATCTCGCCGGTGAGCGGGTCGAGCGTGAGGATGCGTTCGACCTCGTCGCCGAAGAAGTCGATGCGCATCGCGAGGTCGTCGTACGCCGGGAGCACGGTCAGGGAGTCGCCCCGCACGCGGAACGTCCCGCGCACCAGGCTGATGTCGTTGCGCGCGTACTGCATGGAGACGAGCTGGCGGATGAGCGACCCGCGGTTCACGTGGCGCCCGCGCCAGACGTTCGCCACGAACGACTGGTACTCGCCCGGCTCGCCGAGTCCGTAGATGCACGAGACCGATGCGACGATCACCACGTCGCGCCGCTCGAAGAGCGCGCGCGTCGCGGCGTGGCGCATCTTGTCGATCTCGTCGTTGATGTCCGCGTCCTTCGCGATGTAGGTATCGCTACGCGGGATGTACGCCTCCGGCTGGTAGTAGTCGTAGTACGAGACGAAGTACTCGACGGCGTTGTTCGGGAAGTAGTCCCGAAACTCGCTGACGAGCTGTGCGGCAAGCGTGCGGTTCGGGACGAGCACGAGCGTGGGGCGCTGGTACGCCTCGATCACGTTCGCCATTGTGAAGGTCTTGCCGGTGCCGGTGGCGCCCTTCAACGTCTGGGCACGGTCGCCGCGCCCGAGGCCCTCGAGCAGCTGCGCCACGGCGCGAGGCTGATCACCGGTCATCTGGAAGTCGGAGACGACCTTGAAGGGCTTCGCTTCTGTGGTGGGCTCGGTCGTCGTCACGTCACTCCCCCGTCGCACTCCCAGTGTACCGGGGAGCCCGCGCACGCCCGACTGCTGTCGATCCGCTACGCCTGCGGATCCGCCGGGAGCACAGCGGGCTCACCTTCGTCGACGAACACGCGGTTCTTCCCGGCGCGCTTCGCGAGGTACAACGCGCGATCGGCGCGACTGATGAGGTCGTCGATCGCGAGCGACTCCGACAGCGGGACGGAAGCGACGCCGGCCGACGCGGTGATCTGCGCGACGTCGTCCGGCTCGCCCGCGGGCAGCCGGTAGCGGTGTTGCTCGATCGCCTCACGCAGCTTCTCGGCCACCGCCGTCGCCTGGGCGGTGGTCGTTTCGGGCAACAGCAGCACGATCTCCTCGCCGCCGTAACGCGCGACGATGTCGGACTCGCGCACGTTGTCCGCGATCACGCGCGCGGTCTCTGAGAGCACGAAGTCACCGAAGGGATGACCCCAGCGGTCGTTCAGATCCTTGAACGCGTCCAGGTCGAACATGATGACGGCGAGTGAACGCCCGTAGCGCTGCGAGCGCCTCAACTCGGCCGCGAAGCGGGCGAAGAAGGCGCGGCGGTTGAGCATGCCCGTGAGCGGGTCCGTGGTCGCGAGGTGCTCGAGCTGCGCGGTCGCCTCGCGCAGCGCCGCCGACGTCTGCACCAGCCGACGTTCGCGCAGCACCGACTCGTGGCCGTTGAGCAGCAACTGGACGAACAGGGCGACCGCGAGCGCGAAGCCTCCGAGCCCCCACGCGCCGATCGGGACGGCGAGGAAGGTCGTCCCCCAGCCCGCGCCCCCTGCGATGCCCGAGGCCGGCAGCGCAACCACCGCGACGAGCGCGACGAGCGCGCCGACGAGCGTCGGCCACCGGAACGGCGTCAGATCAATCACGCGCGCGCCTGCCGTTCGAGCACGACGCGGAGCAGCTCCTCCAGCGAATCGATGTCGGGGCGCGCCCGCAGCGCCTCCACGACGACCTGGTCGGCCTCGCGTGCGGTGTACTGGAGCGCCGTGAGCGCCGAGACCGCGTCCTCGCGCAGGTCGGGCGCGCCGAATGTCGCCGGTGCGGGTCCCGCTCCGTCGGAGCGCAAGAGCGCCTCCTGGAGCAGCTTGCCGCTGAGCGTCGCGACGATCGTCTGCGAGAGGCGCGCGCCAATGCCCGGCAGCTGCTGGAGGGCCTTCACGTCCTGCCCCTCGATCCAGCGCGCGATCTCCGACACCGGACGCGTGAGCGCACGCACCGCTTTCGCCGGACCCACGTCGGGAACCTCGATGAACTTTCGGAAGAACTCGCGCTCGACCTGGTGCTGAAAGCCGATCAACACCGGCGACGGGTTCCGCTCGGACACGTGGTAGTAGGTGTAGAGGTGGACCTCGTCCCCCTCGTGCCGCGCCCCCATCCAGTCGCACGCGAAGGCCGGGATCAGCACCTCGTACGTCACGCCGTGCACGTCGATCCAGGCGGAGGACGACGGCTCGTCCCAGCGCGTGAGGGTCCCGCGCAGTCCGGTGATCATCGGCGCGCCACTGCGTCTTCCAGGCGAGCGTCCGCAAGGCGGGTGAGCGCGATCGCCAGCGCGTCGGAGACGTCGAGCGGATGCGGCTGCTCGCTGAGCCCGAGATGCACCATCACCATCTGCGCGACCTGCTCCTTGGGCGCTCCCCCGTGGCCGGTCACCGACTCCTTGATCGCGGCGGGGAGGAACTCGAAGACGGGGACACCGGCGCCGGCAGCCGCGATCATCGCCGCCGCCCGAGCCTCGCCGATCGCCATCGCCGAGCGCACGTTCTCGGCGATGAACTGCTGCTCGATCGCCAACTCCGTCGGACCGTGCTCCGCGATCAGGGCACGGATGGCGTCGTGGATGAGGCGGAGACGCTCGGCGCGCGGCTCACGCGGGCGCGTGCGGATGACACCGCTGGCGACCAACCGGGCGTCATGGCCGTCGGAATCGATCAGGCCGTATCCGGTCGTGGCAAGGCCCGGGTCGACCCCGAGCACGCGGCGGCGAGCGGTCGTCATCTGGCCTCCGGGATCGCCGGCCGCGGACGCCGCTATGCGGAGGCGGCAGCCTCCAGCACCGCGTCGGGGAACTCCGCATTCGAGTACACGCGCGAGACGTCGTCGAGGTCGTCGAGCCGTTCGAGCATCTTCAGCGCGGCGATCGCAGCTTTCTCGTCCAGCGGGACCACGTTCTGCGGGATGCGCGAGAGCTCGGCGCTCTCGACCGTGAGGCCCGCCGCCGTCAACTTCGCGCGCACGGATTCGGTGTCGGCGGGCTCGGTGATCACCTCGACGACGTTGCCGTCGCCCGAGACGTCGACGTCGAGCGCGCCGGCTTCGATCGCAGCGAGCTGCACGCCGTCGGGGTCCGCCTGCGTCGCGTCGACGGTGACGATCCCCCGGAGGTCGAACTGCCAGGCCACCGCGCCGTTCTCGGCAAGGTTGCCGCCTGCCCGTGAAAAGGCGAGCCGCAGGTCGGCGACCGTGCGGTTGCGGTTGTCGGTGACGACTTCGACGATCACTGCTGTGCCGCCGGGCCCGTAGCCCTCGTACACGACCTCTTCGAGCCGGTCGGCGTCGCCACCGCCGGCTGCGCGCTGGACGGCGCGTTCGATGTTCGAGCCGGGGACGTTGCCGTCCCTCGCGCGCTGGATGGCGAGCCGGAGCCCCGCGTTCGAGATCGGATCGGGGTTCCCGCGGGCCGCGATCGTGATCTCACGCGCGAGCTTCGTGAAGAGCTGCCCGCGCTTCGCGTCCGTCGCGGCTTTCTTGTGCTTGATCGACGACCACTTTGAGTGACCAGACACGTCACACCCCGCAGCAATCCAACACGACCGGCTGGCAACGGCCCAATGCTAACAGCCGGGCCTTTCGCTGTCCGAGAGGGGACGGCCGCTCAGGGCGTGAGGACGGCGTTGTCGATGAGGCGAGTGCTTCCGAAGCGCACGGCCATCGAAAGCAGCGCAGGGCGCGCGATCTCGGCGTCGAGCTCGCCGAGCGACTCGGCGTCCGCGAGCGAGACGTAGTCGATGCGGGCGAGCGGTTGTGCAGCGATCTCGCGCTCGACCATGCCGCGCAGGCGCGAGGCGTCGCGAACCCCGTCCGCGAAGGCCTGCGTCGCCTGTCGCAGGCCGCGCGACAGCGCGAGCGCCTGCATGCGCTCCTCCGCCGACAGGTAGACGTTGCGGGAAGACAGCGCGAGCCCGTCCGGCTCGCGCACGGTCGGACACCCCACGATCTCCACCGGCATGTCGAGGTCGCGCACCATGCGTCGGATCGCGAGCAGCTGTTGCGCGTCCTTCAGGCCGAAGTACGCGCGGTCGGGCTGCACGATGTGGAAGAGCTTGCTCACCACCGTCGTCACGCCATCGAAGTGCCCGGGACGGTGCGCCCCCTCGAGCACGGACGTGATCTCCCCGACGCGCACGGTCGTGGACGCGCCCGCCGGATACATCTCGCCCACCGTGGGCATGAAGATCACGTCGACGCCGGCGTCCTCACACATCGCGAGGTCGCGCGGGACGTCGCGCGGGTAGCGCTCGAAGTCCTCGCCCGGGCCGAATTGCGTCGGGTTCACGAAGATCGAAACGGCGAGGCTTCGAGACTGCGCCCGCGCGCCGTCCATCAGCGTGCGGTGACCGGCGTGGAGGTAGCCCATCGTCGGGACGAAGCCGACCGGCGACGGCAGAGCGACGCGCGCCGCGCGCAACTCCGCGATCGTGCGCGCGATCTTCATCGGCGACCGCGCGAATCGATCAGGCGCTGCCGCCCGCGTTCGGACGGCTCACGTCTTCGGCCAGCTCGGCGAGCACGCGCTCGGCTTCGCTCATGTCCTCAGCGACGGACGCGGTCATGCGCTTGATCAGCTCGAGCGCCCGGTCGTCCATGTAGAACGACTCCTTGCGCGTCGGGAACTCGCCGGCCTCGACCTGCCGGCGGTACTCAGCGAGCGCCTGGCGGATCACCGCGCCGACGTCAGCGAAGCGACGGGCATGCTTGGGGGTCAGCGCGTCGTAGAGACCGAGCATGTCGTGCCAGACCTGCACCTGTCCGCTACAGAACGGCCCGGCGCCGATGCCGATGGTGGGGACCTTCACGCGTTGCGTAATCATGTGCGCGAGCGCGGTCGGCACGGTCTCGAGCACGATCGCGTACGCGCCTGCCGCTTCGAGCGCCTTCGCGTCCTGGATCAGGTGGACCGCTTCGCGCGGCGTCCGGCCCTGCACCTTGAAGCCGCCGAGCACGTTCACCGACTGTGGCGTCAGCCCGACGTGACCCATGACCGGGACACCGGCCTCGACCAGGCGCGCCACCGTCTCCGCGGAGCGCTGACCGCCCTCGAGCTTCACGGAGCTGCAACCGGTCTCCTGCATGATGCGCACGGCGTTCCGCAGCGCGTCCTGCCAGCCCGCCTGGTATGAGCCGAACGGCATGTCGACCACGACGTGTGCCTTCTGGGCACCACGCACCACGGCCCGGCCGTGGTGGATCATGTCGTTCACGGTCACGGGGAGTGTCGAGTCGTACCCGAGCACGACCATGCCGAGCGTGTCGCCGACCAGGATCATCGGGATCCCGGCCTCGTCTGCGAGCTTCGCCGTGGGGTAGTCGTACGCCGTGACCATCGTGATGCGTTCGCCGCGATCACGCATGCGCTGAAGGTCCGTCACGGTCACGCGGTGCACAGGGGCCTCCGTCTCGGTCTCTCGATCCAAGCGGATTGCGGGGAAGCCCGGGCCCCTTGTTTGCGGGTGTTGGCCCGCTGCGGCTGCAGTCGTGCCCACCGCGCAAGGGGTCCGGATGGGCCCAGTATAGATTCGGGGAGAGGCGTGTCAACGAATCTGATGAGGCCCGCAGCGTCGGCGATCGGCGACGGCTCGGCGCTCAGCGACGTCGCGGTACGCGCGGTCCGGCGGGCCACTCGCTTGCCGAAGGCACTCCGGCCAGTCCGGTCGCGAGGCGCACGCCACGGACGATCGCGCGCTCGACCGCCCGCGTGGCCATCGCCTCGAGCGACGGGTAGCCGCCTGCCTCCAGCTCGAGCTCACCGGTCGCGAGCGTGAACACCACGTCGCCGTCGCCCCGGGTGTGCACGGGCCAGATCGCCCGCGCGAGGCCGTCGTGCGCGACGGTCGCGAGCCGGTTCGCCTCGGTCTTCGTGAGCTTCGCGTTGGTCGCGACCACCGCGAGCGTCGTGTGCTCGCCCGGCCCTTCGCCCGCCACGCTCCCGCCCGCAGCCTGCTCGGCATCCGGCTCGACCCACGGTCGGCCGGTCCGGTAGATCGCGGTGGTGTCCAGGAAGCCCGAGCGGTCCGCACGCGGCGCCGCGATCACCTCGGCGGTTTCCGGGTCGCGCACCGAACCCACGGCGTTCACGACGGCGATTGCACCAACGATCACCCCCGTCTGGAGCGTCTCGCTGGCGGTGCCGATGCCGCCCTTGAGCGCCCGCCGGTGCCCGGCCATCTTCGCCACCGTGGCGCCGGTCCCTGCGCCCACGGTGCCGCCGGCGACTGCGCCGCCGCTTGCGCGACTCGCCGCGCGGTAGCCCGCCTCGGCGTCCGGGTGCCGCGGTCGTCCGAGAGCGAGGTCGAAGATCACCGCCGCCGGGACAATGGGCACGATCAGGTCGCGCATCTTGAAGCCGATCGCGCGTTCGGTGAGGTAGCGCATGACGCCCGTCGCGGCCTCCAGGCCGTACGCGGAGCCGCCGGTGAGCAGTACGGCGTGCACCTCTTCGACGAGCGTTCCCGGTCGGAGCAGGTCGGTCTCGCGCGTGCCGGGCGCCGCGCCGCGCACGTCAACGCCACCGACGCAGTCAGGCGGGCACAGGACGACGGTGCAGCCCGTGGCGCCGCGACGATCCGACCAGTGACCGACGCGGATCCCGCGAACGTCCGTGATCGCGTCGCGTGGGGCCGGCACGGTGGCGTCGGCGCCGGGCTCGCGGCGGCGGGCTAGACCGCCTGCGCTTCCAGCGTGCGCGCCGGCACGATCTGATCGATGAAGTCGATGCACCGAGCCACGTACGTCTCCGGGGCGAGGAGGTAGTGGCGGCAGTGCTCGGCAACGTCGGGAATCGTCCACACACGATCGCGTGGGTCGAGCGAGGCCGCGGCGAGGTTGAGCGAGTGTGACACCGGGATCACCGGATCGCCTTCTGCGTGCACGAAGAGCACGGGGACATCGACGCGGTCGACGACGTCGATCGGACGCAGTTCGCGCGGGTCGGCCTTGAACACGCGGCGCGCGAAGACGCAGGCGAGGCGGAACAGGTGCACCGGCACGTGCGGTGAGCGCAGCCGGAGGTACGACTGCATCGACGTGAACGGCGAGTCGGAGATCACCGCAGCGACGTCGATGCCGCGCGCGGCGACGGCAATGGCGAGCGCGGCGCCGAGTCCGAAGCCGTGCATCAGGATCGGCAGCCGCCCGGTGCGGCGTCGCGCGTAGGCGACCGCCGCCTGAACGTCGAGCCGCTCGGCGGCGCCCAGGCCATCGCGGCGGCCCGTCGACTCACCATGGCCACGCAGGTCGAACGAGAAGACATTGAAGCCACGGCGCACGTAGTCGCGTTGCAGCGCGAGCAGCCCCTGCTCTTCGTCTGCGCGGGTGCCCTCGACGTCGTGCACGATCACGATCGTGGCGCGCGCACCCGGCGATTCGATGAACCATCCGCGCAGCACGAGGCGGTCGGCGGTCAGAAACTGGATGTCTTCGTAACGCAGTCCGAGGTCGGCGGGTGTCCCCTGGACGCGGCGCCGCTTGGCGCGGGTAAACGTCTCGGCGAGATAGAACGCGGTCACTGCGTGGAAGACCACAGCGCCGAGCACCACGAGGGTGAGGACTGATGCGATCATCGACTGCCCCTCTCCCCCCGACGGAGGAACCACGGTGCGAGCTTTGGGCCGGGCGACACTAGCAAGCGAGCGATGGGCCACACAACCGGGTTATCCCCAATGCAGGGACCGTTATCAACACTATGGGGCGGCCAGAAGCGCGCTCGGGAGGTTGCGCCGAATATCTTCGAGCGACCGTGCCGGGGCGTGCGATTTAGGGACATTTGCACAGTGATCATGCCCGCCGGGAGCGATCGCAGTCGCGGCGACGCCCACTCGCGGCAACGGCCTCCCGCGCAGCGATCGCACCGATCTGCTGCTCAGCCGCGCTGACAGCCGCGGCAGAAGTGCGTGCCCCGAGCGGCCACGCGCAGCTTGACCACCGTGCCCCCGCACCGACCGCACGGCTGACCGTCGCGTCGGAAGACGTGCACGCGGACGTGGTGCAGCCCCTCCGCCCCGAGCCCGTCTCGGTAGTCGGAGAACGAAGACCCGCGGTCCCGGATCGACTGCTCGAGGGTCTCCCGGACCGCCGCGTGCAGTCGGGCGACGCGGCGCGGTCCGAGCGCGTCCGCCGGCGTGCGCGGATCGATGCCGGCGATCCAGCACGCCTCGTCTGCGTAGATGTTGCCCACGCCGGCGGCGACCCGCTGATCGAGGAGCGCGGCCTTGACGGGCGCCGAGCGCCGGGCGAGCGCCGACCGCAGCCACTGCACGGAGAACTCGTCGGAGAGCGCGTCGGGCCCGGTGCGCGGCATCGCCTCGCGCGCGTCTTCGACGAGATGCCAGGTCGCGAACTTGCGCATGTCGTTCAGGCGCAGCGAGGCGCCGTTGTCGAGATCGACCCGTGCGCGCTCGAAGCGGTGGGCGGCCGTGTCCTTGGCCGTGTGCACGAGTGACCCCGTCATGCGCAGGTGCAGCACCCACGTGCGGCCGTCGTCGAGGCGAGCGAGGAGGTACTTGCCGTGACGGTCGAGCGCGTCGACCCGTCGCCCCGTCAGCGCGCGTTCGAGCGCGCGGGGCGCGTGTGTGATCGCGAGTCGCTCCGCGCCGGGGCGGATGCCCACGCGCACGATCGTGCGCCCGACGAGCAGCGGCGCCAGGTCGCGACGGATGGTTTCGACCTCAGGGAGCTCGGGCACAGAGCGATCCTATCCGCGTGGCGGTCGATGCAGCGGGACCAACACATGCGTTGACGCTACGGGGCCGCTGGCTATCCTCGACGGACCCCGGACGGGAGGAGGTCGTTCAGATGCGCCAGCCCACTCACACGCGACCCGCCCCCGTCCACGCTCCGACCGGCTAGACCTCCAGTCGCGTTCAGACCGGACGCCGCGGGGACGCACACCCCGCGCTGTTGTTGTGCCGCGCGGCCGGCCACCGACTGGAGCATTCCGGATGGATACCTCGCTCAGGCGCTCGGCAGCGACGCTCGCGACCTACCTCGCGGGGTTGCGTGTGCGCGTCGCGGTGCTGGGGACGCTGCTGATCGGCGGGACGCTGTTGCAGCTGACCGGGCCTCAGCTGCTGCGCCTGTTCATCGACGACGCGGTGGGGGGCGCGCCCGCGCAGCGCCTGTACGTCTTCGCGGGCCTCTTCATCGCGGCGACCGTGGTCACGCAGATCGCGCTCGTCGGCGCCGCGTACCTCAGCGAGCAGGTCGGCTGGACCGCGACGAACCGGTTGCGGGCGGACCTCCTGGCGCACTGCCTGCGTCTCGATCTGCCGTTCCACAACGCGCACAGCCCCGGCGGAATGATTGAGCGCGTTGACGGGGACGTCACGGCGCTCTCCGACTTCTTCTCGCAGTTCGTGCTCCGCATCCTGGGTGGGCTGCTGCTGCTCACCGGCGTGCTGGCGTTGCTCATGTACGAAGAGTGGAGGGTCGGGCTCGCGCTCACGGCCTTCGTGGTGTTCGCGATGGTGGTGATCAGCCGCGCGCGCGCGTACGCGGTGCCGGCCGTGAACGCCGAGCGCGATGCGTCGGCGGAGCTCTACGGCTTCATCGAGGAGCGCCTGGGCGCGGTCGACGACATCCGCGCGAACGGGGCCGGCGCGTACGTCATGCAGCGCTCGTTCGGCGTGGCCGGCCACCTGATCCGCACTGCGCGGCGGGCGCAGATCCTGAGCGGCGGGCTGTGGTCGCTTGCGACGGGGCTGTTCACGTTCAGCTACGTGCTCGTGCTCGCGCTGGGCGCACTGCTCTACCAGCGTGGCGAGGTAACGATCGGCGCGGTCTACCTGTTCTTCCAGTACACGCAGATCCTGCGCCGGCCGCTCGAGCAGATCGCGGATCAGCTCAAGGAGTTCCAGCGGGCCGCCGCCGCGGTCGGGCGGGTGAACGAGCTGCTTGCGCTGGAGCCCATCCTGCACGAGGGCACACGCGACGGAGCGGTCGACGGCGCTGCGGCCGTCGAGTTCGACCACGTCTCGTTCGCCTACGACGCGCGCGAGCCCGTGCTGCGCGACATCGACTTCACGCTCGCGCCCGGCAGCGTGGTCGGCGTGCTCGGGCGCACCGGCGGCGGGAAGACGACGCTCACACGCCTGCTGTTGCGGCTCTACGATCCGACGGAGGGCGTGGTCCGGCTCGACGGCGTGGACCTGCGCGCACTGCGCGCGGCCGAGCTGCGGCGCAGGATCGGCGTGGTCACGCAGGACGTCCAGCTCGTCGCCGGCAGCGTGCGCGACAACCTCACGCTCTTCGACCCCGCGATCACGGACGCGCGCATTGGCGACGCCATCGACGGGCTCGGGCTCGGCGACTGGGTACGATCGCTGCCCGACGGGCTCGACACGATGCTCGCGGCGGGCGGCGCCGGCCTCTCCGCCGGCGAAGGCCAGCTGCTCGCGTTCGCGCGCATCTTCCTGCGCGACCCGGGACTCGTGATCCTCGACGAGGCGTCGTCGCGCCTCGACCCGGCGACGGAACACCTGATCGAGCGCGCCGTCGACCGGCTGCTCACCGGCCGCACGGGGATCGTGATCGCGCACCGCCTCCACACCGTCGAGCGCGCCGACGTGGTGATGGTGATCGAGCATGGGCGGATCGCCGAGTGCGGGGAGCGTACGGCGCTCGCCGGCGACGCGAGCTCGCGGTACGCGGGGCTGCTGCGCGCCGGCGCCGGGGCGGTGGCGGTATGAGCGTCTGGCGCCTCGCGTGGCGGCTCGCCTGCTACCGGCCGTGGCTCTTCGCGCTGAGCGCCGTGCTCTGGATCGGCGTGCACGCGCTGCCGGTGACGGCCGGTCTGGTGGTCGCGCTCGCGTTCGACGCGCTCACCGGGAGCGCGCCGCTCGGGCTCAACCTGTGGGCGATCCTCGCCCTGCTCGTCGCGGCCGAGGCCATCCGCGTGGCGGTGTTCTTCGGCGCCGTCGTGATCTGGCTCTACTACTGGCAGGTGATCGCGGCGGTGCTGCGCACGAACATGCTCGACTGGATCGTGCGCGGGCCGGGCGTGCATCCGCTGCCGGGGTCTCCGGGCGAGGTCGTGAGCCGCTTCCGCGACGACACCGAGAGCTTCATCCAGTTCATCGACACGTGGCTGGACGTGGCCGGCACGGCCGTGTTCACCGCGATCGCGATCGCGATTATGTCGACCATCAGCCCCCTGATCACGCTCGTCGTGCTGCTTCCGCTCGCCGCCACCGTCGCGGTGACGCGCATGATGACGTCGCGGATCCGGCGCTACCGACGCGCGTACCGCGAGTCGACCGCGGCGGTCACGTCGTTCATCGGCGACGCGTTCGGCGCCGTGCTCGCGGTCAAGGTGCACGCGGCCGAGACGCCGGTCACGCGTCGCTTCGTCGAACTCGGCGAGGTGCGTCGCACGGCCGCGGTGCGCGACCGCGTGTTCAGCGAGCTGCTGCTCTCGTACAGCACGAACGCAGGCAACATCGGCATCGGCATCATCCTGCTGCTCAGCGTCAGCTCCATGCGGTCGGGCGAGTTCACGGTGGGCGAGTTCGCGTTGTTCGCCAGCTACCTGACGTGGCTGCCGGGGTTGCCGCGCTGGCTGGGCTGGCTGATGGCGCGGCACCGCCAGTCCGGCGTCTCGGCGGACCGCATGAGCGCGCTCATGGAGGGAGCGCCGGCCGGCGCGATCGTCGCGCACGTCGATCTGCATCTCGACGCGCCCGCGCCGCCGCCAGCCGCGCCGTCGCTCGCGACCGACGACCGCCTGGAGCGGCTCACGGTGTTCGGGCTGACCGCGCGCTATCCGCGCAGCCGCCACGGGATCGACGGCGTCGATCTCGCGATCGAACGCGGCTCGTTCACGGTGATCACGGGACGGGTGGGTGCCGGGAAGACCACGCTGCTGCGCGCCCTGCTCGGGCTGACGCCCACGGCAGGCGGCCAGGTCGCGTGGAACGGCCACGTCGTCGACGACCCCGCGAGCTTCCTGGTGCCGCCGCGATGCGCGTACACGCCGCAGGCGCCGCGGCTCGTGAGCGAGACGCTCGGGCAGAACGTCGCGGTGGGTGACCCGGTCGAAGCCATGCACGTCGGGCAGTCCGTGCGCCTGGCCGTGCTCGAGGATGACGTCGCCGAGATGGACCGCGGGTTGGAGACGATGCTCGGGCCGCGGGGAGTGCGACTCTCCGGCGGCCAGATCCAGCGCGCGGCTGCGGCGCGCATGTACGCGCGCCGGCCCGAGCTGCTCGTGTTCGACGACATCTCGAGCGCGCTGGACGTGGAGACGGAGCGCACGCTCTGGGAGCGCCTGTTCGCGGAGCGCGAGGCGACCTGCCTCGTGGTGTCGAACCGGCGCGCGGCGTACCGCCGCGCTGACCGCATCGTGGTGCTCCAGTCCGGCCGCGTGATCGCAAGCGGCACGCTCGAGCAGCTGCTCCGCGACTGCGAGGAGATGCGGGTGCTGTGGGAGCAGGCGGGCGAGTCAGACGGGGCGAACGGGTAGAGCGGCCGTGCCGTTGCGGCGGCGCCCCGTGCGACGCGGTTGAGTGGAGAGCGGACGATGACGGGCGAGCTCAGCCACCACACCTACGAGACCAACGGCATCCGCATGCACACCGCGGAGCAGGGTGCTGGTCCCCCGGTGATCCTGTGTCACGGCTTCCCCGAGCTCTGGTACTCGTGGCGCCACCAGCTCCCGGCGATCGCGGCGGCGGGCTTTCGCGCGATCGCGCCGGACATGCGCGGCTACGGAGAGACGGACGCCCCGCCGCGCGTCGAGGACTACCGGCAGGAGCAGATCTGTGCCGACCTCGTCGGCCTGCTCGATGCCATCGGCGCACGCCAGGCGGTGTTCGTGGGACACGACTGGGGTGGCGCGATCGTGTGGGCGATGGCGCTGCATTACCCGGAGCGCGTGCGCGCCGTCGCCGGCGTGAACACGCCGTACGCGCCGGCGGGCCCGGTCAGCCCCCTCGAGGCGCGGACCGCGAACGCCGGGCGCTGGGACTACCAGCTGTACTTCCAGCAGCCCGGCGTGGCGGAGGCCGAGCTCGAGGCGGACGTCGAGCGGACGTTGCGCCTCACCTTCCGTTCGAGCGATCCGGCCGACGGCTTCGATCTGCTCGCGGGCTCGCATGACGTGCGTGCGCGCGGCGGGTGGCTCGCCGGCTACCCGGCGGGCGCGGCGCGGAGCGTGATGCTCTCGGCGGAGGAGCTCGACTACTTCGTGCAGGCGTTCCGACGCACCGGGTTCCGCGGTGGCCTCAACTGGTACCGCAACCAGGAGGCGAACTGGCGATGGGCGCGCACGGTGGCCGACCGGAAGATCGAGCAGCCGGCGCTGATGGTCACCGCCGGCAAGGACCCGATCCTCACGCCGGACCTGGCGGCCGGGATGGAGCGCTGGATCCCACGGCTGAGCCGCGGGCACATCGAGCAGTGCGCGCACTGGACGCAGCAGGAGGCGCCGGCGGCGCTCAACGCCATCATCGTCGACTGGCTACGGTCGCTTCCGCCGGCGACGTGAACGCGCGGGCGCGGGCGCTCGAGCTACTCCCAGTCGCCCCAGGAGCGTCCCCACTTGTCGTCGAGGTCGAGCGGAACCGCGAGCTCGAGCGAGGGCATCAGGCGGTGCGCCAGCTCGCGCATGTCGTCCAGCTCGGCGCGCGGGAGCTCGAAGATCAGCTCGTCGTGCACCTGGAGGATCATGCGCGCCTGCACGCCCTTCGCCTGCCGCTCGAGCAGCTCGGCGTCGATGCGGTTCATGGCGATCTTGATGATGTCGGCGGCGGTGCCCTGGATCGGCATGTTGATCGCGATGCGTTCGGCGGCCTGGCGCACGTTGCGGTTGGACGCGCGGAGGTCCGGGATGTACCGCCTGCGGCCGGTCAGCGTCACCGCGTAGCCGAGCGCGCGCGCATCCTCGACCACCTGTTCGCGCCACGCCTGCACGCTCGGATACGCCTCGAAGTAGCGCTCGATGAAGCCCTCGGCCTCGTTGCGCGGGATGCCCTCGCGCTGTGAGAGGCCGAACGCAGTGAGCCCGTAGAGCACGCCGAAGTTGAACACCTTCGCGCGGCGTCGCATCTCCGGCGTGACCGCGTCCTCGTCGACGTGGAAGACCGCGGACGCCGTCGTGCGGTGGATGTCGCGGTGCTCGGCGAAGGCGCGCCGCAGCTCCTCGTCGCCGCAGATGTGCGCGAGCACGCGCAGCTCGATCTGCGAGTAGTCCACCGAGAGCAGGATCGGATCCTCGCCGCAGTCGCGCGCGACGAAGGCACGGCGCACGGCCTGCCCGATCTCCGAGCGCACCGGGATGTTCTGGAGGTTCGGGTCATTCGAGGCGAGCCGGCCGGTGGCGGCGGTGACCTGCGAGAAGATCGTGTGCACGCGCCCCGTGCGCGGGTTGACCTGCAGCGGGAGCGTGTCCACGTAGGTCGACTTGATCTTCGTCAGTTCGCGCCACTGGAGGAGCGCCTCGACCACCGGGTGCACGACGCGCAGCGGCTCGAGCGCGTCCGCGTCGGTCGTGTAGCCCGTCTTTGTCCTGCGGGTGTGCGGGAGCCTCAGATCTTCGAACAGCACCTTTGACAGCTCGAGCGGCGAGCCGAGCTTGAACTCGTGCCCGACCGCGTCGTAGGCCTCGCGCTCCGCGGCCTCGATGCGCGCGGTGAGATCGCCTTCCAGCGCCTTGAGCACGGACGTGTCGAGCGCGACGCCCCACTGCTCCATGCGCGCGAGCACGGGGATGTGCGGCAGGTCGATGTCGCGGTAGACCGGCTCGATCTCCGTGCGCACGAGCTCGGGCGCGAGCGTGTCGGCGAGCCGCAGCGTGACGTCGGCGCGACTCGCGGCGTAGTCGCCGACGACCTCCGGCGTGAGCTGCGAGAACGCGACCGCCTTGCGCCCGGTCCCGAGCAGCGTCTTCGCGAGGGGCAGCTCGACGCCGAGCCACTGGAAGGCGAGGCGATCGAGCACGCTGTTCGAGTCGCCGAGCAGGTAGGCGGCGACCTGCGTGTCGAAGTCGATCGACGCCGCGAGCACGTGCTCCTCCGCGCCGGCGAGCGCGACGAGCCCGTGCTTCCCGTTGTGCGCGACGCGTGCCACCGCCGGATCGGTGAACAGCGAGGTGAAGGCCGCGAACACCTCGGTGCGCGAGAGCTGCTCGATCCGAGGCGGATCGTCCTCCGCCTCGATCTCGAGCCTGGCCTGCCCGCCGGCGTCGGCGGGGTCGCGGTGACCGAACGGGATGTACCACGCGCGCCCGAGCTCGGTGCTGACCGCGAAGCCGACCAGCGAGTCGGCGGCGCGCACCGGGTGGTCGTCGTCGGCGATCACCTCGAACGCGAAGCGGCCCGCGGTGCGGGCCGCCGGGGCGGCCGCCGCCGGCGCGGCGGGCGTGGTCACGACCGCGTACCGGCCGTCGAGCTCCGCCGGCGCCG
>JBBDXH010000160.1:0-2708 GCA_040902395.1 Dehalococcoidia bacterium
GAGCTCTGCGCCGATCGCGTCCGCGCTGGAAGCGAAGCCGGTGTCGATCAGCACGAGTTGATCGCCGGCGTCGAGCGCGAAGACGTTGCTGCCGCGCGTGCCGCGCAGCCACCACACGCCCGGCGCGATCTCGTCAGCCACCCGCGGCTACCACCAGAGCACGTCGTCCAGCGGGTCGTCGGGGTCGTAGCCGGCCCCGGGTGCAGGGGCGTCCCAGAGCTCGGTGCTGAGGTACTTTGCGCCGCCGTCGGCAAACATCAGCACGATGTTGCCCTCGCCCAGCCGCGAGGCCACGCGCAGCGCCGCGTGCATCACCGCCCCGCTGCTGATGCCGACGAAGAGCCCTTCGCTCGCGAGCACACGCCGCGCGTGATCGACGGCGTGACGGTTGCCGACGAGCAGCTTCGCGTCGAGCAACGACTCGTCGAGCAGCGGGGGGATGAAGCCGTCGTCGAGCGACATCAGGCCCTGCACGTGCACGCCGAGCCGCGGCTCGACGCCCACGATCTTGCAGTCCGGGTTCACCTCCTTGAGGCGACGCCCGACGCCGGTGATGGTCCCGCCGGTGCCGATGCCGGCCACGAACGCGTCGACGCGCGGCAGCGCTGCGAGGATCTCCACGGCCGTCGTCTCGTAGTGCGTGCGCACGTTCTCGACGTTGCCGAACTGGTCGAGGAAGAACGCGCCCTCTTCCCCGGCGACGCGCGCGGCGACGGCGAGCGCGGACTTGATGCCGGACTGGCGCGGCACCCAGCGGATGGTCGCACCGTGGGCGGCGAGCAGCCGGCCGATCTCGGGGTAGACGCTCTCGGGCACGCAGATCTCCACGGGATGTCCGAAGCGGCGCCCGAACATGGCGACCGCGAGCCCGGTGTTCCCGGTGGACGCCTCGATCAGCTTCTGCCCCGGGGCCAGCGCGCCCTCGCGGCGCGCCCGCTCGAGCATGCGCAGGACGATGCGGTCCTTCACGCTGCCCGTCGGGTTCTGGCCCTCGATCTTGGCGTAGAGCCGCGCCGGCAGCTCGGGCTGGATGCGCCGGAGCGCGACGAGCGGCGTGTGGCCGACCAGCGTCGTGACGCCTTCGTGCAGTTGGTTCATGCGACTCAGTGTGGGGCGCGGGGCGAGGTCAGTCGAACGCGCGCAGCGTGATCACGAGCATCGCGATCAGGATCAGCGGCCAGTACAGCAGCCGCGGGATCAGGTTGTCGCGATACGTGATGAACGGACCGCCACGCGCCACCGAGAACAGAATGGAGTTCACGGACACGGCGAGGATCGCCAGGTAGGCGGCGAAGTAGAACCGCTCGAGGTAGATCACCTGGCCCGCGCCGAGCGCGTCGCGCAGCTGGTTGTGAGCCACGATCACGACGAAGAAGAGCCCGGTGCAGTAGCCGAGCACCCCCATCGTGCTGAAGCCGAAGACCTGCTTTCGTTCCTCGTGCCGGGTCGTCAGCAGCAGCACCGCGAACAGCAAGAGCAGCACCACGATCAGCGGCACCATGTTCGACACGAACGGGTTGATGAAGAGCCGCGAGATCAGCACGTTGAAGTAGAGCTCGGGCATGAGCTCGCCGGCGTCCGGGTCGATCAGGTTGAGCGGGCCAAAGCTCGCGTTGTACCGGTTCAGCCGGTACGAGAAGAAGGACTCGTTCACGCGCCAGCCTGCGACGAGGATGTCATTCGCCACGCCCGGCAGGCTGGCCGGCGCGAGCAGCTCGTACGCCGGCACATCCGGGAGCAGCAGCACCGGCGCCGTCATCTCACGGGGACGCATGCGCACCGAGACGTTTTCGCGGTCGAACGGGTACTGGCGATGGTCGAAGGCCTCGCGCAGTGTGGCGTTGAAGCTCCAGCCGATCTTCTGCCCGGTGTCGCTCGTGACGTCGTAGAGCTGCTCCATGGAGAGCTCCTCGGCCTCCGGGAAGATGAAGCCCGGCTCGATGCCGCGTTCGCCCGCGGTCTCGCCGCGGAAGACCTGCCAGGCCGTGCCCGTGACCATCACGTCGTTCGCGCCGGTGAACTCGATCGCCTGGACGAAGATGCCCGCGTAGATCTCCTCCGTGCCGTCGCCGCGGTAGGGGGCGATCTGGTCGAGGAAGCCCTCGCCGGCGGCGTCGACGGAGAGGGCGGGCGGGGTGGTGAGCTCGAGGTACCAGACCCAGCCGATGCCGGCGAGCGCGGCCGCGCTGATCACGCCGGATGCGAGCCAGAGCCGCAGCGGCGACACGCGATCGACGCGCAGCACGACGAGCACGATCAACGCGGCCGCCGCGAGCGCGGCAATCCCGCCGCGCACCAGTGCACGCTGCTCGCCGGCGGTGCGCGCGAGCAGTGAGCGCTCGAGCGACAGGGCGCCGTACGTCCAGTTCGGCCCGGGCACGGGCGCGATCGTGAGCCACGCCGGTTCGTCCGAGAGCGGATCGGTCACGTCGATGAGCGCGGTGTGGCCGGCGGCGGCCGAGACGAACGCCGCGCGCCGGTCGCAGCCGGCCGGCGCGCTCTCCGTCGTGCATGTCGCGGACGGGCCGAGCGGATGCGCGAGCCGGCTCGCGGGCGGGTCGGCGAGCTGCGCGTTGCCGGCACTGCGCTCGGTGAAGACGTCGCGGAACTGCAGGCCGGCCACGAACGTGCTCCCGACGCCGAACGCGGCCAGCACGACGAGCGCGATCGCACCGCGATGCGCGGCGGCGGCGGCGGCGAGCGAGGCG
>JBBDXH010000161.1:0-2694 GCA_040902395.1 Dehalococcoidia bacterium
TGTTGCTCCAACATCACGACGCGACCGCCGAGCAGCAGCGCGCTGTTCGCCTGGTAGATCGCGGTGGCGTGCACCAGTGGCGTCGCGGCGAGCGCAACCGGCGCGCGGCCCCCGGCGTGGAGCGCGCGTACCAGCTCGGCAAGCTCGCCGAGGTCCTGCGGAACCGGGACGTCGAGAACCTGGCACTCCATCGCCAGACCCGCGTTCAGCAGGGCCTCCTGGTGCCAGATCACGCCCTTGGGGAGCCCGGTGGTGCCGCCCGTGTACCAGAGCATGAGGTCGTCGCCCGACCGCCCGACGCGGGGGAGCGGCTCCTGCGCGCCGACGAAGGCCTCGTACTCGACCGCGCCGTCGAGGCGAGGCGCGCCCGAGCCGTCGTCGACCTCGACCAGCAACGAGAGCTTCGGTGCGTGGTCCCGAGCCTCCTTGACCCGCTCGCCCAACGCGCGGTGGTACACGATCACTTGCGCGTCGGCGTTCTCGAGCAGGTACGCGAGCTCAGCGGCGCGGTAGCGGAAGTTCACGGGCGCGGGCACCGCGCGCAGCTTCATCGCGCCGAAGTGCGCTTCGAGATACTCGGGGCAGTTCGTGGTGTACAGCGCGACGTGCGTGTTCCGCCCGAACCCCGACGCGGCGAGCGCTCCCGCGAAACGCGCGGCGCGGTCGTCGAGCTCTCGCCACGTGATGCGACGATCGCCCTGGACCACGGCGATGGCGTCGGGGACGACGTCGCCCGCGGCTTCCCAGACCGACGCGTAGCTCTCGTGCATCGGGTGAGTATGCCCGGCGGGTGTGGTCAGCCGCCCATCCCGAGCAGGCGCTCCCGCGACACCGCGTACGACGCCCGCCACAGCGCGAAGATCGCGCCGGCCCAGGCGAGCGCGCCGATCCCGAAGGCGAGGGCCTGGCCCTTGAAGAGCGTGTTGCTGGCGACTCCGTAGGAGATGACGATGAGCGGGAGGGTCGCGAGGGCGGACGCCTGCTGCGCGGCTGCGGCACTCGACACGCGCGCCGAGATCGCCAGGATGATCGCGAGGGCGAGCGCGATGAACGGCGGGAGCACCCAGAGCACGAGCACCCACCAGTTCGTGGTGGGGAAGAACCAGCCGCCGAGCTTCGGGCCCACGATCAGGTTCACGACCAGCGAGTACATCGCGAATCCCATCGCGGCGGTGAAGTATCCGGGGATGAGGCTCGCCATCAACTTCCCGAGGTAGATCTGGCGCTCCGTCGCGGGGGAGTGCGCGAGGAACTCGCCACTTCCGCGCTCGCGCTCGCCGATGATCGTGTGCGCGCCGACCGCCGACGAAACGGTGAGCGGCACGATGATCGCAAGCGGCGCGAACAGGTAGACCGCGAGCGCGTACGACGCCTGCGCCGGACCCTTGGCGCCTCGCACGCTGTCCTTGAGATCGCCCGGCAGGCTCCCGACGACCCCGCTGAGCTGCCGCACGAGGTGGTCGTCCTTGACCGACCCGAGCAGCAGGAGCAAGACCGCGGGGATGATCACGAAGAACAACAGTGCGACGATCGAAAGCGGCACCCAGAAGTCGCGCGCCTGGCGAAGCTGCTTGAGATCGGTGCGTGCGATCACCCATGCGGGTGACGTGCGAATTTTCGTGATCACGGCGTCTGTCTCCGAATCTCGAAATAGAGCTCTTCGAGGCTCGGCGCGCGCGGTTCGACGCGTTGCAGGCGCGCGCCCGCGGCCACGAGCGCGTCGACGAGATCGGCGACCGAGCCGTCGTCCTCGAGATCGACGAGTGCCACGCCGTTGCGCTGGTACGCGCGCACGAACGGGAGGCCGCGCGCCATGTCGAGCAGTGTCGGGTCTTCGGCGTCGAGCAGCACGCGCGCCGCGGGCCAATATCGGCGCGTGAGCTCCTCGGGAGATCCCCACACGACCGCGCGGCCGTGATCCATCACGACCACCTGGTCGGCGAGGCCCTCGGCTTCGAGCAGGAGGTGCGTGCACATCATCACTGTCTTGCCGTCTTCGGCCATCTCGTCGATGAGGCCGAGCACTGCGCGAGCGGACTCGGGATCGAGCCCGGCGGTCGGTTCGTCGAGCAGCAAGAGGTCGGGATCGTGCAGGACCGCGCGTGCAAGCGCGAGGCGGGCCCGCATGCCGGTCGAGTACCCACCGACGCGGTGCTCGAGCGCGTCGGCGATCCCGAAGCGATGGGCAGCTTCCGCGATGCGCGTGTCGATGTCGGCGCGGTCCACCGCGAACAGCTCCGCGGCGTACCGAAGGTTGTCGACGCCGCTGAGGCGGTCGTAGAGAGCAGGGCGCCCCCGCCCCACCCCGCAATGCCGGCGCACCTCCGTGCCCTCGGCTGCGACCTCGGGATCCAGCCCGAGTGTCCGCACCGAACCTGTATCGGCGCGCAGGGCGCCGGTCACGAGTCGCACGACTGTGGTCTTGCCCGCGCCGTTGGGCCCGAGTAGCACGGTCACGGTTCCGCGGGGGACCTCCACCGTGAGCCCGTCGACCGCGACCACGGCATCGAAACTCCGTCGCACATCCGTGAGCGCGACGGCCGGAGCCGTGGAATCGAGCGGCATGCCCTTAGTTCGGCCTCTGAGCCGCTTGGATGAAGGGCTAACCTCGCACTTCGCCCCGCGCACAGCGTGGCGGTCCGGCGGCGTAGCCGAGTGGCCCAGGCAAGGGTCTGCAAAACCCTGGACGCGGGT
>JBBDXH010000162.1:0-12617 GCA_040902395.1 Dehalococcoidia bacterium
CGCGCCGAGCTGGCCGCCGTGGCGCGACGGAAGCTCGCGGCGTTCCCGGACGTGAGCGTGCACATCGCGGCGTTCGAGGAGTGGGCGCTGCCGGCGGAGCCGTTCGACCTCGTGCTCGCGGCGACGTCGTGGCACTGGGTGGATCCCGCGGTGCGGTTCGTGAAAGCCGCCGCCGCGCTTCGCCCCGGCGGGGCGCTCGCCGTCGTCGACACGCGGCACATCGAGGGCGGGACGAGCGCGTTCTTCGCCGATGTGCAGGCCGCGTGCTACGCGCTCTTCATGGGCGACGATGCCACGCTCCGCCTGCCGGACAGCGCGTCGCTCGCGGTCGAGACGGCCGGCTTTGTCGAGTCCGGGTGGTTCGAACCGCCGCTCACGCGCGAGTACGAGCGCGACGTGCCATACACGACTGCCGAGTACCTGGACGTGCTCAACACGTACTCGGGCCATCGCGACCTACCGCCCGAGGCCCATGACGGGCTACTCGGCTGCATCGCCGGGCTGATCGATGGGCGCTTCGGCGGTCGCATCGAGAAGCGCTACCGGTTCGACCTGGTGGTCGCGCGCCGGCGCGAAACGCCGTTGGGCTGACCGTGGCTCAGTCCGCCCGCGCGACTTCCGTGTCGAGCTCGTGCGTCTCGTCAGTGGCGAGCGATGCCGTCGTCGCGCTCGCCAAGCAGCAGGCCGCCCAGCATCGCCGGGAGCGCGACGGCAGCGGCGGCCGCGGCGAACCAGGACGCGTTGCGCGCGGGCGTCCACGCGAGGCCCTGCGCGATCGCGGAGAGCTCGTTCGCCAGCTCGCCCGCGCCGCCGGCGACCGCGGCGGCGAGACGCAGGGCGAAGGCGGCGGCGACGCCCAGGGCTGCGGCGCCCAGCAGCGGCAGCGCCAGCGCGCCGAAGCGTCCGAAGCCGCGGCCGAGCAGCAACACGCCCGCGGCGAGCACGACGGTGACGAACCCGATCGTGCGCAGCCACTCGCCCACGCGTTCGTGCGTGCCGGCCGTGAGCGCCGACAGCAAGCGTCCCGCGAAGCCCTCCGCGGAGAGCATGCCGGCGTCGACCGCCGTGCCGCCTTCGACGAGCAGCGCATCCACGCCGCGCTCATAGATCGCGGTCGCCGCGCGCTCGAGCACCAGCGCGCGTTGCTCCTCTGTGCCGAGGTCGCGGGCCTCCACGGCGGTCAGCGTCGCGGCGGCGATCGGGAAGCCGGGCACCTCCACGCGCGCGACGGGGTCCGCGGCGCGGCTCGCGCCGGCCGCCGCGATCGCGTCGCGATGCATGAGCAGGAGCGCGTCGATCTCCGTGAGCGCGGCGACCCCGCGCTCGAGCGCGGGTATCGCCACCACGCGGTCGGTGACCTGGTGGGCGCTGAGCACGAGCAGCCACGCGGCCGCGACCACGAAGAGCGCGAAGGCGACGGTGCGCAGCGCGAGCGAGCGCAGCCAGCCGTCGCCGCCCAGGTCGGGCAGCGGCTCGTCCTCGGGCAACGTCCCGAACGTGCCGGTCTCGGTCACGACCGGCGCCGGGTGATCGCTCGGATCGACCGGCGGTTCATCGCGACGCGGCGCACGCGGCGTGCTCGGCGGATCGTCCAACGTGGGCCGCTGCGGCCGTCGGAACTCAGCCTCGTCGTCTGGGTTGGTGGTCATCGCCGGCACAGACTCGTGCCGGCGAGGCGGTCGTGCAACGCGCGCGCGGCCGGATTGCGGAGCACGAGCGCCGCGGACGCGACGCCGGCGAGCACCCACACCAGGGCGAGGCCCAGGCACACGAGCGCGGCGGGGATCGCGTCGAACAGCACGCTGAGTGCTGCGAGCCAGAGCCAGGCGGTGACGGCGAGCGGGTGCCAGAGCAGCCGCAGCGTCGCCGCGGTGCGGGTCGAGGGCACGCTCCGTCGGTGGGCCGTGACCGCGAGGGAGACGCGAGCCTGCCCCGCGGTGCCTGCGCCGCGACGCACGCGGACCAGTTGCCATGCGGCCCACGCCGGCGGCGCAGCCAGCACCAGCGCGGTCGCGACGAGCGAGTCCCCGCTCGTGGCGTCCTCTCGCCCGCGGCCGGTGCGCACGAGCAACCAGAGCGTCGCCAGCAGCGCGGCGGCAGCGACGGCGAGCGCGGCGGTGAGGAAGTCGAGCAGCACGGCGGCGCACCGCTGCCGGCGACCGGGCGGTCGCAGGCCTGAATCCGTCGCGGCCGGCCCGCCGGACGTCGCGGTCACACTGCTCATCGCGCGGATGATAGCCCGCTGCCGCCCGCCCATCGTCGGCGGTACCGTGGATGCGTGGACGGCGATGGCGTGCAGCGGCGGCTCCGAGCGGTTGCACCCCCGGCCGCCGTGTTCGTTGTCGCCTTCCTGGTGCTCGCGCTCGCGCTTGCCTTCCACGACCGGCGGGTGGGCGACAGCTTCGACCTCGTGCGCTGGGAACGGGACACCATCGCCGGCAAGTGGCTCTACGCGATCGGCGCGCCGCTGCGCCACGACCCCACGCCGGACGAGGCAATCGCGCGCTACTTCGCGCTCGGCGACCGGTCGTCGGCGGAAGCGCGGCGGCTCGAAGGGGCGGTCGAGGCCGCGATCGCGGGGCGCGTGGACGCCGTCGCACGCGCCGAGGGCATCACCGGGCGCCTGCCGCTGTTCGGCAGGCTCTCGGTCTTTCCGCCCGTGAACCTCGAGCTGGCGGCGCCGCCCGAGGTGCTGGTCGTCTCGCCGCGCGCGGTGGTGCGACGCGACGAGACGCGCTTGCTCCGACCCGGGCTTGCGCCGTCCGACGCGATCGCGCTGGAGGCGCGGGTGGAGCGTGATCCCACGCTCTCTGCGCTGGTCGTGCCCTCGGGTGGGGTGGCGACGTATCCCGCCGTGATCTCGAATCGCGCGTCGTTTCGTGCGGCGCTCGCGACGGCGGCGCACGAGTGGACGCACCACTACCTCGCGTTCTATCCCCTCGGCCGGGCGTACTACCGTTCGCACGACGCGGCGACGATCAACGAGACCGTGGCGGACATCGTCGGCGACGAGCTCGCGGCGCTGGCGGTCGAGCGCTTCGGCGATCCCACAGCGGCGGCCGGCGCGCCTTCGCCGACGGCGTCGCCCCCGGTCGTCGCCGCGCCAGGACGCGACGCGGATCAGATGCTTCGGGAGCTGCGCATCGAGGTCGACGCGCTGTTGGCGGCCGGGCGCGTCGCCGATGCGGAGGCGCGCATGGAGGCGGCGAGGCAGGAGCTTGCGGCCGCGGGCCGCCCCATTCGTCGCATCAACCAGGCGTATTTCGCGTGGTACGGCACGTATGCCGCTCGTGCGGACGCCGTCGATCCGCTCGGTCCTGAGCTGCGCGACCTGCGCGCCCGCGCCGGCTCACTGGCGGCATTCCTCGCCGCGGTGCGGGGTACGAGCACGCGCGAGGGCGTCGGCCGCGCGCTCGTGCCCGCGGACCCAACGCCCGCGCGATAGGTGAGCGCCCGCTAGCGCGCGTTCCTGACGGAGACGACGATCGTGGACTGCGCGCTGCCGAGGGCCTGGTCGCGCACGACGACCCGCAGCGTGTACACGCCGTCCGGGATGCCTGCCGTGTCCCAGGTGGCGATCACGCCATCGACGATCTGCGAGGTCGTGCGTCCGATCAGCTGCCAGTCGGTGGGCGCGATGCCGGCGCCGACTTCGATCGTCGTCTCGAGCAGAGCAGTGGCGCCCGCGGTGCCGGTCACGGTGACGGTGCCACTGACGACCTGGTTGTTCGTGGGCCTCGTGAGCGCGATGTAGGGCTGGTCCAGCGACGGCGCCGCGGCCTCGCCGTTCATCACGGTCAGCGGCACCTGGTAGTACGCCGTCCCACGCTCGGTGTCCTGGAGCACCACGCGCAGCGTGTACTCCCCGTCGGGCACCACGCTCGTATCCCACACGCCGAGCGGCCCGTTGAGCACGCCGCGGGTCGACTCCTGGACGCGGATCCACTGCGTCGGCGCGGCGCCCCGGCCCCACTCGACTGCGAAGCTCACCAGCTGATCGGACATCGCGCGGCCGGTCACGATCACGCGGCCCTGCACAGTGGTCGAAGCGGCCGGCGATGTGATCTGCACGAGCAGCGCGGTCCCGGGCGGCGCCTCGATCGGCGCGAGCAGCGCGCCTACGCCCGCCTTCTCCGCCCACGCGGCGAGGCCACCCCATTTCGCAACCTCGTCCCTGGGGAAGACGAGCCGGACCTCCTCGCGCACGAACGTGGCGGGCGCCGTCGCGGCCGCGAGCAGCCCGCTCCGTGTGTCGATGCGGACCGTCTGCCACCACGAGTCGTACAGCTCCGGGGCGGATTCCGGATCGCGCGGCAGCACGCTGGCGGCGAACAGGCTGGTGTAGCGGTGGAGACTGGGGCAGTGCTCCGTGGGCAGCCGGCCGGACGGCCAGCAGACCTCGCGCTCGACCACGCCGGGCGGTCGCTCGAAGGGGGTCGGCGCCAGCTCGAGGCGCTCGATCGCGGCCGCCATCAACTCCCTCCAGGTCCGCAGCGACACGGACGTGGAGGTGATGCCGTTGATCGGCGAGTTGTCCGAATTGCCGGACCACACGCCGGCCACGAGGTTGGGCGTGTAGCCCATCGTCCATGTTTCCCCGATCGCGCGGGAATCCTCGAACGGCTCGCTGGTGCCGGTCTTCGCGGCGGACGGGCGGCCGTCCGGCAGCGAGAGCGCGTAGCACACGCCGTAGGTGATGCACTGGTTCCTGCCGTCTGACAGGATCGAGGTCACGAGGTACGGGAACTCCGCCGGCACGACCCGGCGCTCGACCGGCTGATCGAACTGGTAGAGCGTGTCCCCGTCCGCATCGACCACCTTGAGCAGCGCGACCGGCTCGAGCGTGCGCTCCCCGGGCTCGGGCTGCGCGGTCACCATGTCCTGGCCCCGCATGACCCCGTTGTTCGCGAGCACGCTGTAGCCGATCGCCTGGTCCTGGAGCGTGACGTCGACGCCGCCCACCGTGAGCGACGGCCCGTAGCCCAGCGGGTTGTCGAGCGTCGTGAAGCCCACCTGCATCAGCATCTGGCGCGTGCGCTCCACACCGGCGAATTCGATCGCCTTCACCGCGGTGATGTTGAGCGAGTTCCCGAGTGCCGAGGCCGCGGTGATCGGTCCGAGGAAGCCCTGGATCGGGTCACGCGGCACGTAGGCCTCGCCCGTCGCGAAGTCGATCAGCGACAGCGGCGTGTCGAGGATGCCGGTTCCCGTGCCCCAGCCCTCGGTGAAGGCGGTCATGAACGTGAACGGCTTGAGCGTCGAACCGGGCGAGTTCTGCCCGATGATGTTGTCGTTGCGCCCGAGGATGTCGTCCCGGAAGTAGTCGCGGCTGCCGACGTAGGTGAGGAGCTGGCCGGTCAGCGGGTCGAGCACGATTGCCGCTCCGTTGAACAGCGCGGCCGGCTCGCCGAACTCGGTGATCTTCTCGTCCAGGATGCGCTCCGCTTCGTGCTGCAGCTCGAGATCGAGCGTGGTCGTCACCTCGAGCCCGTCGCGGAAGAGCGCCTGCTCACCGAAGCGCTCGCGGATTTCGGTCGCGACGCGACCGAGCACGAAGTGCGCGGCCTCGATCTCGAAGCGGTTTGGACGGAACTCGATCGCCACGCGGACGGCCGCGTCCGCCTGCTCCTGCGAGATCGCGCCATGATCCAGCATCAGTTGCAGTACTTCGAGCTGCCGCACCTTGGTCGGACTGCCGGGCGTGAGCGAGACATCGTCGCCAGGGGTGAGCCGCCCCTGCAACGGCGCGTACGCCGCCGGCGACTGCGGGATACCGGCGAGCACGGCCGCCTCGGCGAGTGTGAGGTCCTTCGCGTCCTTGCCGAAGTAGCCTTCAGCCGCGGCCTGGATGCCGGTGTAGATGCCGCCGTACGGGATCGAGTTCAGGTACCACTCGAGGATCTGATCCTTCGTGTAGCGCTTGGTCAGCTCGAGCGCGATCACCGTCTCCTTGAGCTTGCGTTCCGGGGAGCGCTCGGCGCGCTCCGCCCGAGGGATGTAAACGTTCTTCGCCAGCTGCTGCGTGATGGACGAACCGCCCGAGCCTTCGAGGAAGTTGCCGCGAATCGGGGTGAGGTTCTCCATGGCCGCGCGCACGAGGCCGCGGGTGTTGAGACCGTTATTCGTTTCGAAGGACGCGTCCTCCGTCGAGATCGTGGCCTTGATCAGCCAGGGCGAGATCTCCGAGAGCGGCACCGGGCGCCGCAGCCCGGCCAGGTCGTCGACGAACTCGTACAGCAGCACGCCGTTGCGGTCGTAGATGCGCGCGCCGCCGCGCGGGAGCTGGGCGATCAGCTGTTCGGGCGGCACGACGCCGGCGGCGATTTCGTCGTAGCGCTGCATGGCGTACAGCCCCATGCCGCCGGCCACGCCGCCGCCCAGCACGAGCAGCGCGAAGAGCACGCCCGCGAAGACGATCAGCAGCCGCGAACGCCCGCCGCCGCGCGGACCGCCGAAGGCGCGGCCGATCGCCCGTGTCCGTGTGCGGCGGCGCAGCGCCGGCTGCCCGGTCGTCATGCTCGATCCTCCCCGCGATGGCGGAGCACGACGAAATGGCTGAGCCCGAAGCGGCGGAGCGCGTTTCCCTCTGCCCAGTAGCAGGCGCGTCGCAGCAGGCGGCCCAGCCGTGGTGCTCGTGCCATCACGTTGTCGAATCCGGGGTAGACGTAGGCGTGCTCCACGATCTCCAGCGGGGTGTCGCGGATCAGCAGCCGCCAGTCGCCGTGGCGGTACGCGCGCGCGTGCGGGACGAGGCGGTTGCGCAATGCGTCGGGGAGCCAGTTCACGAGCGGGATGTTGCCGAAGAGATACCGCTTGCCCAGGTAGATGCCGTGCGTCTCGAAGGGATAGCGGCGGTTCGGCGCGTAGAGGATGCACGTGCCGCCGGGCGCGAGCGCTCGCGCGATCTCGCGCAGCGTCGCGCGGTCGTCGGCGACGTGCTCGATCACCTCGTTCAGCACGATCACGTCGAGCGCGCCGTCGCGCAACGGCAGCGCCTCGCCCGCCGCCGAGAAGTACGCGGCGGCGCTCGCCGGCTCCGCCGCGAGCCCGCGGCGGCGCGCCTCGCGCAGCCGCCCGACGGCGATGTCGGAGCCGAGCGCGCGGGCGCCGCGGCGCTCCGCGGCGCGCACGTACTCGCCCAGCCCGCAGCCGAGATCGAGCACGCGCCGCCCGGCGAGCGGTGCGTAACGCTCGATCAACGCGAGCCGGCGCTCCTGGCCGAATCGCCAGACATAACTCGGATTGCCGAGGCGGGCCGCCTCGGGCGCGTGTGCCGGGACCGCGAGGCGGGTCGGTTCGTTCAACGCGACGGACCACCTTTCGTCCCCGCCGGGGGCCCGAGTGCCGGCATCCGCGCGGTGCGGAGCGAGAGCATGCGTACCGCGGCGAACGTCCGTGTGTGGTGTGGGAGGTGGTGTCTACCTATAGTAGCCGCGCGCCCGTCTGGCGCGAGCGCCAGGGTCGCCGGGCCGCCACCGCCGGTATTCGAGCTCACCGTGATGCGCACCACCCCCGTGCCCTGGCGAGGATCGCATGGCTCTCACCGCCGACGAGGTTCGCCACATCGCCCGCCTGGCGCGCGTCGCCCTCAGCGAAGACGAGGTCGAGCGCATGCGTGAGCAGCTGTCCGGCATCCTCGACCAGTTCGCAGTGCTCAACGACATCGACACCGAAGGCGTGCCGCCGACGGCGCAGAGCCTCGATCTCGCGAACGTCGAACGTGCCGACGAGCCGCGCCCGTCCGCGTCGACCGCAGACGTGCTGGCGAACGCGCCGCGCCGCGAGGACGACTACATCCGCGTGCGCGCGGTGCTCGACACGTGATGAGCGAGCGCCGTGCCTGACATCGATCTGGACGTCACCGCGCACGAGCACGCCACGCGGCTCCGCGCCGGCGATTACAGCGCACGCGCGCTCGCGGAGGCGACGCTCGTGCGCGTGCGCGCGCAGGAGCCGGCGCTCAACGCCTACATCACGCTCACAGAGGAGCGCGCGCTCGCGCAGGCGGAAGCCGCCGACGTGCGGCTGCGTGCGGGCGACGGCGGTCCGCTGACGGGCGTGCCGATCGCGGTGAAAGATCTGCTGTGCACGAGCGGCGTGCGCACGACCGCCGGCTCGCACATGCTCGAGACGTTCGTCCCGTTCTACGACGCGACGGTCGTCGAACGGCTCGACGCCGCGGGCGCGGTGACGGTGGGCAAGACCAACCTGGACGAGTTCGCGATGGGATCGTCCACCGAGTTCTCGGCGTTCGGGCCGACGCACAACCCGTGGGCGCTCGACCGCGTGCCCGGCGGATCGTCCGGCGGTTCGGCCGCCACCGTGGCGGCCCGCGGCGTGCCGCTCGCGATCGGCACAGACACCGGCGGCTCGATTCGGCAGCCGGCGGCGCTCTGCGGCATCCTCGGCCTCAAGCCGACGTACGGCCGCGTGAGCCGGTTCGGCGTCGTCGCCTTCGCTTCCTCGCTCGAGCAGGTGGGGCCGTTCGGGCGAGATGCGGAAGACGTCGCGCGGCTGCTCGGCGTGATCGCGGGGCCCGACGAGCGCGACGCCACGACGGCCCCGCTGCCCGTGCCGGACTACACCGCCGACTTCGGCCGCGGCCTCGCCGGGCTGCGCGTCGGCGTGCCGCAACAGTTCCTGGAGCGCGGCCTCGGACCGGGCGTGCGCGAGGCGGTCGAGGAGGCGATCGGCGTCTTCGAGCGCGAGGGCGCGATCGTCGACCGCCGCGTGACGCTGCCGAGCGCGGACGCCGCGCTCGCGGTCTACTACCTGATTGCGCCGTCCGAGGCGTCCGCGAACCTCGCTCGCTACGACGGGGTGAAGTACGGCTTCAGCTTCCGCGACGGGTCATCCGTCGAAGAGGAGATGGCGGAGACGCGGAGCCGGGGCTTCGGAAGCGAGGTAAAGCGCCGCATCATGCTCGGCACATACGCGCTCTCGGCGGGCTACTACGACGCGTACTACCTGAAGGCGCAGAAGGTGCGCACGACGATCACACGTGAGTTCGAGGCGGCGTTCGCGGATCACGACCTGATCCTGACGCCCACCGCGCCGACGACGGCCTTCCGGCTGGGCGAGAAGCTCGCGGACCCGTACGCGATGTACCTCAACGACCTCTTCACCATCCCGGCGAACATCGGCGGCAACCCGGCGATCAGCGTCCCGTGTGGCTTCGCCGAGGGGCTTCCGGTCGGGCTCCACCTGATCGCTCCCCACTTCCGGGAGGGCGTGTTGCTGCGCGCCGCGCACGCATACGGATCGCTCACGGACTGGCACACGCGCCGGCCGCACGGGATTCCGGCATCCTGAGCCGTGCCCGGCCGATCGCTCTGCTAGGCTGCGCCGAATGACCAACCCACCCTCCGACGATCGCGCTCCCGGCGCGAGCAACGGCTCCGAGGCGCCGCCGCCGCCCGAGGAGCTGATGCTGTCGATCAAGGGCGTGCGCGCCCGCGCCGGGGAGGGTCCGGGCGAGCTCGAGGTCGAGCTCGACACGAACCGCGGGCCGATCACCGTCTACCTCAACCCGTGCGAGGGAAAGACCGGCTGCGTGGTCTTCCTGAGCGGTGCCGGCGGCGGCGTCAAGGGCCCGGCAAACGAGGTCTACGTGCGGCTCGCGCAGGAGCTCGTCGCGGACGGCGTGACATCCGTGCGCGTCCAGTACCGCGAGCCGGGCGAGTTCGAGGAGTGTGTGCTCGACGCGCTGGCGGCGTGCTCGTTCCTCAAGGGCATTGGCGCCGAGCAGGTCGTGATCGTCGGGCACTCGTTCGGCGGCGCGGTGGCGGTGCGTGCCGGCGAGCTCGCCCCGATCTCGACCGCGGTCGTCGGGATGTCGTCGCAGCGCTTCGGAACGCAGGAGGTCGAGCAGCTGGGGAAGCCGCTGCTGCTCATTCACGGCAGCAGGGACGATGTGCTCGACCAGGCGGCGTCGCAGGACATCTACGACCGCGCCGTCGAGCCGAAGCGGCTGGTGCTGCTGGACGGTGCCGGTCACGGGCTGGCCGAGGTCGCGGATGAGGTCCACGACCTGTTGCGGGAGTTCATCACCGCGCACGCGACGCTCGGGGGGAACCCGGCGGGATAACGCGCACCGGCTCACGCGAGCGCGCCGTTTCGGGGGATTTCCGGCGTCATCTTCCTCACATAGGGCAGGTACCGGTCGGATATACTCTGACCCGCGGCCTCGGGCGGCAGGGCCATCCTGCGGAGCCCCGAGCGCCTGTTGACTGGCCGGAGTGGACACCAGGGCCCGTGGGGCGGCGGTTGCCGGATGCCTCGGGCATGGAAACGGGGGATGACATGACGTTGGAAGCAACATCCTTTAGCCCGGGACTCGAGGGTGTACCGATCGCGGAATCCGCGATCTCGCTGGTCGAAGGGGAAGCCGGCCGCCTGAGCTATCGCGGCTACTCGATCGAGGACCTGACGCAGCCCGGGGTGACCTTCGAGGAGGTCGTCGCGCTGCTGAACGACGGCGAGTTGCCGACGGCCGGCCGCGTCGAGGAGATCCGAGCGCAACTGCACGACAACCGGGTGCTCACACCGGAGCAGCTCGAGGTGGTGATCCAGGTCGGTGCGATCACGCACCCGATGTTCGCCCTGCAGGCGGCGACCGCGCTGCTGGCGCCCCGCGACAACGACTTCGAGCCCAAGGTCTCGACCGTGCAAGAGCGGGGGCTTCGGCTGGTCGCCAAGGTCGGGCACCTGGTCGGGATCACCGCGCAGGCGCGGGCCGGGCGCGCTTACGACGGCCCATTCGTGGGTGAGTCGCACGCGAGCATGATGCTGCGCATGCTGACGGGGAAGGAGCCTTCGCCGCTCCATCTGCGGGTGATGAACGCCCTGCTGATCCTCCAGGCGGATCACTCCGCCGGCAACGCCTCCACGTTCACCGCGCGCGTCGTCACATCGACGAAGGCCGAACCAGAGGCCGTCGTCGCCGCGGCCATCGGCGCGCTGTCCGGCCCGGCGCACGGCGGTGCGAACGAGGCCTCGCTTCGCCTCTTCGAGCAGATCGGCGACCCGAAGAAGGCAGAGGAGCAGATCCAGCGCCTGCTGGACGACAAGTTCAAGATCCCGGGCTTCGGGCACCGCGTGTACCACGTCAAGGACCCGCGCTCGAAGGTGATCCAGACCCTCGCCGCGGAGGTGATCGAGCCGGGCAGCAAGATCGCGGACCTCTACGACATCGCCCTCACCGTCGAGAAGGTCGCGACCGATCGCCTCGGTGCGCGCGGTCTCTACCCGAACGTCGACCTGTTCTCCGGGTGCGTCTTTGCCGCCCTGGGCATCCCCACCGATTTCTTCACGCCGATCTTCGCGGCGTCCCGCACCGCCGGCTGGATGGTGCACATGAAGGAGCAGTGGGAGTCCGGGAACCGCATCTTCCGGCCGTCGCAGGTCTACACCGGCCAGCAGGCGCGTGACTTCATCCCGATGAGCCGGCGCAGCTAGCGCATCGCAGCGCAGCCACGAGCGGCGAGGCCGTCCTTCTCCCGAAGGGCGGCCTCGCTCGTTGTGCGCGGTTCATGTGCGGCGGGCGCCGCGGTTCGCGTCAGAGGTAGTCCACGCGCATCGCCGCGCGGACCTCGGCCATCGTCTGGCGGCCCACCTTCCTGGCCTGCTCGGTGCCGGTGGCGAGCGCCTCGCGCACGAGTTCGGGATGCCCCTCGAAGTGGGCGCGGCGCTCGCGGATCGGGTCGAGGAAGGCGTTGAGCGCCTTCGCCAGCTTGCTCTTCACCTCGACGTCGCCCACCTTGCCCGTGACGTAGCGCTCCTTGAGGTCGGTCACCTCGTCGACGTCCGGGTTGAAGGCGTCGTGATACATAAAGACGGGGTTGCCCTCCACGTGACCCGGGTCCGTCGCGCGCAGGCGCGTCGGGTCGGTGAACATCCCCCGCACCTTCTGCGTGACGGTTTCCGCGTCGTCTTTCAGGTCGATCGTGTTGCCGATCGACTTGCTCATCTTGGCGTTGCCGTCGAGCCCGACGAGCCGCGGCACGCGCCCCACCAGGCCGTCGGGGATGGGGAAGACCTCGGTCTCGAACAGCCGGTTGAAGCGCCGCGCGACCTCGCGGGTCATCTCAATATGCGGCGCCTGGTCCTCGCCGGTCGGCACCAGGTGAGCCTTCGGCAGCAGGATGTTCGCGACCTGCATGATCGGATACGTGAAGAACGCGACCGGGACGGCGTCCGAGCTGCCGGCTGCGAGGTCTGCCATCTCCGACTTGAGCGTCGGGTTGCGTTGGAGGCGGCCGAGGCCGATGAACCACGAGAGCCACGTGGTGAGCTCGGCGTGCTCCGGCACCATGCTCTCGATCACGTAGTGGCTGCGTTCCGGGTCGAGGCCGACGGCGAGCCAGTCGAGCGCGACCTCATGGACCCGTGTGTGGAGCTCGCGGATCTGGTCTGCGTGATCCGAGACCTGGTAGTCCGCGATCAGGAAATAGCACTCGTACTCCTGCTGCAGCCGGACCCAGTTCTCGAGCGCGCCCACGTAGTGGCCGAGGTGGAGCGCGCCCGTCGGCCGGACGCCTGTGAGGATGCGCTTCCGATCAACGGTCATGGGCTCACCACACGTCGCGTGAGCGCGCGCTCACGGCTCGAATCGGCCG
>JBBDXH010000162.1:12627-18302 GCA_040902395.1 Dehalococcoidia bacterium
CGACCGGCCGATGATAGCCGCGGGTTCGCGGCTGCCGCGAACCCGCGCGCGCGTCGCCGGGCGCGGGTTGGGCGTGCGGCGTTACATCTGCTCGGGCGCGGAGACGCCCATCAGCCCGAGCGTGCGCGCCAGCACCACGCGCGCCGCGTCGAGCAGCAGCAGGCGCGTGCGCGTGAGCGGCTCGTTGTCGCGGTCGATCACGCGGCACTGCGTGTAGAAGACGTGGAACGCACCTGCCAGCTCCTGCGCGTAGTGCGGGAGGTGGTGCGGCGCGAGGTCCCGCACGACCAGCTCGAGCACCTCCGGGAGCAGCAGCAGCTTGCGAATCAGCGTTTGCTCGGTCTCGTGCGTGAGCAGCGCCGGGTCGGCGCCGTCCGCCGAGTAGCCCTCTTCGACCGCCTTCGCGATCACGCCCGCGATGCGGGCGTGGGCGTACTGCACATAGAACACGGGATTCTCGTCGGACTGCTTCTTCGCGAGTTCGAGGTCGAAATCCATCGTCTGGTTCGCGGAGGGGAGCAGGAAGAAGAAGCGCGTGGCGTCGGCGCCCACCTCTTCGACGATCTCGCGCAGCGTGACGATCTCGCCCGCGCGCTTCGACAGCGGCACGGTCTCGGCGCCGCGCCGCAGCGCGACGAGCTGGTAGAGCAGCACGTCGAGGTTGGCCGGGTCCGCGCCGACTGCCTTCACGGCCGCCTTGACGCGGGAGACGTGGCCCTGGTGGTCGGCGCCCCAGATGTCGATCACGCGGTCGAAGCGCCGCGTGATGAACTTGTCGTAGTGGTAGGCGATGTCGGTTGCGTAGTACGTGGGCATGCCGTCCGAGCGGATCAGCACGTTGTCCTTCGACTCGCCGAGCTCGGATGACGCGAACCACACGGCGCCCTCGCGCTCGACGATGTGCCCCTGGTCGCGCAGCAGATCGAGCACGCGGTTGTACGGCCCTCCCTCCGCCTGGAGGGAGCGCTCCGAGTACCACCGGTCGTACTCGACGCCCATGATCGCGAGGTCGGCGCGGATGCCGTCGACCATGATCTGGATGCCGAGCCGGCCGAGTTCGGGATCCGGCTCCGCGCCCTCGGGCCTGAGGAAGCGCTCGCCGTGATCGTCCTTGATGCGCTGCGCGACGTCGATCACGTACGCGCCCGGGTAGCCGTTCTCGGGGATCGTGAGCTCGCGGCCGAAGAGCTGCTGATAGCGGGCATAGAGCGTGCGCCCGAAGATCGCGACCTGCGTGCCCGCATCGTTGACGTAGTACTCCTGCTCGACGTCGTAGCCCGCGCTCGCCATGACGTTGGCGAGCGTCGAGCCGATGGCGGCGCCGCGCCCGTTGCCGACGTGGATCGGCCCCGTCGGGTTCGCCGAGACGTACTCGATCTGGACGCGCTGCCCGGCGCCGAGCTCGCTCGTCGCGAACGCGTCGCCCGCGGCTGCGATGGCGGCCGCCTGCGCGGCCACCCAGCCCGGCGCGAGGTAGAGGTTGAGGAAGCCCGGCGGCGCCACGCGTACGTCGGAGACGGCCTCGTGCGGCGGGACGTGCTGGCGCAGCGCCTCCGCGACCTCCATGGCCTTCATCTTGGCGAGGCCCTGGATGCGCAGCGGCAGGTTGGCCGAGAAGTCGCCGTGCTCCGGGCGCTGCGGGTGCTCGACGGTGACCTCGGGCGCGGCGAACTGCGGCAGGTCGCCCGCGGCCTGCGCGGCCTCGAGCGCCCGCACCACGAGCGCCAGGATGTCGTCCCGGATCACGCTGCCCCCTGAGATACGCGCGGCCCGCCGTGGCGGACCGCGAGGTCGTGCGCGTCAGGCCAGCAGTGTATCGCGAGGGATGCGGTGGGGCAGAGCGGGTCGCTCTCATTCGCCCTTGAGGAGCGCCGCGATCTTGACTTCGAGTTGTTCAGCTGCCTTCGAGTCCGTGGGCGATGAGCACGCGAGGAGCTTCATTTCCAACGACTCGAGCAACTCCTGACGTCTGCGCATGGTTGCGAGATCGTTCACGGGGCTTCTCCTGACTGTCATAGAACAAGTGTACTAGATAATCGAAGTACGCACGTTCGTCAATAGTCGTGCAGGGCCGCCCGACCCGCGCTGAACAAACGCTGGTGCATCCGCTCGGCGTACTGATCGGTCATTCCGGCGATGTAATCACAGGCGACCCGAGCGCGGTCCTCCTCGCGTTGCGCTGTGCGGAAGGCCTCCCGAAAGTCATCGGGATACGATCTCAACGCGTCCGACCGACTGAAGAAGCCCAGCAGTTCTTCCAGAATCCGTTGCGCGCGCGCCTCCAGGGTCTGCACCCTGGCGTCATCAACAAGGAGGACGTAGTTCGTGTGCTTCAGCACCTCGATGCCGCGACGAACCTTCGGATCGACGCGTATCCGCCAAGCGTATCGGATGGACTCGGGTGATCCCGACCGATGCTCAGCTTTGACCGCGCGGATCGCATCGCCGATCAAGTTGGACGTGGTCTGCTTTCGCGCGGCTTTCCGCTCCGCATCAGTATTCGACGCCTTACCGGTCATTCGCACGACGTTCGCGAGCGCCCACGACAGGTCAGTCTCTGTAACGGACGGTTCCTTTTGTCGCGCAGCGGTCAGAATCTGCTCTCCGTGGCGTGTCACTCGTATCGGCGTGACCATTTCGGCGTGCACTCCGTCTTCCAAGTCGTGTACGGCGTAGGCAACATCGTCGGCAAACTCCATGATCTGACATTCGAGCGACTGAGGCTCGCTGGAGTTACCGATCCAGTCGACCAGCGCTTGGTCCTCCGCGTAATAGAACTTCCGTCGGCTTGGGTCGAACGGAACCTTGTACTTGAACAGTGCATCCAGTGTTCCACGAGCCAGATCGAGACCTCTGAAGTCAGCGAACTTCACTTCTAGCTCACACAGGACTCTGAAGTTCTGCGCGTTTGCTTCGAATCCTCCAGCAGACTGCATGAGTTCCGACAGTACCTGCTCGCCTTTGTGTCCGAATGGTGGGTGTCCAATGTCGTGAGCTAGGGCTGCCGCCTCGCACAGTTCTGGGTTTGCGACGCCAGTGCGAAGAGCTATGCCTTTGGAGATCTGGGCGACCTCGAGGGAGTGGGTTAGGCGCGTTCGAAAAAAGTCGCTCTGCCCGATGGCAAATACTTGCGTCTTTCCGCTCAGACGTCTGAATGCCGCGCTGTGTAGGATTCGAGCTCGGTCTACCTCAAACTCACAGCGCTCATCGCCGCGTGCAGCGTACGTATGCTTTTGTCGCGCGCAATCGTTGGCCGCATATCCGGCAGGACAGATAGGCACGCGTCCGGATCTACGCTCGGACTTCGCCACCGTGCGCACCTCCCGTCGGGCGTATGGATCTTATCCGCCGAAGCGAGTCCGCACGGGGACGAGGAGGCGATGTCGAGTTCAGCCTCAGTGATGCTCCGCGACCACCTCCGCGGCACGCTCGGCGATCGCGTAACGGAGCGCGCGGTGCTCGGGCTTCGCGAGGCGCGGGTCGTCGTCGAGCAGGTGCTCCGCCTCGCGGCGGGTGAGCTCGATCAGCGGGGCGTCGAGCAGGCTCGCGATGTGCAGGTTCGTCGCGCCGCTCTGCTGCGTGCCGAAGAGGTCGCCCGACCCGCGTAGCTCGAGGTCGGCCTGCGCGACCTCGAAGCCGTTGCGCGTGCGCTCGAGCACCGAGAGCCGCTCCTCCGCCTCCGGCGTCGGCTCGTCGGCGAGCAGGTAGCAGTACGACGCGTGCTCACCGCGGCCGACGCGGCCGCGGAACTGGTGGATCTGCGCCAGCCCGAAGCGGTCAGCCCCTTCGATCACCATCACCGTCGCGTTCGGCACGTCGATGCCGACCTCGACCACCGAGGTGGAGACGAGGATGGCCGCCTCGCCCGAGCCGAACTCGCGCATCACCGCTTCCTTGTCCTTCGAGGACATGCGGCCGTGGAGCAGCGCGATGCGATCGGCCAGTTCCGGGAACTCGTGCTCACGCAGGCGCTCGACCTCTTCCGTCGCCGCGCGTGAGGCGACGCTCTCCGAGCCCTCGACGAGCGGACAGATCACGAACGCCTGGCGGCCGGCGGCGACCTCCTCGCGGATGCGCGCGAAGGCGAGGCCGCGCTCGATCGGCGTGAGGAAGCGCGTCTCGATCGGCGTGCGTCCCGGCGGCATCTCGTCGATCACCGAGAGGTCGAGGTCGCCGTAGATCGTGAGCGCGAGCGAGCGCGGGATCGGCGTGGCGGTCATCACCAGCAGGTGCGGGGTGACCGAGCCGCCGCTCGCGTTCGCGCCTTTGCGGCGCAGCTCGCTGCGCTGCATGACGCCGAAGCGGTGCTGCTCGTCGACGACCGCGAAGCCGAGGCGGTGGAAGTCGACCGCCTCCTGGATGAGCGCGTGCGTGCCGACCACGATGTGCGCGCCGCCGTGGCGGATGGCGTCGCGCGCGTCGCGGCGCTCCTGCGCGCGCGTCGAGCCCGTGAGCAGCACGACGCGGATCGGGAGCGGGAACGACGGGATCGCGATCAGGCCGTTCAGCGGCGGTTCGGGCTCACCCGAGAGCAGGCGGCAGATCGTGCGGAAGTGCTGTTCGGCGAGCACCTCGGTGGGCGCCATCATCACCGCCTGGAAGCCGGCGGCGACGAGCGAGAGCATCGCGGCCAGCGCGACCACGGTCTTGCCGGAGCCCACGTCGCCTTCGAGCAGCCGCGACATCGGCGCGCTGCGGCCGAGGTCCGCGCGCAGCTCGTGCAGCGCGCGCTGCTGCGCATGGGTGAGCGTGAACGGCAGCGAGGCGAGGAAGGCGTCCGCCGCGGCGTGGTCGCCGATCATCGGCGCGTTGCCGTGCTCCTGCCACTCGCGCTTGCGGGCGACCACGCCGATCTGGATCGCGAGCAGTTCGTCGAAGGCGAGCCGCCGGCGCGCGCTCGCCAGCGCCTCCTGGCGGTCGGGATAGTGGACCTGGCGTGTTGCCTCGATCAGCGGGAGCAGGTGGTTGCGCTCGCGGATCGCGGGCGGCAGCGGATCCTCGACGCGGGAGGCGAAGCGCTCGATCAGCCCGGCCGCGACGCCGCGCACGGTGCGCTGAGGGAGACCCTGCGTCAGGTGGTAGACCGGGACGAGCCGGCCGGTGTGTCGCAGGTCCTCGGTGATCTTCTCGTACTCGGGATTCGTGAAGGTCGGCCGGCCGCGGTAGACGCCGACCTTTCCCGCGAGCGCGATCTCATCTCCGGCCGCGAGGCCACGCGCGATGAACGGCTGGTTGAACCAGATCGCCTGGATGGTCGAACCGGCGTCGTCGCGGATCGTGACCTCCGCGGCGCGCATGCGCCCGCCGCGGCCCATGCGCGTCTCGCGCGCGGTGATGACCTCGCCGCGCACGGTCTGGTCGACGCCTTCGCGCAGCGCGCTGATCGGCACGGTGCGGCTGAAGTCGTGATAGCGGTACGGGTAGAAGCGCAGCACATCGCCGACGGTGATCAGTCCGAGCTTCTCGAGCCGCCGCAGGTTGGGCGTGCCCAGCCGCGTTCCGGCGCGTTCGAGCGGGAGGTCGAGCGCAGCCGCGCCCGGCGGGATGTTCGCGCCCGCAGAGGGCGCGCGGGCGCGCTCCTCCTCGCCGCCGTCGGCGTCGTCTCGCTCCGTGCTTGCGCGTTCGCGCGCGGCCGGCGCGCGGTCGCCGGGCGATGCGGTGGCGTGACGAGCGGT
>JBBDXH010000163.1:0-17953 GCA_040902395.1 Dehalococcoidia bacterium
GTGGCCGGCCGTGTGGTGAGCGCACGCCAGCAGCAGCATTTCACGGTCGGGCGAGGACGAGTGCAGGTAGTCCTCGACCAGGCAGAGCCCGATCTCCTGGTTGTGCGGGTCGTTCCCGAGCTTCGCGGCCGCGGTCGCAAGCGTGCGCACGAGCGGGCTCCGCTCGTGGCCGGCGTCGAGGTACGCGCGCGTCCACGCGACGGAGGCGGCCGCGTCGAGCCCGATCAGCGCGTCGTCGAGCGCCCTGAGCACTGCGTCGCGCGAAAGCGACTCGGCATCCTTCGGCGCGCCGATCACCGGCCCGCCGTTTCCCGGCAGGTTCTGCAGGTGCAACGCCGTCTGGATGATGAACGACCCGGCCACGAACAGCAGCTTCGTGCGGTGGGGATGCTCGAAGTGGTCGTAGAACCAGCGCAGCGTGTTCAGGTATTCCGCACAGTGCTGGGAGGTCGCGAAGTTGTCCGCCGTCCCGGTGTCGAGCAGCAGCCGGGCAGCGGCGACCTGCATCGCCTCGAGGATCTGGCGGGGTCCGCGCCCGGCGAGCAGCAGCTGCACGACGTGCTCGACGTACGCGGATTCATAGCCGCGCGTCAGTGCCGTCACGAGCGCATCGGCCTCGGGCTTCGTCAGCGGCTGCTGCTGGGCAAACAGATCGCGATCGCGGGTACTCGCCGTCGTCGGCGCCAGCGTCGACTTCGGCGGATCGAGCTCGAGCCGCGCCATGAAGATCTGGCATGCCGCTTCGAAGGAGGAGTACCAGCGCGGCCCGACCGCGATGTCGGGGACGCCGGCGTAGATGATGTCGGCGGCCTGATCCCAGCCGACGGCCTGGCCGAGCTCGATCGTCGCGCGGGCGCGGTACGACTTGTGCCCCGTCGTGAACGAGCGATTCCAGAGCACGCGATCCTGCACGTCGATCAGGCCGGCGAACATGAGCTGCGCCAGCAGTTCGGGACGCCGCGCCTCCTCCTCGAAGAGACCGAGGAAGACGCCGTACGACTGCATCACCTGCCCCTGCGCCACCAGCGTGAGCCAGTGGTTGAGGCCTTCCTCGTACGAACCGTCGAGCCGGATCGGCTCGCGGCGGTTCTCCCAGTGCACTTCCGGTCTGGCCACGCCCGTCTCGAGCGACTTCTGCCCGCGACGGTTGTAGTGACCGGGCATCTTGCCCAGCAGCTGATTCCAGATGTCGAGCCCGGTGGGCACGTACCAGACCGTCTGCGCGAGCGGCAGCCGGCGCAGTGCTTCGGGCACGAACGACGGCAGGCGCAGGCTGGCGCGCGCGCTCAGCAGGCAGTGGTCGTTGTTGACGAAGCGGACCACGCCGCCGTCGATGCGCTGGTGGTAGGGCACGTGCGTATAGGGGGCGTGAATGCGAATCGTCTCGCGCAGGATCTCCTCGTTCGACCGGCCCGCGCGCACGAGGTCGTAGAAGACCTCGCTCGCACCGACCTGGTCGCGCGCGAGGATCTTCTCCTCGTAGCTCGCGTACGAGCGCGCGGTCTGCCGGTCGATGTGCATGGTCTGCGTCGCCATCTCAACCCCCCATCATCACGTGGATTGTACGGCCGCGCCCAACACGCGCCTCGCACGCGCGACGATGCGCGCGCCGGTCAGCCGATCGCGTCCGCCAGCGCGAGCAGCGCGCCCACCGTGCGCCAGTTGCGCGCGGTGGCGGGCACGCCGAGGTCGAACTTCAACTTCGAGCGCCCCGCGCCGTTCGGGAAGTGCACGTAGAGCTCGCGTCCGGAGAGCTCGAGCTCGTCCGGAACGAAGCGCGTGACGTCGAGCGCCGCCACGCGTTCGCGATCCGGTTCACCGCCGAGGAAGAAGACGTGCAGCCTGGCGATGTCGGCCTGGCGATCGGCGAACGGGTGCGCGCTCGCCACCGCGGCGAGCTCGGCGCGCGTGCGCACGACCACGTCGACGGCGAACCCGAAGCGCTCGGCGATCGCCGCCTCGAGGCGGTGCTGCACATCGGCCGGCGAGCCGTGATCGGTGAAGACCACGTTGCCGCTCTGCACGTACGTCGCGACGCTGCCGAAGCCGAGCGCGGTGCACAGCTCGCGCAGGTCGGCCATCGGCACGGGGCGGTGGCCGCCGACGTTGATGCCGCGCAGCAGCGCGACGTATGTGGTCACCGGCGGCCCCCGACGCCGCTAGGCGCGAGCCTGCAGCGTCGCGCCCTCCTCGATCACGGTCTCGTAGAGCGAGACCACCGGGTGTTCGGCCAGTTCGCCCTGCACCGAGCCCTGGCGGTGGCCGGCCGCGAACGCCTCGCTGCGCGTCCACGCCTCGAACGCCTGCCGCGACTCCCACGTGCTGTGGCTGATGTACTCGCCGGCGTTGTCGCCCCTGAGCAGCGCAAAGTGCACGAAGCCGGGCACCTGGTCGAGGAAGCTCTGGCGGTTCCGCCACCGCTCCTCGAACCGGGGTCCCATGCCCTCGGCGACCTTGAAGCGATTCATCGCGATGAACATCGCGCCCCCTGTCTGCCTGCGTCTCATGCCCGGGTCCGACGATAGCGCGTGGGACGAGATGTGGAGGCGATGGGCGAGCGACGCGCGCCCCGGACCCTCACCCCAGTGGGGCGCGAAGCACTCGCTCCCCGAGCCGGTTCGCACTCGCGCTCCCAGGCAAGGGGGTTGGGGGTGACGAACACCCCCGATATCGTGAAGCCGTGACCGACCCCCCGATCCGCGCCGCCTGCTTCGACTTCCAGGACACGCTCGCGACCTTTCGCGACGGGAACGGCTACCGGCTGTACATCGAGGCCGCCGCCGAACGCGGCGTCACCGTGACGAGCGAGCAGCTCGAGATGGACACGGCCAGCGCGTGGGCGGCCTACCAGACGCCGCTCGGCCCCGACCACAGCGCGCACTCGGGGGACGAAGCGTCGTTCCTGGCAGTGCGCGCGGCCGTGCACGCGCGGCGGCTCACCGCCGCCGGCGTGGAACAGGCGCTCGCCATCGAGATCGGCCGGCGCATCGACGCGCTCGAGGCCGACGCCGCGCGCTACCGCCTCTACGACGACACCGTGCCGGCGCTCGAACGGCTCGCGGCCGCGGGCGTGCGCGCGGTGATTCTCTCGAACCACATCTGGCGGCTGCCCGAAGTGGCCGCCGCGCTCGGCCTCGACCGGCTGGTCGCGGGCGTCGTGACGAGCGCGCGCGTGGGCTACCGCAAGCCGCACCCCGCGATGTTCGCGGCGGCGCTCGCCGTCGCCGGCACCGCGCGCGGCGAGACGCTGATGGTGGGCGACAGCATCCGCGACGACGTCGACGGCGCGCTGCGCGCCGGCATGCGCGCGACGTTGCTCGACCGCGCGGGGCGGCACGCCGGCTTCACGCGCACGCCGGTGATCCGCTCGCTCAGCGAGATCGCGCTCGCGTGAAGGTCGCACTCGTGCCCGTCGCCGCGCACGACTACGACGCGTACTTCGCGCTGATGCGCGAGTACATGCGCGAGCTCGACGCCTTCGACCCGTCCGGCGCGGAGTCTGACGCGGATTTCGCGCGACGCCGCGAGCGCACGCTCGACGACATGGACGACCGCGAGCTGCTGTGGATCATCGCCGACGGTGAGCGCGCCGGGCTGCTCATGGTGCGCAGCGATCCGCGCTGGGTGAACCCGGACGAGACCGTTGCTTCGATCTCCGAGTTCTACGTGCTGCCGGAGTTCCGGCGGCGCGGCGTGGGGACGGCAGCCGTCGAGGCGCTGCTTGCGGAGCACCGCGGGCGGGGCACCGCCGAGATGCAGGCGGACATCCTCCGCGACAACGCGCCGGCGCGCGCCTTCTGGGCGCGCATGGGCTTCGAGGTGCAGATGGTCCTCACGACGCGCCGACCCTAGAGGCGGGGTGCGATAGGATCGGTGCTGCGCGGCGCTGTTCGCCGCTTCGCAAGGAGCTGCCCGTGATCTGGGACGTCCACTGCCACTTTCCCCGGAACTGGGAGAACCCGGACGATCCGCGGCACGAACAGGCGATCGACGCGCGCGCGGACGCGCTGCGCGCGGCCGGCGTCACGCGCGCCTCGCTGCTGTGCGGCGGGCGCTTCGGGCTCTCGTACGAGGAGTCGCTCACGTACGTCGCCCGCCACGAGGACCTCTTCGTCCCCTCGGCCGTGATCGATCCAGAGGAGATCAACGGCAGAGAGGTGAGGCGCCTCCACGAGCTCGGCTACCGCGGGCTCAAGATCATCGGCACCCGCCGCGCGTACGACGACTACAAGTACTTCGGTGTCTACCAGGCCGCCGAGGAAGCCGACATGCCGATCCTGTTCCACATGGGCGTGATCGGCGGGGGCGTCGACTACTCGATCACGCACCCGCGCCGCGACCCGGCAGCGGCCGTGTCGTACGAGCGCATGCGCGCCATGGGCAGGCTGCAGGGCCGCGACGTTTCGGCGATGCGCATGCGCCCGTTCCACCTGGACACGATCGCGAACAACTTCCCCGCGCTGCGAATGATCGGCGCGCACATGGGCGGCACCGGCAACTACGACGAGGCCGCGTCCGTGACGCGCTGGCGGCACAACGTCTACCTCGACCTGTCGGGCGGACTCACGATCGAGCGCCACGCGGTCGAGCGCCGGCTCGTGGGCTTCGAGATCGGGGTGGAGAAGCTGACCTGGGGCTCGGACTGCCGCGACGACGAGATCGCGCCGCACATCGCGAACCTCGAGCGCATCTTCGAGGACGTGAACCTCGCCGAGAGCGAGCGCGAGCGCATCCGCTACGTCAACGCCGCGGAGATCTTCGGCGAGGTCGAACCCACCTTCGCAGCCGAGTAGCCGCACCGGGCGAGAGGACGCCGTCATCGCCATGACCGTCGCCCGCCCGCCGTACGCCGTGGCCGGCCGCTGCATCGCACGGGTCGACGGCGCGTGAGCCCCGACGAGCGCACCCCGCCTCCGAGGCCCCGCGACCGGCACGAGCCCGCGGACACAGGCGCCCCGGAGACCCTCGGTGGAGCCGCGGGCGAGCTCGACCCCACGCGTGATCTGCACCTGACGCCGCCGCCGCGGGGCGCTCCCGGCGAGTCCGTTGGCCCGGCGGCGCGACCGCCGACCGCGTCGTCCACGGCCCCGGCCGCGGCGTCGCGCCCGGGGCCGAACCTCGCTGCGTCCGCGAGCGCGCCATCCGCAGATGCGGGGATCGCCGAACACGCCGCCCCGAACGCGCCGCCGGCCCGGCTACACGGGGGGCGGCGCATCCCGCTCAGCGCGCACGTCGTGATGCTGACGGCGATCACGACGCTGAACTTCCTCGCGTTCCTGCTGATCGAACCGACACCGCGCTGGCTGCTGATCTTCGCGGCCATCGTCGCGGTGATCGGTCTCGACGGGACGCTGCGCGCGACCTGGCGCGTGCCGTTCAGCGGACCGGCGCCGATCGACTCCACGCCCTACCTCTTCCTGCCCGCGCTCTTCGTGCTCGCGACGCCCATCCTGATCGAGCACAACGTCCGCGGGTACAACGTGATCGCTGCCGCCCTCGGCGGGGGGCTCGCGTTCGGCGCGATCGTGATCGCGGAGTTGCTCACGGTTCACCAGCGGGCCTCGGAGTACGGGCCTGCGCGCTGGGTGATCGCGGCCGGCGCGTATTTCGTCGCGTTCGCGCTGTTCGCCATGCCCTACGTGCTCGAGCTCTCGCTGCGCACATCGATCGGGGCCGTCGCGCTGGTGTCGGTGATGCTGGCGCTCGAGCTGCTGCGCGAAGGGCAGGTCGACCCGCTCGAGACCATCGTCTTCTCGTTCGTGACGGGCCTGGTCATGGGCGAACTGCGATGGTCGCTGCACTACCTGCCCATCGACGGCTACCTCGCCGGACTCGGGCTCGTGCTCGGGTTCTTCCTCGTGACCGGGGTGATCGGCTCGTACCTGGCGCGTCGCCTCGATGCGATCCTCGCCGTGGAGTACGCGATCATCGCCGCGCTCGGGGTCGCGCTGGTCGTCTTTGCGCGCGCGAGCGGCGCGGCCTAGCGAGGGCCGCTCAGCCCCGGGTCAGCCCGACGGGCACGCCGACCTGAACATGAGCGTCGGGCCCGCGATGCGGGGGTCCGCGTTCCGCGGGTGCCGCACGTGGCAGCATCCACGGAACGCGGGCCGGTCGACGTTAGACGTGGTCGATGGTGTCGCGGGTCTCCACGATCGACGTCCGGCGGGAAAACGGAGCGAAGCTGCTCCAGAACAGCAGCGACAACGCCAGACCGACGACGCCGACCACCATCAGGATCGCACCGACGATCTTGATGTCGATGCCGACAACGGTGTAGCTCACCGCCCACGCGAGGATCGCGCCGACGGCAATCAGGAACAGACTGAATCCGATCGTCATGGTTCAACTCTCTCTCAATTCGGGCCGACTGCGCAGGGCAGTTCGGCACAGGGCAATCGCGCGTGGACCACTGTCCGCCGGCAGTTCCAGCTGCTGTCGGCTTCGCCCACGGAGCGCTTCTGCGGCCGGCCCCGACCGAAGCACAGGGGACGCCGTCCCATCAGGCGAAGCCTCGCCGGCCGTTCGTCAGCATGCGGAACGCAAAGATCACGAGGATCGCGCCGCCCACCGCGATCGCAATGCTGCGCACGTTGAAGCCGGTAACGTCGGCGAAGCCGAGCGCGGTGCTGACGAACCCGCCCACGATCGCGCCGGCGACCCCCAGCGCGCCCGTCATCAGCAGGCGCCGCAGTCCGATTCCGCCCGGCCCATCTCCCAGCGCCAGTTCGGCGAGGAAGCCCGCGACAAGGCCAACGAGGATCCATGTCAACACACCCATGGTCCTGCGCCTTTCTGGACGACTCGGCCCGGACCCGTCGTCAGCTCGGAACGGGTGAGAGGAGTTCCCGTGCCAGGAGGGAGGCGGGGCGGGCGCCCTCTCCTGGCACGGGGGAAGAGTTCTGACTTCGCTCGGGGGCTGCGGCGCGAGACGAGCTCTGCGTCCAGCCGGCGCGAGCCCCGCCGCGTCGAGCCCGTCGCCGCTCAAGGCGACGTCACCTCCGCATGGTGACGTCGCGTGTGTGACATGAGCGTCACGCCCGCGTGACAACCATCGGCTTCGAAGATCCGACCTTCGGGCCGGCGACACGGGCCCATACAGGCGCAGACAAACGACCGCGGCTGATCGGTTATCTCGACCCGACGTCCGCGGGCGGACTTCGGCTCAGCAGGATGGTGCCGAGCCAGGTCCGGACGAGCTCGACGACGGCATCTTCATCCGTCACGGTCGTGCCGCCCTGCAACCCCGCCGAGACGTCGGTCGTCTGGCGGACATGCGCACGCAACTGTACGCGCGACCCCTGCTCGGTCCACGCCCGAATGATCAGGATGCCGACGTGCTCTCCGGACATGCCCTGAGGCTACGCATGGAGCGTCACGCAGCCGTTACCGCGGGCGAAGCGGGCGCACTAACGAGCGGAGCAACGGCGTCGGGGACAGGCCGAGCTCCGCCGCGAGCAACGTCGCGTATCGATCGAACGCGGCAAGCGCCTCCGACTGGTTGCCCTCAGCCAGATGCACGCGGATGAGCAGCACCTGCGCGCTCTCGCGGAGAGGCTCCGTTCTCATCGCCGCGAGCGCGGCGCCGGCGGCGTCTCCGAAGCGTCCATTGTGCAGCAGACGACTGCCCAACGACTCCAGGGCGTGCAAACGAAGCTGACGCCACTCCTCGGCCTCGAGCACGGCCCAGTCGTCGTACCAGTCCGGCAACAGGTCTCCTGAGAGCGCCGAGATCGCTTCGGGCGACAGGTCCCCGTCCCGTAACGGGGCGAGGTCCAGCAGGCGGTGTGCGAGCGCCCTCGCGGCACGAATGTCCACGGCAACGGTCGGCGCCAACGCGAGCTCGACAGATCGCGAGTGCACCGCACGACGCGCCACCTCGTCGAGCCGCGAGAGCGCCGAACGCAGGCTCGCCAGGGCGTGAGCCTCCGACACCTCCGGCCAGAGCGTTCCCGCGATCGCCGAGCGCGTCACGGCGCGCTCGCGCAACGCGAGAAACGCCAGCAGATGCTGGGATCCCACCGGCAGGGTCACGGGCACGGCACCAACCGATAGCCGGAACGTCCCCAGCAAGGAGACGTAGAGACCGTCGGGACCGGTTGCGGTGAGGGCATCAAGGCTGGTGGTCATCGGCATCCACGCGGCTGGTCATCGGCGGCTGGATATCACGTCGGCCTCGGACAGATTACGGGGAAATCGCCAACTCACCAAGTCCCACCGGCCGCGGCGGCACGGTGGGGCGCCCAACCTTCCGGTGCGGGAGATCACCGGTCCGGCGAGCTGCGATCCTGCGCTCAGGCGTGGGCAACGTCACCGCTCATCACGCCTCCCGCGTTCGTGCACGCACCGAGGTCCCGGCGCAGCACGGCACGGCTCGCAGGCGGACCATCGGCACTTGCCGCGTCCGTCACCACGGCTACCGCGCAGTTCGTGGCCGTGCGCGGAGGGCGTGTTAGCATCCGCCCTCTGGACGCGGGGAGTGGCGCAGTCTGGTAGCGCACCTGACTGGGGGTCAGGAGGCCGCAGGTTCAAATCCTGTCTCCCCGACCAGTACCCCGCACACGCGCCACCGCCGCCGGCAGTCAGCGCCCACGTCGAGCGGCCCGCTCGATTCGCTCAGCAAGGACGGGCGGCCGACAAGCCGCCGACACGCCCCGCCGCCGCCGAGGCGGCGCCGTGTCGAGCCGGCCGGCCGACAGGCGACCGCCGCGCACCGCCGCAGGCGGCTGCGTCGCGTGCCGGCTGAGAGCCCGGGCCCGCACATCTCTCGAGGCAGCACGCGCCGAGGAGCGTCCCCGCGTGACTCCCACCGGCAGGTTTCGTCCCACGCCTACAGGTGATGGAGCGGCCAGTCGCTCGGACGTCCGAGGATCAGCTTTCCCAGCGACTCGTAGCGGCTCCACGAGGCGATCGCGTTCTGTCGCAGCGTCTGGAGATCGCGGAACCGCTTTTGCAGCGGCGACTCGTCGCGGAACGCCGTCGTGCCGGCGGACTGGTACAGCAGGTCGACAGCCTGCACCGACGCATCGAGGGCGAAGGAAGCCGCGAGCCCCATCGGCACGCAGGCCGGCCCGGTGATGCGCGGTCCCTCCTGAACGGTCTGCCACGCATCGGACACGGTCGTGCGCAGGCTGCTGCGACCGGCCTGGATCAGCGCCTGCGCCCGCGCCACGCGCTCCTGGACGGTCGCTCGATCAGCGGTGAGCGTCGCCGTGTACGCGGGCGTCTTGGTTGATGCGAGTTCGACGAACTCATCGAGTGCCCCCTGGGCGATGCCCACGCCGACCTGCGCGATGCGAACTGCATCGATCATCAGTCCCATGCGGTAGAGCGGCGCGTCGAACGGCCCCTCGGGCGGCTCCCATGCCCCCAGCACGAACGTGTGATCGGTCGGTACGTGGAGCGCGTCAAGGGTGAAGTCTGTGCTGCCCGTCGCCCGCAGCCCCAGCGTGTGCCAGGTGTCGAGCAGCGTGGCCTGCTTCGGGTCGACGTATGCCACCACGCTCGTCGGTGCCCCGTCCGCTCCCATCACCAGTCCATCGTCGTCGGTCAGCAGCGTGAGCACGCCGAGGGTCGTCGCGTAGTGCGCCGCACTGCCGAACGTCCAGCGGCCACTGATCAGGAGTCCGCCGCCGGCGCTCCGGGCCGTCCCCGGCGGCACGAAGGACCCGCAGATCACGGCCCCGGGATCGCCGAGCAGATCCGCCGCGACATCGGCCGGGAGGAACTGGCACGCGGTCGAGCTGAACACGCAGTTGCTCACCACCCACCCGGTCGAGGGATCGATGTTCGAGAGCGCCTCGATCACCTCGAGCGTCTCGTTCGGGTCTACCTGCAGCCCGCCCAGCGCCGTCGGAACCCACATGCGCAGGAGGCCAGAATCGACCAGGGCGGACATGACCTCGGGCGCCATCTTCCGCTCCCGCTCAGCGGCGTCGGCGTGCCGTCGGATCATTGGCTCGAGCTCCCGGACGGCCTGGCGGACATCAACGGTGGCGATCACAGTGCCCTCCGATGCAATTGGTGGTGGTTTCGTGCCGTCCTGTCCCTTGAACCGCGGCCGTCCTCGGGCGCGGCTGGTCTCAGAACCCCGGCGCATCGGGGGCGAGTCCGAGATGCACGCGACCGCCCGCTTCCACGTTTCCGCGAACAATCTCCATCGAGGCGCAGATCGCGTTGAGATCTCGTGCGGCGCTCTCGCACTCGTTCGCGGAGCTGAAGTACGAGCTCGTCATGAGCGTGACCAGCTCCGACATCAACGCGCGACAATGGTCGAGCACCCAGAACATCGTGCCCCACATTCGCGCGCGGACCTCCTCCGGGACGTCTGCCGGCCTCTCACCCAGGCTGGCATCGACCTCCTCTGCGACGCTCAGGAGCGCGGCCTTCAAGCCGGGAACGGCGGCCGCCGCGTTGCCGATCAAGCGCTGCCGGCCGGGCAGCTCTCGTAGCCCCACCGCTGTCCCCGCGAGCGGCTTCTCGCGCGTCACCCGTAGCGCTTCGTCCAGCGCTCGCCGCACGAGCCCGACCCCAATCGCGGCGTTGGTGACCGGAGTGGCGGCCCCGCGCGGCAGCCGCACCGCGTGCGACCGGAGATGCTGCGGTGTCTCACGCGCTGGAGCGACCACGGCCAGGGACTCGGGCACGAACGCGTCCTGCGCCGAGACGGCGTGACTGCCGGTGCCGCGCATTGCCACCGATGCGTCCCAGGTGCGCTCAACGCTGATGCCCGAAGCCGGTACCAGGAACCAACGCACGTCTGGAATCCCGTCGATGAGCCGCGGCTGGTCCCCCTCGTGCACCACGCCGAGGAGCGACGACCACGGCGCGTCGAGCACGCCCGTCACAAACGGCCAGCGGCCCGAAAGCCGGTACCCGCCGGCGACCGGGATCGCCACACCCGCCGGCATCGCGGATAGCCCGTACGGTCCCGGCGGGTCTGCGCAGATCCGCGCCCGCTGATCGTCCGGGATGTTCGCGAGCACCGTCGCAACCACCACAGAGTTCGCGGCGTGCCAGGCCACCGTTGCGTCGGCGTAGCCGAGCTCCTCGAAGATCTCCATGAGCGCGGTGAACGATGTATCGGCGCCCCCGACCTCCCGCGGGGCGCACAGGGTGAAGGCGCCGGCCAGCCGTGCTGACTCCAGCACCGCGGGCGCGATCCGCGCGTGCGCCTCCGCCCACCGGCGGTGCTCGACGATCAGCGGGCGGAGTGCCCGTACCAGGCTGAACGGCGTGGCGACTGTCTCGGCGGCAGCAGCGATGGTCATGTCGTCCTCCTCGAAGAGCCTCTCGACCGCGGGCGCGATCCCCGCGGTTCGGCGTATGCGGCGCGTCGCGGATCCCCGCAGCCAGATCCCCCCTATGGCGCGACGTTCTGGTTGATGCGGAAGAAGTTGTGCGGGTCGTACTTCCGCTTGAGCTCTCGTAGCCGCTCGTAGTTCGCGCCGTAGGCGAGCTTCACGATCTCCTCCATGCCCTGCTCCTCCTCGCCGACGAAGTTGAGGTAGGCACCCTCGGCCGAGAACTGCTGCAACTCCGCCCAGAACTCCCGCGTCCAGCGCTTCAGCTCCTCATCGGACACGGTGTCATCGACGCTGTTGGCATCGATCGAGACCATGAAGGGCCAGCGGGGACCGAACGCCGTCTCCTGGGCTCCGACGCGAGTCACGGCGCCGCCGAAGAACGGAATATTGAACGATGTCCACGGCGTGGGGCGGGCGAGCGCGCGACGCGCGATCACGTCGATCGCTGCGTCCGAGAGCTCCGTGAGGTAGAGCGACTTCCAGTACGCGCGCACGGTGCCCTTCACGCCGAAGAAGGGATCGAAGGAGCTCTGGAGCGCGCGGAAGGGCATGGGCGAGCTGATATCGACGATGGGCGCTCCGAGCTCACGCAGCGGCCCGAGTACGCGCTCACCCTCCTCGACTGCCCCGGCGTAGACGGCCGCCGTGAAGATCACGTCTCGCCCGACTGCCTCCGGCGGCAATCCCGGCGGCTCACCCGGGAACGTCCAGATCCCGGCGTGCGAGGTGACCTCGTCCGGCGCGCTCCGCATGAAGTCGCGCCAGCCGCGCAGGATGCTCGGCGCCTCCTCGAGCGGGTAGATCGGCAGCGCCACCATCACCGTCGGTCCGAGTGGATGGAGCCCGAACTCGAACGAGGTCACGATGCCGAAGTTGCCGCCCCCGCCGCGCAGCCCCCAGTAGAGGTCCGCGTTCTCAGTCGCGCTCGCCGTGAGGAGCTCACCCTCGGCGGTCACGACCTCGGCTGACAGCAGGTTGTCGCAGCTGAGTCCGTACTTCCCGCGCACCCAGCCGAGGCCGCCGCCGAGCGTCAACCCCGCCACACCGGTATCGCTGACGATCCCGCCGGGCGCCACGAGGCCGAACGCCTGCGTCTCGCGGTCGACGTCGCCCCAGGTCGCCCCGCCCTCGACGCGCACGGTGCCCGCCTTCCGGTCCACGTGCACGCCGTCCATGCGCGAGAGGTTGATCATCATCCCGCCGTCGAGGGAGCCCAGACCGGCGACGGAGTGGCCGCCGCCTCGTACGGCCACGCGCAGGCCCTGCTCGCGAGCGAAGTTCACGGCGTCGATTACGTCCGCCGCCCCGGTGCACATCGCCACGACCTCGGGCCGCTTATCGAACATTGCGTTCCACAGCTGGCGCCCCTGGTCGTAGCCGAGATCGCCGGGCCGCAGCAGCTCGCCGCGGAACCACTGCCCGAGCTCATCGAAGCGCGCCTCATCCAGCCCGGTCGCCACGGCCATCACTGGCTCCTCTCTGCTGACTCGGGCACCGCCTTGGCGGCGGGCGGCCGCACAACGCATCACAACGAATGGCGCACTTTCTACGCCGCGCGATTACATTTGTCAAGGACGTTGTGAGCGATGATGAGTCTTGCGTTGTGCGTTGAGCCGTGCTTTCATGCCCGTATGAACGACGACCAGCTGCTCCGTGAGGCAGACCCGGGTGAGTCGCTTCAGCCTTCGGCCACGGGCGCACGAGGGTGGCTGGGCGAGCTGTGGCGAAGCCGCTGGCAACTCGCCGCCGAGCTCGACTACGCCCCCAGCACCCTGGACATGGAGTTCCTGAGCTTCCTGAGGATGCACAGCCGGCTCGGCTTCTTCATCTTTGGCCCGATCGCGATCGATCTGCGCGTCGTCGAAGAGCAGTTCTATGCATCGGCTGCCCGAGGCCAGGGTGGCCCGGACCATCCCCCGACCGCTGACGACCTGGTGCGCTTCTCGAGGACGGTTGTCCAGGAGATGCGCCGGACGGGCCGCAAGGATGTCGATGAACTGACCTTCCTGCGGGCGTTCATGCGGACGCCCGAGGGCCTGCCTGGGCGTGTGTTCGGGGAGCTCGGCGTGAGTGTCGAGGACGTGGGGCGCTACATCACGGAGTTATCGGCCGGACGCCCGCCTGAGCGCGCGACAGCGGAGCGTCTGCTCAGCACGGAGGAGGCCGCCGAGTACTTCCGCGTCCACGTGCAAACCGTGCGAGCCTGGATACGCGCGGGTAAACTGCCGGCCTCAAAGCTTGCCGGACAGAAGTCGATCCGCATCAAGGAGAGTGACCTCACCAGGGTGCTGGAACCGATCGGACCGGACGAGGAGGGCGAGTAGCGGACGCTGCGTTCTCGCTCGCAGGAAGGATGCAGGCATGCCTCTCTACACGATCTTGAGGCAAGTCGACGCCAGTCTTTCGGACGCCGAGCTGGACGCGCTCGTCGGGCGCATGATCGGCGGGGCGATCCAGTTTGAGGGCGTGCGCTGGCAGCGCTCGTACACCTGGGACGGCGGCGAGGCGGTCCACTCAATGTGCGTGTACGAGGGACCGTCGCTGGAGGCGGTCCGCCGGCACTCCGAGCTCTGCGCCGTGCCCTTTAGCGAGATCCGCGAGGTCATCGAGTACCTGCCCACCCTGCACCCGGAGGCCGCGCACGGGCGGGCCTCCGCCGATGCCAATTTCTACCTGGTCACGCGGAGATTGCCACTCGATACGGCGCCAGGCGAGCCGGATGCGCCGCTGTTCCGTTCGGCCACCGGTCTCGCGAGCCCGGGCATCTCCTGGATCCGCTCCTTCTGGGACGATGAGTGGAGGCGCTTCCGATCCATCTACGTCGCCAGCCACGCGTCGCTGATCGAGACCCACGCGAGGCTGAGCGGCATCCGCTGCGACGAGATCCTGCGCGTCGACGAGCAGCTGCCGAGCGACTGGGTAGCCTGGTACGACGCGATGGGCGCCCCGCGGCACTGGGAGGAGCAACCGGCCAGCGCCGAGGCGTAGCCGGGATCTCGACGGGGCGCCGCTGCGACGTCCGCAGAGGCTGATGCACAAGGAGCCTCCGCGGGCCGTTGTGGTCAGCGCAAGTCTCACCAGCTCGCAGGGCCGTCGGGCGCGATCGGCGGTCCTTGCGCTCGGCAGAGCGAGTTACGGGAATCGCGTCGCGGTGCCGGGGTGCACGGGAAACGCTGCGCGGCGCTACGCCTTGAGGATCTGCTTCTTCGCCAGCACCTGGTCGAGGTAGAACTTCGCGCCGTACTCAGCGAACTTCGCGGCCGCGGCGTCAAGGTGCTCCATCGCGAGGGCTTGCTCGCCTCGCCGCTCGGCGACCTCGGCAAGACCCTGCCGGCAGCGGCCCTCCACGAGGCCGTACCGCACATCGGGGCGGCGTGCCCATTCGAGTCCCTCGGCATAGTGGCGTTCCGCGGCGTCGACATCACCGAGGCGGAGTACCAGGAGGCCGCGCATGACATCGCCCTGTTCGCCCGAGAAGGGAGCGTTCCGGAACCAGCGCGAATCTTCGAGCAAGCGGTACGACCGCTCGAACAGCGCGCGATCGCCGAGTGCGAACAAACACTCGCCCAGCTCGGCGACCGCCCTCACCGGTGCGAAACCCGATCTGTCGAGGAACTGCCGCCATTCCTCGAAGAGGCGCTCCGCTTCAGGACCACCCCCCTTCGCCATGAGCACGTGTATCTCCAGCGACAGCAGCGTCGGTTCTCCGACCGGTCGTCTCGGGTGGTCGCGAGGCGGCAAGATCCGGCTTGCCTCCGGCACGTCCGCACGAACGATCGCGTCATACGTGGCGATTCGCGCCAGATTGAAGCACGACGGATTCTCCCGGACGTAGGTGTCGAACTGCGCGCGCTCGTTGCGAGCCAGGGCGATCCGCGCAAGGGCACTTCGCGGTTCGGTCTGCATGCCCGGGTTGTGGCCCTCCTGAGCGAGCGCGAGCGTGCGCCGCGCCATCTCCTCTTGGCGACCGGTTTCGCCCGAAGTGCCCAGGGCCACGAGTGCCATCCAGAGGGGAGTGATCGCCAGGAGCGATGAAGGCGGCAGACCCGCAGCGACAAGTTCGGCATGTCGGCGCTCGCCCAGTCTGACGGCACCATCGATGTCACCTCGCAACTGGCGCACGAACTGTTCGCGCTGATCGACGCGCCAGGGCCAGGCGGTTCCGGTCAGGCCCAGAGCCTTCGCCATCGCACGTGCACGCTCAGCCGGGGCGTCGCCGGCAGTCGAGTAGTCACTCGCCGCCGACGCCGCAAGGAGGTGGCAGGCGTCGGCCGAAGGGTCCTCGCCAAGTCCTGAGAGCGCCTCCCGCAACACGTCTTTCAACGGTTCGATCTCCGGAGGGATCACCAGTGGATCCAGCGAACGGACCAGTTGGGCGGCGAACAGCCGCGCATCGGTGGCTCGACGAAGCGCAGCAACCGCCTGGTGGAACGCCGTCCAACCGTCACCCCGCAGCCCGGCGGCCCGAAGACTGAGGCACAGCGAAATCCGTAACGTGCCTTCACGCGCGAAATCGGCAGGTAGCCCCTCGAGCCCGGCGAGGGCCTCCCGATACCACTTCGCCGCCTCGTCCCATGCCGAGACGGACTCTGCCTGTAGCGCGGCGAGCTCCGCGTAGCGCACTGCCTTCTCCGCCAGGGAACGGTTCATCACCGCTGCCTCGCCGAAATGTCGCGCCAGTTGGGCGGCATAGCCATCGAGACTCGCCGCGTATAGCGCCTCGATGGCCTCGGCGACACGGCCATGCATGCGCACGCGGCGCGCCGTCGAGAGCTCCGTGTAGAGCGCGTCCTGCATCAGCGCATGCGTGAACCGGTACTCGCCGGCGACGCCTGTCTCCTCGATCACGCGTGCGCGGAGCGCCTCCTCGATCAGGCGCAGCAGCGTGTCTTCGTCGAAGTCGACGAGCGCAGAAAGCAGCGCGTGCGAGCATTCGCGACCGACCACGGCAGCGACGCTCAGCAGCTCGTTCGCCTCCGGCGACAGTCGGTCGAGGCGCCGGCCGAGCGCCTCCTTCACGCCCTCGGGGATCGCGATCCCGGAGAGCGACGTCGACGTCAGCGCGCCTTCCTCTGCCATCAGGCGGACCACCTCGCTGAGGAAGAACGGGTTGCCCTCGGTCTCGACGTGGATGCGGTGCGCGAGCTCGGCCGATGGCTGCACGTTGGCCGTGGCGCGGATGTAGCCCGCGGTCTCTTCCTCGCTCAGTCCGCGCAGCAGCACGCGCGAGAAGAGCTGTTCGCGGTTCATCTCCGCCAGCGCCTCGGAGAGCGGATGCGAGCGGTCGAGATCGGTGTCGCGGTACGTGCCGAGGACGAGCAGGCGCGCGCGATCGATGTCGCGCGAAAGGTGCGTGAGCATGCGCAGCGTGGCGCGATCCGCCCAGTGCGCGTCGTCGAGCACGATCAGCAGTGGCGTCTCTGCCGCGACCGCGCGGATGAACGACGACCACGCGTCGAAGAGCGCGAACTGCGCCTCCTCGGAGTCCGCGGGCGGAGGCGGCGGCAAACCCGGGAACAAATCACGCAGCGCCGGGAAGATGCGCTGTAGCTCCAAGGCGTACGGCTGCCATTCGCGACGGCGCGTCTCCTCGGGCGTCTGGTCGCGGTACGCGCGGCCAACCTGCACCCAGGGCCAGTAGGGTGGCGCGCCCGACGCTTCGTGCGCGCGGCCCCAGAACACCTTCGCGCCGCGCATGCGCGCGTACGTCTCGAGCTCCTGCGTGGTGCGCGTCTTGCCGATGCCCGGCTCGCCCACCAGCATCACCACCGAACCGTGACCCGCGAACGCGTTGTCGAATGCGCTCCGCAGCCGCTCGAGTTCGCGCTCCCGCCCGACGAACACGCCGCGCGCGAGGCGGTCGAGCGGGTTCGCCTGCGAGTCGGAGTGCGACGCGGACGTTGCATCGGGATCGACACGCTCGAGCGCGGCGAGCACCTCGGCAGCCGAGCCTGGGCGATCGGCGGGCACCTTGGCGAGCAGTCGCAGGATCAGCTGCTCGAGGTCCGGCGGGCAACGATCTGAGTTCCACGACGGCGCGACCGGCGGCGTGTTGATGTGCTGGGAGATCACCGCGGTCGGGTCGTCGGCCTGGAAGGGCGGCTTGCCCGTCACCATCTCGTAGAGCATCGCGCCGAGCGAATAGAGATCCGCCTGCGGCGTCGTCTCGCCGCCGAGCGCCTGCTCGGGCGGCATGTACGCAACGGTCCCGACCATCATCCCGTGCTGCGTGAGCCGCGAGCGGTCCAGCGAGACGGCGAGCCCGAAGTCACCGATCTTCGCGACGCCCGTGTCGGTCGGCCAGACGTTCCCCGGCTTGAGGTCGCGGTGCACGACGCCCTTGTCGTGCGCGAAGACGAGACCGCGCGCGACGTCCTTCGCGATCTCGAGCGTGCGCGCGAGCGGCAGCGCGCCGTCTGCTTGTTTGAGCAGCCCCTCGACGTCACCACCGCCCATCAGCTCCGTGACGACGTAGGGCGCGTCGGACGTCGCCTGCCCTGAGCCCTTCGACAAGCTCAGGGCAGGCTCTGGCGAAGGGCCGATCTCGAAGATCGTGACGATGTGCGGGTGCGCGCCGAGGCGTCCCATCGCCTGGGCTTCGCGGACGATGCGCTCGCGCCCGGTGGCGTCGAGGCCCTCGGTCTTGATCA
>JBBDXH010000164.1:0-115 GCA_040902395.1 Dehalococcoidia bacterium
GTGAGCCCCCTGGCTTCCCTCATTCCGCTCGGCGCACTGGTCCTCCTGGTGAACCTCGGCCTCGTCGTGCTGGCCGGGGCCCGGCTGCGCCAGGCGCGGGCGGCGCCGACCCCCC
>JBBDXH010000164.1:125-2552 GCA_040902395.1 Dehalococcoidia bacterium
CTCTACTGGCTCGCCAACGTCGTACTCCTCACGGTGGCCGCCGCGGCGCTCGAGGCCGGGCCGGCGGCGGTCGTCGTACACGCGGCCGCGCTCGCCGCGGGCACTCTCGTGCTCCGCGACTGGAGCGCTCCGGCGCGCGCCGCTTTCAGCGCGTACGCGATCACTGGGCTTCTCTACCTCGCGTACGTGGGCGATCTGACCCTTGCGGCGGGGCTTGGGCCGGCGGCGCTCATCTCGACCGTCCTGCTCGCGCTCGAGGTAGTCGCGCTCTCACTCGCGGGGGTGTACGCGTACGAGACCTTCGACGCCCTGTGCCGCGTCCGCTGGCGCCGTCGCGCGGCTCCCCCCGAGAAGGACCCGGCCCGGCCGGACCCGTTCGTGTCGCTTCACGTTCCGGCGTACAGCGAGCCGCCGGAGCTGCTCATCGAGACGCTGGACGCGCTCGCTCGCCTCGACTACGGCCGCTTCGAGGTGATCGTGGTCGACAACAACACGCCGGAGCGGGCGCTCTGGGAGCCGGTCCAGGAGCACTGCGCCCGCCTGGGGGAGCGCTTCCGCTTCATCCACGTGTCGCCGCTGGCGGGCTTCAAAGCAGGCGCGTGCAACCTCGCGCTCCGCCGGACCGATCCTCGGGCGGAGATCGTCGGCATCGTCGACGCGGACTACGTCGTCGAGTCCGGCTTCCTCCGCGACCTGGTGCCGTACTTCCGCGATGAGAAGGTCGCGTTCGTCCAGACGCCTCAGGACTACCGCGAGTTCGAGGGCAACGCCTACCTGACGGATTGTCTTCGCGCGTACGCGTACTTCTTCCGCGTCTCGATGGCGGCCCGCAACGAGCACAACGCCGCGATCTTCGGCGGCACGATGGGTCTGATCCGCCGCGCGGCGCTCGAGGCGATCGGCGGCTGGGACGAGTGGTGCATCACCGAGGACGCCGAGGCGAGCCTCCGCCTCCTCCAGCGCGGCCACGATGGCATCTACGTCGACCGGACCTACGGTCGCGGGCTCATGCCTTTCGACTTCGACGGCTACAAGAAGCAGCGCTTCCGCTGGTGCTTCGGCGGCATCCAGATCCTGCGCAAGCACTGGAGGGCGCTGGCGCCGCTATGGCCACGACCGAGCGGCGATCGACTCACCACGGCGCAACGCGCCTGGTACTTCGCCGCGGGGCTTCAGTGGTTCGGCGAGCCGCTCCAGCTCGCTTTCGCGGCGTTCCTCGTCGCGGGAGCCGCCGCACTGACGCTCGGCGGCGGGCTCGTGGCACGTCCGCTCGCGGAAGCCATCGTTCTGTTCCCGCTCCTTTTCCTCACCACCGCCGTGGTGCGCTTCATCTGGGCGCTACGGGTCGCGCTCGGGATCGGTGTGCCGGACGCGCTGCGGGCGGCGGTCAGCATGTTCAGCCTCAGTTGGGTCGTCACTCAGGCCTGCCTCGCGGCGCTCATGCACCCCACGACGACGTTCCTCCGTACGAGCAAGGTGCGCTCGCACACGAGCGTCGCGCGCGCGCTGGGCACAACGCGCGCGGAGACGGCGGTCGCGGCCGTGTGCCTGTTGGCCGGCTTCGCGGCGCTGGCCGCGGGATCCTCGTTCGGTCTGGCGGTGGCGCTGCTGTGCTTCTGGCAGTCGCTGTACTTCGGCAGCGCGTTCCTCACTTCGCTTTCCGCGATCCGCTCGGCCGCGGCCGACGCGCGGCCCGTGCGCTACCGCCGGCGCGATGTGAGCCGTCGCCGTGCCCCTGGACTGCGGGGCGCGACGGCGGCGTTGGCCGCGGCGACTGTGTTCTTCCTAATGGCGGGAGCCGCGACCGCACCGCCCATCGCCGAGGACTTTGCGCGGGCCCAGAGCGGGCGCGCGCCGCTCCTCCCGCTGGCGACGCCGCCTCCCGCCGTCGCGCCCGCCCCGGCAGCGCCGACGGCGACGCAGAGTCCACCACTGCCCACGGGTCCTGCGCCGACCCGAGCGGTGCCCCCGCTTCCGACGGCAGCGCCGACGCGGCCCGCGACCGCGACCGCACCTCCCGTCCCTACACCCGCATCTCCACCGACAGCGGTGCCGTCTCCGACGGCGCCCGAGACAGTTCCGGTGCCGACGCCGACGCAGGCGGGCTCGCGTGGCTCACCGGACCCGCCGGCACCGTCTGCTCGCCCGACACCCTCACGCTGACCTGACCCGAGCGCGGACGGGCTACCGCGCGAAGCGGACGATGCCCTCGACGCGCTCCGTCCGCGGATGCACGAAGACGCGCACGCGCTCGGTCTTGAAGTGAAAGTCGACGGCGAAGCGGCCGCTTCGCTCGACCGTCGCCGTGCTGTCCTCGTCGGCGTCGCGGTGCCGGAAGACCTCGGGGATCGAGCGCGCGATCGCGATGTAGTGGTCGTCGTCCTTCGTCGCGGCCATTGGATCGTTCCACCATCGCGCACCGAGGGC